>NZ_CP045369.1:2296000-2603000 GCF_009363535.1 Microbulbifer sp. THAF38
CGGATATGCCGGAAGAAAAGGTCTATTTCAAGGCCTGCTAGACTTTAATTATTCAGGCAAACTCCGCGCCATAGCTTACGACTAAAGCAAATGGATAACGCGGACTGCCTGCACAAGACAAAGGTAGACTACCAATGATCGTTAGAAATTTACCCGAAGCCAAAGACTCCAATCGAAGAATCGTCTCCCCGGATGGCAACTGGGAAAGCACCCGCCTGCTATTGAAAGACGATAACATGGGCTTTTCTTTTCATATCACAACCATTTATGGCGGCGCAGATTTCCAAATGCACTACCAAAACCACCTGGAGGCCGTTTATTGTATTTCTGGCCGCGGAGAGGTGGAAACCTTGGATGATGGAAAGAAACACCCTATTGAAGCAGGCACTATTTACATCCTTGATAAGCATGACAAGCATGTTTTACGGGCCTTCGAAGAAATGACTATGGCCTGTGTGTTTAATCCCCCGCTTCACGGCAAGGAAGTGCACAATGCTGAGGGCGCCTATGAACTTGGTGCCGACTCCATTGATGTATAAATAGGTACCTATGAAGGTGGGAGGGATGCATAGCCTTACAGGCTACCACTGTCATGAGCAGCACTTGCCAAGCCACTCGCAAGAATCTAGCTCAGCTGGCCAACGGGTTGCCCAGAGAGGCCGCTTGATTAGCAATGCACACCCCTCCCCTGCTCCTATTTATTTAAATTCGGCATTCAAAGCAGCTAGAAGGGAGGCCGTTTTGTAATCTTCCTCTGGAAAGATAATCCCCTTGAAAAAGAAAGCGGCCCCGCTTTCGATCAAGATATCTTAATCCGGCCTTATTTGCGGAATTAATCCTAGCGATAGAGGCTATCCAAGAGTACAAAAGGATCTATTAGAGACTATGCATACGATAGAAAAGATTGGTGGGACTTCAATGACGGATTATGAATCTGTCAGGGATAATATTATTAAGGGAAGCCCAGGTGATCTCTACAATCGAGTGTTTGTGGTTTCTGCTTATGGCGGCATAACTGATTTATTGCTGGAGCACAAAAAAAGCGGCCAGCCTGGTATCTACGGATTGTTTTCTAGCGGCATAGAAGATGACAGCTGGCTGGATAAATTTGATGAACTGCGCTTAAAGCTACGCGAGATAAACGAGCGCCTATTTGGCGATAGTGAGCTGCTCACTGAAGCCAACCTATTCCTGGATGAGCGCCTGCAAGGTGCGCAAAAATGCTTGCGCGACTTACAAAGCCTTTGTCAACACGGCCATTTTGCACTGGATGCCCACCTGGGCACCGTAAGAGAGATGCTCGCCAGTCTAGGGGAGGCTCACAGCGCCTGGAACACCTCTAAACTCTTACAGCGGGATGGCGTTAACGCTTGCTTTGTCGACTTGACCGGCTGGCGTACCAGTAAACATATATCCCTGGATGAGCGTATTCGCGACGCCTTTGCAAGTATCGACTTGGGTAAACAGCTGCCTATTGTCACCGGCTACGCGCACAGCGATAAGGGTCTGCTGATCTCTTTTGACCGAGGGTATAGTGAGATGACCTTTAGCCGCCTTGCGGTATTAACCGGCGCCAAAGAAGCGGTCATCCACAAGGAATTCCACTTGAGCAGCGCCGATCCGCGCTTAGTTGGCCCCGACAATGCCGTTCCCATTGGTCGAACCAACTACGATGTGGCCGATCAGCTGGCCAATCTGGGGATGGAAGCGATTCACCCAAAAGCAGCCAAAGGTCTTCGTCAGGAGAACATTCCCCTGCGGGTAAAAAACACCTTTGAGCCCGAACATGCCGGAACCTTGATTACGGGTGACTACGTCAGTGACTCCCCCTGCGTGGAAATTATCGCCGGTTGTAAGGGGGTCTACGCGCTGGAGATGTTCGACCAAGATATGGCCGGAAGCCTTCCGGATTACGATCGCGAAGTGCTGGCAGTGATCAAAAGGTATAAGGCCCATATCATATCCAAAGATACCAATGCCAATACGCTGACTCATTTCCTTTCCACTAACCTGAAAACCATAAAGCGCATACAGTCCGCCATTGAGGAGCTCTTTCCAGAGGCAGAGCTCAATCAGCGCAAAGTAGCGATTGTTTCCGCAATAGGCAGTGATATGCAGATTCCTGGGGTCCTGGCCAAGGCGGTTCAGTCGATCTCCAGCAAAGACATCAGCGTACTGGCTGTACACCAATCAATGCGGCATGTAGACATGCAGTTTATTGTCAATGAATCCGACTATGACATGGCGGTGAGAGCACTGCACGAAGGATTGGTTGAGGTTCACGATCATGGAACCGCGATATGCCTCGCCTCCTAGCAGTTATTTTTTCAGTGGTTCTGTTCGCCTCTTTCGCAGTATTTGCCCAAGAGGCGAATGATAAAAAAAACAATGACACGAACAAAAACAACAATATTGAGCAAGAAGTAGAGGCCCTGAGTGAGGCCATGTATACCCCTTTTATAGAGCGGTATATCCTGGATGAGCTCAAGCAATTGCGTATTGACCAGGCGCAAACCAAGCAGGATCTGATCCAACAGATCGTAGATCGTGAGCACAACTCGGTGGATCGGGCGGTAACTTACGCGACCGATACCGTTACTTACTTCTTCTACCTGATTGCCGGTGCCACCTCGATTTTAGTTCTGGTGGGATGGCGATCATTTCAGGATATTAAGGAGCGTGTGCACTCTCTTGCCGATGAGGAAATTTCCCGCTTGGTGCAGGAATATGAAAAGCGTCTTGAAGTGATTGAGAATCAACTTCAGCAAAAGACCCAGCATATTGAGGAAAACCGCGAGGAAATCGAGCTAACCCAGGAGGTTCAGTCCCTCTGGCTGCGCGCGCAGCAGGAATCATCTGTAGCCAATAAGATCGCTGTCTACGATGAGATTTTGCAGCTGCGCCGAGAGGATGTGGAGGCGCTCACCTATAAGGCTGATGCCGTTCTGGAGCTCAACGAACCCCAGTGGGCCATCAATCTTTGCCATCAAGCGCTGAGTATTGACCATGACAATGGCCATGCTTTTTATCAATTGGCCTGCGCACATACCACCATGGGGCAGTTCGATGAGGCCTTGCGTTATCTGGCAGAGGCCATCATCAGGAGTGAAAGCTATCGCGAAGAAACTCTCAATGATAGCGCCCTAAAACCCCTGGTCGAAAGTGAGGTTTTTGCAGAGCTCGACAAGATTGTCGCCATGAAAAGCCACGATCACGAAAAGAACGCTTAAAACGGTATTTGTGAAAAGCATCGTCAAATCTAAAAAATGATAACGAGATAGGGTCTGCAGGTGATCTACGCATTTATTGGCTTTCTACTGTTATTTACCCTGGTGGGTATCTCCTCCGCACTGTTTAGCCGCGGTACCAAGGCCGATTACTACCTTGCCAGTGCCGGCATCCCACCCTGGCTGGTTGGCTTGTCTGCGGTGGCAACCAATAACAGCGGTTATATGTTTATCGGGGTGATCGGGTACACCTATGTCAGCGGGCTGGCATCTATCTGGCTGATGCTAGGCTGGATTGCTGGTGACTTTATCGCCTCTCTCTATGTGCATAGACGCCTGAGCTGCGCAACCAATGCCAGTGGCGAGGTCAGTTATGCCGGGGTGCTCAGTAATTGGTATGGGCAAAATCACTCTACTCTTCAGCGCCTTATCGGGGTTATTTCCCTGTTGTTTTTATTAGTCTACGCCTCTGCTCAAATGATTGCCGGCAGTAAAGCGTTGCATGTACTTTTGGATTGGCCACTTTGGTCCGGCGCTGTCGCTGGGGCGGTGCTGATTTGCCTCTACTGTTTTGCCGGTGGTATTCGCGCATCTATCTGGACAGACGCCGCACAATCCATAGTGATGATTGGCGCTATGGGCATCCTATTGGCGGTCGCCCTGGCCGACCTGGGTGGGATCTCCAGCACACTTGAGCAAATGAGGGGCGTCGAAGGATTTATGGACTGGTTCCCACAGGAGCTTGTCCTGCCCGGCTGGGCGGGTGTTGCCGTTTTCGTCGTGAGCTGGCTCTTTGCTGGATTTTCCGTTATCGGTCAGCCCCATGTCATGGTGCGCTTTATGACACTCAGCAACCCCAGCAAAATGCACCAGGCAAGAGCTTGGTACTATCTATGGTTTGTGCTCTTTTACTGTATGGCGACCGGAGTTGGCTTGCTGTCCAGGATATATATTGCGGATGCTGGCAGTTTTGATGCGGAGCTTGCCCTACCCACGATGGCCATAGAGTTGCTCCCTCCTATTCTCGTCGGTCTGATACTGGCTGGGATCTTTGCTGCGACTATGTCCACAGCAGACTCCCTACTACTAAGTTGTTCGGCGGCTATTACTCACGACATACTGCCCAAAAAGACTGAAAAGACCTGGCTACTGAAGGTCGCTACAGTGTGCATCACGGGCGCAGCGCTTTTGATGGCCTTAACCAACAATCAAAGTGTTTTCAGCCTGGTAATTTTCTCTTGGTCCGGCCTTGCCAGTGCATTTGGGCCATTGTTATTGGTGTTGTGCCTGGGCTGGAAGCCTTCACAGGCTACCAGCATCCTGGCGGTGCTCGTTGGCTTTTCCTCTGCAATAGGTTGGCGAGCCCTTGGGCTTCACGGTGCTGTCTACGAGGGGTTGCCTGGAATTATGGCGGGACTATCAGTGTTCTATTTGGCTCGCCAGTTCTTCCAGCCCGTTAAGCTTCCGTGTGCGAACCCGGCTGAAGGTAGTCGCTAAGCCGAAGGTCATTTTGATCACTTTTCCCTCATGGCCCCGGGGAGCTTTTCTGGGGCCTGCTTTTTCCAGCCCCTTCCTGGCCCCTATTTTTACCGCGGATAGCCCTCTCCTTAAGTGAGAGCCCAATCAAGTGACTGCCAGGTATTTTGATAGAGTTCGAATGAGATATTTGGTCTTAATTGATCAGATTTTAACGTATGACTTTCTTGTAGCTCCTCTATTTTCGGGAAAATCAATCTCGTTTTTTATCCCTCTCAGTGGTGCATCGAATACGAACAATTAGAGTTCAAACTAATAATATGTTACATTTTGCGTCATATACCCTACTACTTATGTATTAGGCATGGGCTTTCGTCCTGAACCTGTCGTCTGGTTTCGAAACGGTAAGCCCTATTTGCAATGATGAATTGCAGCGATGACCAGCGGTCCAAAAAAATGGCTAGCAAGTCTACCTACCCTGCTCTATCGCTTGAAAAACAACCTATTGACCCTCTGTTAAAGCAGTATGGAGAAACAACAGATGTCATTGGAAAAAGAACAAAGTTTTGTTGATGGCCGCTACCTGGCGAATGAAAGCGGTGATTGTTTTGACGTATTCAACCCCGCAACCAATGAAGTCAGCTATCAAGTAGAAGTCGCCGATGACAAGGTGCTAAAAGAAACCATTGAGAGCGCCAAGCGTGGCTTCGCTCAGTGGTCAGCGATGGCACCCATCGAGCGCAGTCGTATCCTGCTGAAAGCGGTGGCCATTCTGCGCGAGCGCAACGATGAGCTGGCAGCTATCGAAGTGGCTGATACCGGCAAGCCCTGGCAAGAGGCGAGTGTTGTCGATGTGGTGACCGGAGCCGATTCCATCGAGTTCTTCGCAGGCGTAGTCGCAGGCATCGAAGGTAATCAGCAGCAGGTCGGTGAAGACTTCTACTACACTCGCCGCGAGCCCCTGGGTATCTGTGCCGGCATCGGCGCCTGGAACTACCCTTTGCAGATCGCCTGCTGGAAAGCCGCCCCGGCTCTGGCCTGCGGTAACGCCATGATCTTCAAACCCTCCGAGGAGACCCCCAAAGGCGCTTTGAAGCTGGCGGAAATCTTTATTGAAGCGGGCATGCCTCCTGGTGTTTTCAACGTAATCCAGGGCGATGGCTCCGTGGGTGCCTGGCTGACCAACCACCCGGATATTGCCAAAGTCTCTTTTACTGGTGAGGTAGGTACCGGTAAAAAAGTAATGGCTGCAGCAGCTTCCAACCTAAAAGAGGTAACCATGGAGCTGGGCGGTAAGTCCCCACTGGTTATCTTTGAAGATGCCGACCTGGAGCAGGCAATTTCGGCCGCAATGCTCGGTAACTTCTACACCCAGGGAGAGATCTGCACCAACGGCACCCGGGTATTTGTACACCGCAGCATTCACGATCAGTTCCTCGCTCGCCTGAAAGAGCGTGTCGAAAAAAATATTGTTGCCGGCGACCCCATGAACCCGGACACCAACTTTGGTGCGCTGATCTCTGCCAAGCACCAGCAGCTGGTGCTGGATTACATCAATAAAGGGAAAGAAGAAGGTGCGACCCTGCTCTGCGGTGGCCATACCCTCTCCCCAGAGAATTCGCCTAACGGCTACTTTGTCGCACCCACCGTATTCACCGACTGTCATGACGATATGACCATCTGCCGCGAAGAGATTTTCGGCCCGGTAATGTCGGTATTGGTGTTTGACGATGAAGATGAAGTCATTCGTCGCGCAAACGACACCCGCCTGGGCCTCGCCGCTGGCGTTTTTACTCGCGATATCACCCGCGCCCACCGTGTAATTCACCAGCTGCAAGCAGGCATTTGTTGGATTAACGCTTATGGCGCTTCCCCGGCAGAAATGCCCGTGGGCGGATATAAATTATCTGGCATCGGCCGCGAAAATGGACTTGCGACCCTCAATCACTACACCCAGCTGAAAGCGGTGTATGTGGGTCTGGCACCACTGGGAAGTCCATTTTAAGCGGTATTCTGCATGAGTGAGTTTGATTACATTATCGTTGGCGCCGGCTCTGCCGGCTGCGTTCTGGCCAACCGACTGTCTACCCAGGAGGATAAAAAAGTCCTTCTGATCGAAACTGGCGGTAGCGATCGCAGCATCTTTATCCAAATGCCCACCGCGCTGTCTATCCCCATGAATACCAAAAAATACGCTTGGCAGTTTATAACTGAACCCGAGCCGTATTTGGATAACCGCAGTATGCACTGTCCTAGGGGCAAGGTGCTCGGAGGTTCTTCCTCCATTAACGGTATGGTTTACGTGCGTGGCCACGCAAAGGACTTTGATGAATGGGCCGAGCACGGTGCAGAAGGTTGGGATTACGCCCACTGCCTACCCTATTTCAAACGTTCTGAAACTTGGGCTTTTGGAGGCGATGAATACCGGGGCGATGAAGGTCCACTTGGGGTCAATAATGGCAACGAGATGGCAAACCCTTTGTACCGCGCCTTTATCGAAGCCGGTAAAGAGGCCGGTTACGATTACACCGCTGACTACAATGGCGAGCAGCAAGAAGGCTTCGGCCCCATGCATATGACGGTAAAAGATGGAAAGCGCTGGTCTACCGCCAATGCCTACCTGAAACCGGCCATGCAGCGCCCCAATCTGACCGTATTGACCCATGCCACCGTGCATAAGGTACTACTGGAAGGTAAACGGGCAGTGGGTGTGAAAGTTGAACGAAAAGGTAAAATCCAGGAGTTTAAGGCGCGGCAGGAAGTGATCCTGAGCGCAGGCCCCATCGGCTCCCCTCACCTTCTCCAGCTCTCCGGTATCGGAGATTCCGACACACTGGCAGAAGCCGGTATTGAACTTAAACACGAACTTCCCGGCGTTGGCCAAAACCTGCAAGACCACTTGGAGTTCTATTTCCAGTTCCGCTGCAACCAGCCAATTTCTTTGAATGGCAAGCTGGATCTCTGGAATAAATTCCTTATTGGCTCACGCTGGATACTGAAGAAAGATGGCCTGGGTGCAACCAACCACTTCGAGTCCTGCGGTTTTATTCGCTCCAAGGAAAATGTCGAGTGGCCGGACCTGCAATACCACTTCCTGCCAGCAGCCATGCGCTACGACGGTCGCGAGGCTTTCGATGGCCACGGCTTCCAGGTACATATCGGCCACAACAAGCCGAAGAGTCGTGGCAGGGTCAAAGTGGTGAGCAGTGACCCCAAGCAATCTCCTTCAATCCTGTTTAACTATTTACAGGAGAAAGAAGATATCGAAGGGTTCCGCGCTTGCGTGCGTTTGACCCGTGAGATTATCAATCAACCAGCTTTTGATGAATTCCGCGGGGATGAAATCCAGCCCGGTACTGATATCCAGACTGATGAACAAATTGATGCTTTCGTGCGGGAGTCCGTCGAAAGCGCCTACCACCCATCCTGTTCCTGCAAGATGGGCACCGATTCAATGGCAGTGGTAGACCCGCAAACCCGTGTGCACGGTTTGCAGGGCTTGAGAGTTGTGGACTCTTCCATCTTCCCGACCATTCCGAACGGCAACCTGAATGCGCCCACCATTATGGTGGCGGAACGGGCTGCTGACCTGATTTTAGGGTGCACCGTATTGGCACCCTCCGAGGCATCGGTAGCCCTGGCGGCTACCAGCACGCAGCGACCTGGCCGCCCTGTGCGGACAGCAAGCTAATCACCACCGGCGTCCTGTCAAGATTTGACTATCCCCTTCATTGTGGCGGGGATACTCAAATCTCGCACAGTTTAGCCTTCTGGAGGCGCCGGTATACCAATAACATAGCTGGAGACACAGCATGACGTTATGGCTTTCTGCGGGAATATTGTTTACTTTTACAGCAATAATCTTTGCTTTAATTCGCTGGGGAAACGTGAAGTTGGTTGGGGTTACACCTGTCCACACTTTCACTTTCATCGCTATTCTTTTCACTTCGGGCCTGGATGTTGGCCTGATCATGTTCCCACTAACCGAATTTGCCGGTTACGCGGATCTGGCCAACAGCCCGGAATACGGCTTCACCAACCCACTCGCTATTGAGTTTGGTTTTTGGGCCTTTTTAATCTGGGGCTTTTACTTTCTCACCTGCTTCTACTTTTGCGTCATTGAGCCCAAAGTGAAGTTCTTTGAGATTGGCCTGGTTAAGCTGATTAACAATGTGGTAATTATCGGCACCTGCGCATTTACCGCTTACCTGCTGCTTAGCAACCTGCCCTGGTATCTGCCCCAAATTGGCGATGGTGAAACCATTGTGGGCAGCTTCTATCTGATCGTATTTGCGGTAATCGCGGCTGCGGTTTATTCCTCCACCAGTTTGCGCTATGTGCGGCTTCTTAGCCTGGCCAGTACCTGGCTTTTCATCGGCCTGATCGCCCTGATGTGGGTTGGTGCTTTTACCGGCGAGAATGGCAACGTTGGTGACTTTACCTCAACCTTTGCCCTACTTGGCGGTTACTTTGGCAACATCCACCAGTTCGTACTGCCTCTGAATGACTACCACGAGTTCTACCTGTTCTGGTGGTTTGCCTGGAGCATCATGATCGGCCAGTTCACCTCCCGCTTTGTGGGCGGCCTGCGCACTTATCAGGTACTTGCTGCGATGCTGATCTTCCCGTCGATCCCCATCGCTCTGTGGTTCACGGTTCTCTACTACTACTCCAGCCAAGGCCTGGATACCAGTGGCTTCTATAATCTGGCTATGGTGGTAGTGGGTATCACCTTTGTGATCAACTCGCTGGACTCCCTAATTCGCCTGTATACCGACAACCTGGGTATGACGGTAGCCCGCCTCGGCAAGATGAAATACATCATTTTGAACCTGGTGGCTTTAAGTCTACTGACTCTGCTGTTCAAACTGGACTTCCTGCAAATCCAGTGGATCGGCGCTCTGGTAATCGGCATCTTCTTCTGCTGCCTCGGCTACATCCTGGTTAAACGTTACCGGGCGGTTGCCGCAATCGACTCCTCACCGAAAGAAAACCTGATTGATTTCAGAAAAATCGAGATGGCCAACTAAGAATTCTCAAGTGAGACAACCTGCCCGTTATACGGGCAGGGATAACGAATAATTTAAGGGGACAATACTATGAAATTGAAATTATCTGCCCTGGCTTGCGCCTCAATGCTGGCCCTTTCACAACAGACTTTTGCAGACCTTTCTTCAACTGTAAATCTGACCACCGACTACACCTTTAATGGTGTTAGTCAGACCAAAAGCGACCCGGCCCTGCAGGCTAGCCTGGACTACGGCTTCGATAATGGTTGGTACATCGGCTCCTGGGCTTCCAATGTGGATTTTGTAGGTGATGACGTCAATCTCGAGCTAGATTTCTACGCTGGCAAATTCTTACAACTAAATGACAAGGTGAGTCTGGATACTGGTATTGCTTACTACACCTATCATGGTGATGAGGATGTATCTAGGGATTATGACTATCCAGAAGCTTATACCAAGCTGGGTTATAGCTCCGACCTGGGCGAGTCAGAAGTGAATGGCTGGTACAGCTGGGACTACTTTGGAACTGGCGGCAACCACTACATTATGATGCTGGCTCACACTTTTGAATTTGCAGAGGGACATAACGTTCGTTTCAGTGTTGACCGCTCTACTTCTACAAATTTGGAAAACTGGGTTTGGGGTAATAATAAAAAATCCTACAACCACTACCGTGTAGAATACATGACTTCTCTAAACGGTTTTGATTTCAATATTGCTGCTGAGAACACTACTATCGATTCGAAGGATACCGACGAGCGTATCGTCTTCTCTGTTGCTCGCACATTTAACCTGTAAAGCTTGAATAGTGTGCCGAGGCCTATTATGGGCCTCGGTATTTCTTACTCTACTCCTAGTTATCGTCCTTTCCCAGGCTACCCCCCTTCCCTATCCCAGCCAGTTTCTGCGAAAAATTCCACCACTATTTACTCTCATTCCGGTTTTCCTTTTTTTCATCCCACGGGTCTTTTACCGGTAGCCCCTCCAGAACGATTTCTTTTTCCATTAGCGTCGAATGTGATCGCAAATCATGACGAGCAATTTTAACGATAGAGAAACAGAGCAATAGTGCGACTAACAATAAGGGGGCACCCGTAATAATACTCGCCGCCAGCAGTGCCTCGAATCCTCCAAGTATCATCAAGGCAACTGGCAACACTGCCAGAGCAAAAGCCCAAAAGATACGATTCCAACGCAGTGGCTCAACATCGACTTCTTTCTGTACAACTGCAGCAAGGATGTAGGATATATAATCAAATGTGATGGCTGTAAACAGCAGCGCCGCCAATGTGTATACCAGTACCACCAATTGACTTGCAGGCAGGGTTTTTAATATCGCGAAGATTGTCGCATTTGCTCCCTGATCATTGAGGGTTTCCACCAGGTCCAGCTCTCCAGAAAAATGCAGATAAACACCATAGTTGCCGAGCACCATATAAAACAAAAAGCATCCAAGGGTTCCGTATATTATGGAGCCAACGATCATTTCTCTGATTGTCCTGCCTCTGGAAATCCGAGCGATAAAAAGCCCGATGCTCGGTGCAAACACTAACCACCAAGCCCAGTAGAATACAGTCCACTGCTGGGGGAAACGATAACCTGGAGATTGCTCGAAGTGTGAAAAGGAATCGGTCCAGGTGGCCATTTGCAAGAAGCTGTGAAGCATTCTTCCCAGAATCTCCATACCATTATCGATAATAAATAAGGTTGGGCCAGCAAGGAAAACAAAAACTAACAACGACAGTGCAAGCCACATTGTGAAGTTGGAAAACGCACTGATCCCACGCCTTAAACCAACAAAGGCACTGTAACCAAACAATAATGCACAGAGTATAAGAACCGCTATTTGTGTCTTAAGTCCTATGGGGAGGCCCAACAACTCATGGAAACCTTGAGTGATCAATGGCGCGGCAATACCTAACCTGGTGGCAACTCCTCCCAACATGCCTAACACCAGAGAGATATCGATCAGTTTGCCTATGGCACCATTAGCTCTTCTCTGCCCTAGCACGGGCGCAAGCGCTTGACTGAACTTCAGTACATTGCGCTTCCTCACATAATAGTAATAAGCGATAGGTAATGCGGGGATTAGATAAATGGACCAAGCCAAAGGGCCCCAATGAAATATGCCATAGGTAACCCCCCAGCGAGCAGCCTCTGTTGTATTCGCCTCAACGAGAAATGGTGGCTCTTGGTAATAGTAAATCCACTCTACAAATGACCAATACAAGATAGAGGCTCCAATACCGGAGCACAGCAGCATGGCAACCCAAGGAATTGTTGTAAACTCTGGAGTCTCCTCTTTACCTCCTAGTTTTATACGGCCTATATCACTAAAGGCGATATAAGCCATGAAAAGAATCGATCCAATTCCCAGTAAGAGATAGAGAATACCAAAACGGTTCGTAAGAAAATCTTTTGCTGACATTATCCATAGAGAGCCAAGATCAGGAAATAAGATCAAAGGCACTGTCGTTATTAGCAACAACAGAAGTGCGCCGCAAAAAGTGGGCTTATCGATAAGGCCTTTTGTAGACTGACTCAATAAATGTCTCCACCCCAATGGAGTTTTAAAACAAATAACAAGCGTAGTCACTTAGAATGCTGTTTTTAAACAAAGACCTGACATCTTAGCCTCTCTTAGAGGGGTAAGTTACGCCAAACTCTTTGAGAGATACTTCAATCAATTCGTTAAACGCCAATCAACGATATTGAACGTCATATACCCCCTCCCCCCAAGGTATTCCGTAAATATCTACCACAATTCAATATATCCAAATTGATGGATACACATATCCTACCCAAATAAACACCGTTAAATGGGAGGAAGCCTTCATCGAACTGAGGCTGGGGAAGCATGTTCTATTTCTATATCATTGTGTTCGCTACTTTTGGCCTGTTTGCCAGTGCCAAAGACCCCTTAAGCCATATCACGGAAAAGGATTTCCGACCTGAATCTGAAGCGGGCATCTATGACATTTCTGAAGAAGAATGTGCCTTGATGATTTATCGAAAAATAATCATTAAGGAGTCACCTATCGGCTGTGAAAGGCTAAAGAAAGTAGTCTTCGAGTTTTACCCATTAACAGATGAGCAGCCTGGTGGAGCAGGAAGTGAAAACAAAAGAGCCTTAATAGTTCTTGATGTTGTAGCCGACAGTGTCCTTGCCCTATTCGATGAGCTATATCGAAGACAATTTCCAATAAAATCTGCAATACCCATTGAGTTCTTTAGTATGCAAGAGCGAAAAACAGAGGATATGAACAACTCTCTTGCATTTGACTCCCGACCAATCACGGGTGAAAGTCAATGGTCCGAGCACGCCTATGGCGTTGCCATTGATATTAACCCATTACAAAACCCCTACCTCTATATAGACCAGTCATCGAAAGCAATAGTGGTACCGAAAGATGCCAAGGAAGGTTACTTAAACCGAGCGAAGTATCGGGTGGGAAAGCCTGTGCGTGTCGGGATGTCTGAGGATGTAACCACCGTGTTTGCCAAACACGGGTTTGCCGTTTGGGGCGGGGATTGGAATATACCTATTGATTATATGCACTTCCAAGTGGGCTCTCGCCAATTTATTGAGCGCCTCGTTGCCTTACCTATAAAGGAGGCAGGCGAGTTATTTCGCCGCTATGTGAAACAGCTTAATCAATGTTTCCAGAAGAAAGAACCTACCGATAACGTTGCACTTCTGAGGAAAACCTGTGTAGAGCTAGTTTCGAGAACAGACTGAGACAAAACTGCTAGAATTGGAATGGTCCTCCGGCAAGCAATATTGGCACAAAAAAACTTGACCCAAGGCCCAGAACGCGTATACTGCCCCCCACAGCCAAAAAGTAAGTTACCCTTGTTTACACTCTCCATTACGTCGCATCTCTGTAGTACTTCGTCCTGTAGATTATTAAATCCAAGTCTGTCTTTTTGCTATTCTTGCCTTCTGAAGGCTTATTCTTTTTTATTTACAGGATATTATTATGTCTAAAACAAGCACCGGCACAGTTAAGTGGTTCAACGAAGAAAAAGGCTTCGGCTTTATCGAGCAAAAGTCTGGCCCAGATGTCTTTGCGCACTATAGCTCAATTGCCAGCGCAGGCTTTAAAACTTTGGCCGAAGGTCAGACTGTTGAGTTCGAAGTGACTCAAGGTAAAAAGGGCCCTCAGGCAGAGAACATTATTTGTATCTAAGCCGCTAGATTACTTTGCAGTTGCACAGCACTGCTAAGTAATTTTGTGATTCGTAGGTTGAGATAATAAATAGTTATATCTCAACCTCGATAACAAGTATTCGAGCAATTCGCACACCCTCCTATTTTAAGTCCTCGATTTCTATTGAGTGACGCCCGCCATTTTACCTTGCTGAGTTAAATCTGATCTGCACCAACACATCATTTAAGCCTTTACTAAAAGCAAAGAACGTTATTGGCGGTTTTCTGAGAAAAACTATGAATACAGCCATATTAACGGCACCCACCTCCCCAGACTCCTCTAAATACAGAAATCCCACCTCCGAACACACACTAATTATAAGCTTGCTGGAAAAAAGCCATAATGGGCTTCACCATGAAGAGCTAGCAAGAGCATTGCATCTAGCCTGTAAAGAACAGAAGAAAGCCTTAAATCGGCGCCTACGTGTAATGGAGCGCGACGGGCAACTCACTTTCAGCAAGCAAAAAGGTTATGGCTTGGTCAGAGCAGATGACGTGGTCAGCGGCATTGTAATCGGTCACCCCGACGGCTTTGGTTTTTTATCCTGTGATGATGTCGAAAATGACTTGTACCTTTCTAAAACCGAAATGTTCACTGTATTTGATGGTGATCGGGCTCAAGCCCGCATAAGTGGTATTGACCATCGTGGCCGACAACAAGGCACCATTATCAAAGTACTTGAGCGCAATACTACTCACGTGATTGGGCGCTTGCAGGTTGAAAATCAGGAGTATTACATAAAACCCGAAAACAGCCGCATCGCTCATGATATTGATGTGGATAGTGATCGGTTGATGGGGGCGAAAGCCGGCCAATATGTGTCCGTAGAGATCATTCACCCCCCCTGTCGTAGTTACAGTGCCTTCGGGCGGGTGACAGAGTTACTTGGCGATGCCGCGGCTCCAGGCATGGAAATCGAGGTGACGATTCGAAGCCACGATATTCCGAATCACTGGCCCCAACAGGCCGCCAAGGCTGCGCAATCTATGGGGAGTAAGGTCACAGAAGCCGATAAACTCAACCGCACAGACCTGAGATCACTGCCCTTCGTTACCATTGATGGTGAAGATGCGCGTGATTTTGATGATGCTGTCTATTGCGAAAAATCCAAAAACGGTGGCTGGCGATTATTTGTAGCCATCGCAGATGTGTCCCATTATGTTCACCCCGGCAGCGCACTGGATCAGGAAGCAAAAAAGCGTGGCACCTCCGTATACTTTCCCGGTCATGTCGTCCCCATGCTGCCAGAAACCCTTTCCAACGGATTATGCTCACTGAATCCTCATGTTGACCGGCTGGTTATGGTCTGCGAGATGACACTAAACGCCTCGGGCAAAATGACGGATTATAAGTTCTCGGAAGGAGTGATTCACTCGCATGCAAGGCTCACTTACAATCAGGTAAATGCATTATTAACCTCTTCTCACTCCAAGCCTTACCAAATGGCATCCGACCAGCATGCTGCAATAACGCCACGTATTTGCGAACTTTATAATCTTTACGCAGTACTGAGGAAAGCTCGGGACAAACGCGGCTCAATGGATTTCGACAAGCAAGAAGTACAATTTCAGTTCACGAAAGATCGCAAGCTTGACCGAATAATACCAGCCATACGCAATGATGCTCACAGGATGATCGAAGAGTTTATGTTGTGTGCAAATGTGGCTACGGCAAGGTTTCTAGATAAACTCAAAATGCCGGCACTATATAGAGTACATGTCGGCCCAAGGGATAAAAAGCTGGCTAGTCTGCGCGACTTTCTTGGGAATAAAGGGCTCAAACTGGCAGGAGGGAGCAAACCTTCACCCGTCCATTATAATCGCTTACTCAAAAGTATTGACCAGCGTGTCGATGCCGACATTATCCAAACGATGATGCTGCGCTCTCTTAGTCAAGCTGAATACAGCATTGAGAATCAAGGTCATTTTGGCCTGGCCTACCCCGCTTACGCGCACTTTACCTCACCAATTCGCCGCTATCCTGACTTGCTAGTACATCGCGCGATTCGCTCGGTGATCCACCAGGCAAAAAGTAAAAGTCCGTTACGCCGAGCCCTGAACTTTGTAAGCCGTGTTGGCAGAACCATGGGGCGGCGTAACATGAAAACAGAAGTCCTTGATTCAGCCAAAAGCTACCCTTATGACAATAACATCATGCAGGATTTAGCCGTGCATTGCTCGATGGCCTCCCGGCGCGCCGACAAGGCAAACTGGGAAGTTGAGGCCTGGTTGAAGTGTGAGTATATGCAAAATTTTGTCGGCGACACCTTTCATGGAGTCATCAGCAGCGTCACCCACTTCGGCCTATTTATAGAGCTTGAAGATACCCAAGTTGAGGGGTTGGTTCATATCTCTGCCTTGAAGGATGATTTTTATCACTTTGACGCCGTCAGCCAGAAACTTTGCGGCGAACGCAGTAATAACAGCTACGGCCTTGGCGACTCTATTTATATTCGCGTGGCAAGAGTCAATATGGAGCGACGAAAGATTGAGTTTGAGCTGGCAACCCAGCCAACAACTCAGAAGAAGTCCAAGGTGAATTGATCACAACAGAGCACCTTATATTTTAGGTGCTCTGTAGCAGCCAGCTTAACCTATCTGGCTATAAGCGAGATGGGTGGCTTCCCGGATCACCTTCTATATGAGGCTTGTCATTGTGCGACACCCCATGAGGCGGTTGAGCTGGTAGCTCCCAATCACCCTCCTTGCTCCAAGGGTCATCCTTAGGGAAATCCTCAATGTAGATTTCTTTCTCTTCGTAATTGGGTTGGAAGCGCAAATCATAGTGAGCGGCCTTAACAATAGAAATACACAGCAGCACCGCCACTATCAGCAGCGGGACGCCACCAATAACACTGGCAGTTTGCAAGGTATCCAATCCACCGAGGAACATTAGGGTTACGGGCATTATGGACAGAGCAAATGCCCAGAATACCCGATTCCAGCGCACCGGCTCTTCATCCACTTCTTTCTGCACCACCGCGGCAAGAATGTAGGAAATGGAATCAAACGTGGTAGCCGTAAAGATCAAGGCAAGAACTGTATAAACCAGTATCACCAGTTTGCTAGCCGGCAGGGTCTGCAAAACGGCAAAAATCGCCGCGGTGGCTCCCTCTTGGTTGAGCACCTGAACCACATCCAGCTCACCAGAAAACTGCAGGTAAACGCCGTAGTTCCCAAGCACCATAAAAAACAGGAAACAGCCAAGAGTGCCAAAGAATATGGAACCCACCACCATGGCTTTAATGGTCCTACCCCGAGATATCCTCGCAATAAACAACCCAACACTTGGGGCGAAAACCAACCACCAAGCCCAGTAGAAGATGGTCCAATCTTGTGGGAAATGGGTATCGGGAAACTGCTCAAATTGCGCGAAGGGCTCTGTCCAGGAAGCCATATGAAAGATGTTATCCAGCACCCGGCCCAGTGCATCCAGACCAGTATTCAGCATGAATAGCGTTGGCCCAACGAGAAACACAAATAAAAGGAGCACTACAGATAGCCACATATTGACATTGGAAAGTGCACGAATGCCATTCTTAAGGCCAACGAAAGCACTGTAGCCAAAGATAAGTGTGCAAATCATCAACACGATTACTTGAGTGCTTAACCCCTTGGATACTCCGAGCAGCTCATGGGCACCTTCGGTAATCAAAGGTGCAGCAATACCTAGGGTGGTGGCCCCTCCTCCCAGCATGCCAAATATGAAGAGAACATCAACCAGCTTGCCGATACCGCCCTTCGCACGCTCCTCGCCAAGCACCGGCATCAGTGCTTCACTAATTTTCAGTACACTGTGGTTTCTGACATAGTAGAAGTAGGCAATCGGTAAGGCGGGGATCAAGTAAATTGACCAGGCCAGCGGCCCCCAGTGGAAAATACCATAGGCGACCGCCCAGCGAGCCGCATCGGGAGTACCGCCCTCAATCTGGAACGGTGGCGTTTGATAGTAGTAAATCCACTCAACCATCGACCAATAGAGGATAGAGGCTCCAATGCCAGAGCAAAACAGCATAGATGCCCAGGACATCGTTGAAAACTCCGGGTCTTCTTCCGGAGTGCCGAGCTTTATCTGGCCAATATCGCTAAATACGATATAGACCATAAAGAGTATCGCCCCTACCCCTAGCAGCAGATAAAAGGCTCCCAGCTTGTCAGTAACAAAGTCCTTTGCCAGCCTTACCCATGCTGCACCCACATCGGGGAAAATAATCAGCGGCACCGTTACCAGCAATAGCAGTACCAATGACCCGAAGAAAGTCGGCTTGTCGATAATCTCTCTGAAACTCTTAGTCAATGCACTCCTCCAAAGTAACTAAAACCGACAAAATAAAAGTGGGCGCGGTGTCACATAGGACATCAAGACAAGTGAGAGAGCGGGGAAACTTTTATAGAGGCGGAATACGACAGATAATGTATTTCTTATAGTGGTGTCGAATTTTAACAGGACGGCGTTTTATTTCAACGTGGGGAACCGACAAGGTAATTGCGAAGGCCATCGCGTATGTCAAGCTGTATAGAGCAGATAATCTATTTAATGGTCAACAAACTATAATGTTGTTTGGCATGGACTTGAAAGGCAGATTAAGAGTATTAAAGGGTACACTCACCGCTTACCTTGAATGTGGTGACACTATAAGCTTAGTCAAGCAGCATCTTGGAAAGATATATAGAAGAGATATATAAAGGTAGCCGTATTTATGGCTTCTCATTACTGGAAGTCTTTTTATCGTTTACAGAGTCGCCGGGCGCCCCCCAATCCCCCTCCTCACTCCAGGGGTCATCTTCAGGCAAGTCCTCTATATAGATTTCCTTTTCTTCATAGTTGGGCTGGTAACGTAAATCGTACTGTGCTGCCTTAACGATCGACATGCAAAGCAATACCGCCACAAACAACAAGGGGACACCACCTATAATACTTGCCGTTTGCAATGCCTCCAGCCCACCGAGGAATAGTAAAGTGATGGGCATTACAGATAGTGCAAATGCCCAGAAAAGCCGGTTCCAGCGAGCGGGCTCTCCAACTATTTCTTTTTGCACAACAGCAGCCAAAATATAGGATATAGAATCAAATGTTGTGGCCGTAAAAATTATCGCAAGTAGAGTAAAAGTGAATATCACCAGCTTGCTAAGCGGTAGTGTTTTTAAGATGGCGAATATAGTTGCCGTTACGCCTTGCTGGTTAAGTGATTGCACAACATCTAACTCACCAGAAAACTGCAAGTAGACACCATAGTTGCCCAGAATCAAGAAAAATAGAAAACACCCCAAAGTACCATAAAATATTGCACCGACAACCATTGCTTTTATTGTTCTTCCCCGGGATATACGGGCAATAAACAAACCTACACTTGGCGCAAACACCAGCCACCAGGCCCAGTAAAAGATAGTCCAGTCTTGAGGAACATAGGTTTGCGGGAACTCCTTAAAGCGGCCAAAAGGCTCCATCCAAGTAGCCATATGAAGAATATCGTTTAGCATTCTACCCAGAGAATCCAATCCCGCACTCAACATAAATAATGTTGGACCCACAATAAATACAAAGGCCAACAAAAGAATAGAAAGCCACATATTGAGATTAGAGAGTGTTTGTATTCCCTTTTTCAATCCAGCATACACGCTACAGCCAAAAATCGAGGTACAGAGCATCAAAATAAAAATTTGTGTAGTGATACCTGTAGGGACACCAAGTAGTTCATGGGCACCTTCTGAGATTAAAGGTGCGGCAATGCCCAGTGTCGTAGCCCCACCGCCCAACATGCCAAATACAAAACACACATCTATTAGTTTACCGATGGATCCTTTGGCTCTTTGTTCGCCCAGAATGGGCATAAGAGCCTCACTAATCTTTAATACATTGCGATGCCTTACATAATAAAAATAGGCGATAGGAAGAGCTGGAATAAGATAAATAGACCAGGCAATTGGGCCCCAGTGAAATATTCCATAGGCCATTGCCCAACGTGCAGCTTCTGGCGTATTTCCCTTTACCTCAAAGGGTGGGGTTTGGTAATAATAAATCCACTCCACCATAGACCAATATAAAATGGAAGCTCCAATTCCGGTGCAGAAAAGCATTGAAGCCCAGGAGAGCGTACTGAACTCCGGTTCTTCCTCAGGTTTTCCAAGTTTGATTTGACCTATATCGCTAAAAATGATGTAGGTCATAAAAAGCAATGCCCCAACCCCTAGCAACAGATAAAACACTCCCAGATCATCCGTTACAAAGTTCTTTGCGTTCAGCACCCATTTGGTACCAAGCTTCGGATAAATAATGAGCGGTAGAGTAACCATCAGAAGCAAGCTAAGTGCACCAAAAAAAGTCGGCTTGTCGATGATCTGCTTAAAGTTCCCTGCCAATACTTCTCTCCGGGATACTCAAAAAGCTATAGAGGCTGGTTGTAGGTGAGCCTACTTTGCGCGCTAGGCTAAAAGCGAGTGACTAAAGTAGCTGAAATTGATCAGATACTGACTGGCCTGCCAGTAAGTTTAGCTGCCTATCTTTTAGGCAGCCATTGCTGGTTAGATTGCTTGCGTAGTGGATTCCGTGTGCTATCGCTGCTTGCCAATTGTTGGCAAATAGCTACGATGCGTGAGCTCTACTTGCGGCTCCATAGGCTGCAACAGTAAAGTCGCCGAGTTTAGCAGGCCTATCAGGAAAGCATGAGAGCTCATATCAGTCATTCAAACGGAGCCTCACCGAGAAGTATAGCGAACCCAGCGCATTCTCAGGTTAGGATTTTAATGAGCTCTCCAGTTGAGTAAATTGGCCTTGGATCATAGCTTTCTCTTGGATGAGTATGCGATTCTCATCCGTGACTTGCTCCAGGCGGTTTTGTGAAGCCGCTAATTCCGACTCCAATTTTTCCAGGGCGCTCTGTTGTAAGTGGACTTCCCTTCGAGTCGCAGAGCTTTCGCTCTGAAGTTGTGAGACACGCTCATGCAGACTGGCAATCTCAGCCTGTTTATCTTTCAGTTCACCACCCTGCATTTCCGCTTGTTGCCTCAGGTTGGCCGCTTCAGTGCTGGCAACCCCGACTTGCTCGCTGAGTTGTTGTTTTTCCCGGTTGAGCTCAACAATCAATGCCTGCCCTTGCTTATAAAGCAGCTCCTGTTCATTGAACCTGCGCTCGGAGAGGGCTAGCTGCTCATTGAGTACCGCAATCTGGCCCTTCATCTGCTCAGAGCTAGCGCGGAATTGGTCCCGCTCATGCTGGCGGTCGTTCGCTGTGCGCTGCTGGAAATGCTCAAAGTGCTCGCGAACATCTCTATTCTCCTGCTTGATCTCCTCAATCGCCGCCTTTTGCTCGGCAATGCGCCCTAGGGCCTCCTGCCTCTGGTAGTCACTCTTCTCCAGGGCGCCCCGTGTTTCTTCCAGTGATTGTTTGAGTTTGCGCTTTTCGGTTTCTGTGATGGAGAGCTTTTGTTCCAGCTCCCGGATCCTGGCAGCTTGCTGGCTGGTGGTACTTCGCGATTCTTCCAGTTGCGAGGTGATTTCCTTTTCTTGTACCTGAAACTCCTGTTGCACTTCCTCTATTTGTTTATTTGCCGCTCCCTGGATTCTCTGATGTAGCTCCTTTAAGGCATCGACCAGATCCTTCGGGAGTCCATTCACATCGGTGTCACTTGCGGATTCACTTCGCCACCTTTTAAGCAAGGGGGCAATAGTGCTCTTACTACCCGTTCCCAGCTGGGCGCGAACACGATCAACCGTTGGCTCCTCTCCGCGAACCTTAATCGCCTTTGCTGCCTGGACAATATCCAGATAAGTGACCCCTGTGCGCGCCATAAGCCTTGCCTCAGATTATTTCGTTACGAATTACATAATACGTAATATTACATTATATTCGCCTCACTTCCACTTTCAAAATGCACTTCTATGACCTTCGATAATGACTATTATCAAAGGTTATAACCATGTAAGATGCCCCAAATAACGTACCTCCAGTACAAGTAGGGGCTTTCTAGCGATACGGGCACCATGAAAAATCACACTCCTCAACCCACCAAAAAGCGCGCTAACTCCCAGCCCCCCAGTACGCTTGGCGCTGGCGGCGAACTCCTAACCGATGAGGACATTCAGAAGTACCTGAGCGCAGCCACCTCCGATAACACCCGCAGGGCCTACCGTTCAGCGGTTCGCCAGTTTGAAAAATGGGGCGGGCGGCTACCGACAGATGGCAACACTCTGGTTCGGTATATCCTGGGCCGTGCAGAGGAGCTCAATCCTCGAACCCTGGATCTTCATCTCACCGCTATAGGCCAGTGGCACCAATACCAGGGGATGCTCAATCCCATAACAGATCCGCTCGTGCAAAAAACGATGCGCGGTGTTCGTCGCACCCATGGCAAGCCCAAACAAAAATCGAAGGCCCTAGGTCTTCAGCACATTGCCACCATGACTCGACATTTGCGCAATCAACCTTCAAGCAAGAAAAGCGCCCGCGATCTCGCACTGATCTTGGTAGGGTTCTTTGGTGCTTTCCGGCGAAGTGAGCTGGTAGCGATTCAGGTGGAAAACCTGATCTGGGAGGATGAGGGCGTAATCGTAAGGCTCCCCAAGTCAAAAACAGACCAAAGTGGTGAAGGCATGATGCGCGCCCTGCCCTTTGGTACACCTAAGGCTTGCCCCGTAACAGCGCTTCGTACCTGGCTCAAGGTTGGCAACATTGAACGTGGTCCCGTGTTCCGGGCTGTGAATCGTTGGGATACAGTTCAAGACAGGCAACTTAATCCTGCAGCAGTCAATGACCTACTTAAGAACTTGGGCGCCGCCTGCGATTTCGACTTTGTCGGCGAACTGAGTAGCCACAGCTTTCGCCGTGGTCTGTCCACATCCGCGGCTCGGGAAAAGGTGGGCTTCGAGCTTATTAAGAAGCAAGGTGGTTGGAAAAGCGATGCCACGGTATGGGAATATATTGAAGAGGGGCAGCAGTTTACCGAAAACGCCTCCGCCATCTTGATGAAGAAGATGGCGGAGCTTCTTTAAGGCACAACGCTATTGCTCTTGGGTACTTTTCTTGTCTCCCAGTCTTCCTGCAGCGTCACTCTTTCCTTTGGGCGGGATGCCAGGTCTTGTTGCTGTTTTTTTGTGTGTCGCATCGAAGACCGACTGCCACTCTTTATCAAATACTGCTGGGATAGGACCTGGAGTCCTCTTAAAGGACAAAACACCAACATGAGCCTCATGAACATGGGCATCAGAGGTTACCTCCTCGATAAACCCATGCATTTTCCCGCTACTGTCGAGAGTAAAGTTGCCCACACTTTCATCTGAGACATCAACGGTCACTATACGAGTGGTATCGCCGGTATTTGAAAAGGCGAATATGCCGATATCCTTGCCAACAGTGCCTCCGTCTTTTGTCTCTTCGACACCACTTAATTTGTGCTTTATATCGGCAGGCTTTTTGAAACTATCAATGAACCGGCCGCCGCCTCCTGTTTTTGTTTTCTTTAGGACCTTAAAAGTTCGGCAAAATATATCTTTGCCAACATTCAAAGCATCCTTTTTACTTTCATATAAAATGAATGACTCCCCATCGACCGCACACCAGGTGCCATCGATTGAGTTTTTTGAGTCAGGGTTTGCGCTTAATTGACCTGAATAAACTGCTGCCAATACCATGGTCGCAGGCAACAATTTAGATATAAGATATGGTTTCGCCTTCATAGTGCACCTCTGATTATCATTAGCTAACTACAAGTTAATAAAGTAGCGGATTAATTCAGTGGGCTCGTGAAATTTTCAGTTTCTTATTGAAAGAGATACGCCAGATCAAAATTGAACCAATATATCTGTAGCAACCTATCAGCTTCGCTCCTATTATCATTGCGATCAACCAATGAAACACATGCAACCTAACCAGTGGCAACCTTGCCTTTGTCATTAGTAGCCGCCGGTTTCACTGTATCTTCAAACTACATATCATTAGACCCTATTGATAAAGTATTTTATTTTCTGACTGCTATACCTGTATTCACATCTTGGCGCAGATTCAATACTGTGCAGCGAAAAGGAGATCAGAGATGCCCCTGAACAATCAGCAAATCAAGGACTGTGAATCTAGCCATTGGGACTTCTCAGATCTGAAAGCTCTATTCCTTAACTGTACCCTCAAGCCAACACCAGAACTTTCCCATACAGATGGGTTGATCAATATTTCCCGTGAGATTATGGAGAGAAATAGCGTTGCGGTAAGTGTTCTAAGGCCGGTAGACCATGATATCGCCTTCGGCGTTTATCCAGACATGACCGAGCACGGCTGGGAAAATGATGACTGGCCCAATATCTATCGCCAGGTTAGCGAGGCAGATATCCTCGTGATCACAACCCCCATTTGGCTTGGTGAAAAATCCTCAATCTGCACTCAAATAATAGAGCGCCTCTACGCCAATTCATCAGATCTAAATGATCAGGGACAGTATGCCTATTACGGCAAAGTCGGTGGTTGCCTGATCACTGGTAATGAGGATGGCGCTAAACACTGTGCGATGAATATTCTCTATTCCCTGCAACACTTGGGGTATGTGATACCACCTCAAGCAGATGCCGGCTGGGTTGGTGAAGCCGGTCCCGGCCCTTCCTATCTAGACCCTGGGTCGGGCGGGCCTGAGAACGATTTTACCAACCGCAACACCTCTTTTATGACCTGGAATCTTTTACATCTGGCACGAACTCTGAAGGACGCTGGCGGAATCCCCGCCCATGGCAACCAGCGCTCCGCCTGGGATGCAGGCTGCAAGCCCGATTTTCCCAACCCAGATTACCGTTAGTAGGCTGCTGCATAAGGAATTTGCGATACCCGGCAAGGGTATCACCGGCCAATTCTATCGCTTTTTCCCTGAACATATTTACAAGTGGGGGCGCAAGAAGATACATTGCGCCCTTCTTTTATACCCCCGCCACACCCCCCTCGGCCCAATACCCATCAGCTATGCTTGCCGGGCAATAGCCAGAGGAGGTTGTTGCATATAACAACAACGAGGTAATCCCCTTCGAATGAAACCCGAGTTACTGCAACACATTCTCGAGAGCAAACTTTTTATTACCTTTTGTGTCATCGTAGTTATCTTATTACTGCGAGGATTCGCCACGCTAGCCATTGTCCGCAGTGGTTGGGCAAAGGCAGATAAGCGCCGCCGCATCAATACCGTGCATAACCTGGGCAACCTGCTATTGGTCATAGGTGTTATTGCTGTCTGGGTTACGGAATTACGCGAGTTTGCCCTATCGATTGCCGCCTTCTCGGTCGCTATCGTACTAGCCCTGCGAGAAGTTGTTCAGTGTCTGGTTGGGGGAGTTTATCAGGCCAATATGCGCTCCTTTACCGTAGGAGACTGGGTCAAAGTGGGCGATCAGTTTGGTGAGGTTACCGACAGTGATTGGTTGAGCACCACACTTTTAGAGATCGACCCTCACGGTCTGGGCAACGGATATACCGGCACCACGCTCTATATCCCTAACAATGCTTTCTTTACCCAGCCAGTAAAGAACTTGAATTTCATGCGCCGCTATATCGAACATTCTTTCTCAATCACTCGTGAAAGCGGAAAAGTTAATCCCTTTGAGGCCAAGAACTTTATTGCGGAACGGCTTAAGGAGCACTGTGACTCCTTTCGCGAGGTTGCCGAACGTTACTGCAAGCTCATTGAGAACCGTATGGGTGTAGAGCTTGCTGGGCCGGATGCAAAAGTGTGTATCTCCAGTAATGAACTGGGCCACGATGTGATTACTGTTAAAGTATTTTGCCCGAGGGAAGAGGCCACAAATATCGAGCAGCTAGTCACAGAAGATTTCTACAACTTCTGGTTCGAGAAAACCAAGGAGCTGGAGATAAAAGAAGAAGCTAAAAGCTTATAAATGATTAGCTTTGGTAAGCGGGACAACATGGCATGGATGCCGCAGGCAATATGCCCCCCTACTAGCTCAAACAAATAGTTCAAGCAAACCTTATTGGTCGAGATCTCTTAAACAGTCATTTTTTGGCGCTTGAGTGCGCTGATCACAGCCTCCTCGCTCTCAAGGCGACTGCGAAACTCAGCAAGAGAGGGAAACGAAGAGAGATCAAGTGGGGTTGAATCCATCCAACGCCACAAGACAAATAGATAAGCATTGACCACCGTTCGGCGCCCAAGAAAGCCATCCCCCCAGCCTCCTTGAAAGAGGTGTCGAGCCTACGAAAGTGCGCCTCTATTTTTTATAAGTATATTGATGGGTAGGATCAGAGGATGTCTACGAGGTACAGGTTGTGGCAGATGGTGGTGGCTCTCCAACCCAGATCGCAGATGAAATTTCCATCGAGCGAATGAGGAACGCTGGCGTAGGCATTACCACAACAAATCAACTAATGGCAGAGCTCGCTACAGATTGGGCCAATACAACGGGTCAAACCATCCAGTCCATTATGTACGAAGAGATATTGAAGCCTTTAGTTGAAGGCTAGACTCTGTTGGCGTTTATTCGATAGCGACTACGGATAACCATTTATTAGACAGGATTAGTTCTGATCAACCCCCAGGGGTAACTTCTTTATCACCGCTCAGCATAACCTCCATACGGCTGACTTGTGTGCCCTCCAAAACCTACATTTACCCCTCCCCAATACCGACACCGACACCGACACCAAAAGACTCACTGACACTCAGGGACCCAATAGTCAGGAGCCTTGGGGCTTCTTTGCTACCTAGTACAGGCAGACCGCCACCATTCTAATAAATCGATAGGTTTAGCGGTTTCTTTCTAATTTTCAATCTAATAAAGCGATGGTTAAATGGTGCCCAATCCAATCAACTTACGAGGGGCCAAACATGGCAAAGCTACTCAGCATCCAGTCTAGTATGTTCCAATCCGGTGGGCAGACCTCCCAGCTGGCTACAAAGTATGTAAAGAGCTGGAAAGCAAAAAACCCAAATGGAGAAGTGACCGAGCGCGATCTGGTAGCGGAACCTATCCCCCACCTGACTCTCGATCGCTTTCAAGCTTTCACTACTCCGGCAGAGCAACGTAGCCCTGAACAACAGGACATCGTGGAGTATTCAGACAAACTGATTGAAGAAATTTCCTCTGCAGATGTGCTGGTCTTTGGTGTTCCCATGTACAACTTCAACATCCCTTCTACCCTGCACACCTATTTTGACCATATTGCCCGAGCGGGGGTAACTTTCCGCTATACGCCTAATGGGCCTGAGGGACTACTGAAAGACAAGAAGACAATTATCTTTATCGCGCGAGGTGGATACTACGGTAACGAGCATTCACAGAGCGCGTTTCTCCGCCAACTCCTCGGTTTTGTGGGAATAACCAATATCGAGTTCATATACACGGAAGGACTAGCAACGGGAGATGATGCCAAAGAAAAAGCATTGGCGGCTGCAAATGCGCGTATCGCCCAGCTTGCATAAGCAAGCTCACAAATCCGTTAACACTAGAATTAGACATAGAAGCTCATCAATAAGCCGAGCAGATCTCCCCTCTCGGCTTATTTCCCATTAAGAATGGGAGGAGCTGCTCAATCTGTTAACCATGAAGACAGACGTGAAGATCAGTCATTCACTGGCGAGAACTGTGGGAATTTCACTCGATTAAACTTTCTTGTTTTTGACAACTCAAAGATAGTTAACCCAGCAATGTAAACTTCAGTCAGCCAGTATCTACGCCACGAACACAAACTTGTCTTTACTCAATATCTGTTCACCATCAAATCGATAAGCAACGAGCTTGCCATTCCCTGCGACGGAATAGTCGAGACAAGCAACATTATCAGTTAAAGGTGCTGGTGCACCTTTAAGCCAATAGTGACCGATAAAGCAGGGCTTATCTGCTTTAGGGTAATAAGGAATACCCCTAGGCGCTGGCAAGCTAGCGGCGGAACCGATATCAACACCACGTGGCAACGCTATCTCACCCAGCGCTTTTGCAGAAGAGTTCCACCATTGAACACGGACAGCAAAGCGGCGATTACCATCCTTATCCAGAAAACTTACATTTTGAGGCAGTTCAACTTCATAACCTTTGAGCAGAGTTTCCACTGCATTGAAGGCATCACTGCCCGGGGAGCTCGCTTGCAGTAAAAGCTCAGACGTTAACCTCGCCCCGCCAGTTTTTGATTTCAAAAAATCAATACTTTTCTCATCCCAGCAGGCGTGGACTGCTCGCAGTTGACCCAGGTCAAGCCATAGCGGCAATGACCTAAAGAAATTCAGCACCTGAGATTTCTCTGGATCGTTATCGGGGTACTCATTCAGAAAGGCCTGGTGTTGTTTTGTATTCTTATCGGTATGTGGGCGCAGGGGCTTGCCATTGACCTCGGTGTGATAAGCCAGGGCGTTAAACTCGTGATTGCCCATAATCGCTTGTGCATGACCATTGTTGACCATGCTCATAACTATCTTCAGGAGCTTGCGGTGCTCTACCAGGTGCTCACCGCGGTCGATAAAGTCTCCAAGAAAGATGACTTTGCGTTCTGGGTGCGCATAACCGCTGCTTGTTTCCCGATAACCCAGAAAATTGAGCAGCTCAATCAATGCGCTGGCGTGACCATGGATATCGCCAATAATGTCGTACTTGCAGTGTTCCATCCTGCTCCTGCCTCTAAAATACAAGAAAGCTTCAGTATCAAAATCCCGCTTTTTTTGTATCAAGGATTACTCTGTCCATTTTATGAAATGAACGCACTTCTCGGAAGCTGGGCATGGGGGATGAGACATGGGAGCGAAGAAAATAGCCGAAGCTACCGCCAGCCAGGGAATTACTGAGTTCACTTACATTTAAGGTGTGCTCTATCAAAGAGCGAATACAAAAAAGCCAGGCTGGAAAATGCGGCCTGGCTTTTTCTCTGGCTTGAGACTTACAAAGCTTCCGCAGCTTCTGTCTTTTTACTGGCAAGAACTTGATCCTGCCCAGTATCAGTACTGCTCACTCTAGTTTTACGCCCAAACAATCTCTGCACCACTACAAAGAACAGCGGTATAAAGAAGATTCCCAGCAGCGTGCCCACAACCATCCCTCCCAGCACCCCGGTTCCAATCGCACGCTGTGCGCCGGAACCTGCACCAGTGGCTATCGCAAGTGGAAGAACCCCCAAGCCAAAAGCCAAAGAAGTCATCAGGATAGGGCGCAGGCGATCACGGACTGCACGCATGGTCGCTTCCACCAGTTCCATTCCGTTTTCCAGGTTTTGCTTGGCAAACTCCACAATCAGAATGGCGTTCTTACTGGTCAAGCCGACAGTGGTCAGCATAGCTACCTGGAAATAGATATCCCTCTCCATGCCGCGCAAACTGTTGGCAAGCACTGCGCCGAGAATACCGAGCGGCGCCATCAACAATACCGCGGTCGGTACTGTCCAGCTCTCATAGAGAGCGGCAAGGCACAAGAATACAATCAGTAATGACAGGGTATAGAGCAGTGGTGTTTGTGCACCGGCGGCGCGCTCCTGATAGGAAAGACCGCTCCATTCAATACCAACCCCCGCCGGCAATTGCGCTACCAAGCTCTCCACTTCTGCCATGGCCTCGCCAGAACTGACCCCCGCTGCTGCCTGACCATTGATCTGCATGGAGGGCACGCCGTTATAGCGTTCCAAGCGGGGAGATCCATACTCCCAGGAAAAGCTGGCAAAGGAAGATAGGGGTACCATATCGCCTTTATCATTGCGCACAGACCAGAGCTGGAAGTCTTCCGGCACCATACGATATGGCGCATCCGCCTGCATATAAACCCGCTTGACCCGGCCGCGATCGATAAAATCATCGATATAGGAGCCACCCCAAGCGGTACTCAGCGCGCTGTTAATATCGGCAATAGACAAGCCGAGGGCCGCAGCTTTGGCATTGTCGATTTTCACTCGAAATTGCGGCGTGTCCTCCTGGCCATTGGGGCGTACGTTAGACAGTAACTTACTCTGCCCGGCCATCCCCAAGAATTGGTTGCGGGCAGCGGTCAGTGCTTCGTGCCCCAGGTTGCCATTATCTTTTAAGTAAAAGTTAAAGCCACCAGAAGAACCCAACTCTGGCAGAGGCGGAGGTGCAAAGGCAAAAGCCATGGCATCTTTAATTTGCATCAGCGCGCCCATAGCACGCATGGCTACTGCGCCAGCACTTTGCGACTCTTCTTCCCGCTCAGACCAGTCTTCCATATTCACAAAGGCGATACCAGTATTCTGGCCGCTACCGGCAAAGCTAAAGCCCTGCACCGAAAATACGGACTTCACGGTGCCCTGCTCGTTATCCAGGAATTGATCTTCCACTTTGCGGATAGATTCCATGGTGCGCTCCTGGGTCGCGCCCACGGGTGCCTGCACCATAGAGAAGAGCACGCCCTGGTCTTCATCGGGCAGGAAGGAGCTGGGTAAACGCAGGAATAAGAAGGCCATCACAGCGGAAAGGGCCACAAACAACAGCATAAAGCGGCCGCTACGTTTTAGGATGCCCTGCACTCCGCCCTGGTAGCGCCGACTGCCGCGCTCAAAGTTGCGATTGAACCAACCGAAGAAGCCTTTCTCACCGTGGCTTTCCCCTTTTGAAAGTGGTTTCAGCAAGGTGGCACATAGTGCGGGGGTCAGGATAATCGCCACTAATACAGACAAGGCCATGGCAGCAACAATGGTTGCTGAGAACTGCCGGTAAATTACGCCAGTGGCGCCATCCATAAATGCCATTGGCACAAACACCGCCGATAGCACGACACCGATTCCGATCAATGCCGGGGTAATCTGGTGCATGGATTTTTTAGTGGCTTCCTTCGGTGATAAGCCCTCTTCGCGCATCACCCTTTCTACGTTTTCCACCACCACAATAGCGTCGTCCACTAGCAGGCCGATGGCCAATACCATAGCGAACATGGTGAGCATATTGACCGAGAAGCCCAGTGCCGCGAGTACGGCAAAGGTACCCAACAGCACCACCGGTACTGCGATTGTAGGGATCAGGGTTGCACGGAAATTCTGCAGGAACAGATACATCACCAGGAAGACCAGCACAATTGCTTCAATCAATGTGCTGATCACACCTTTAATGGAGACCTCGACAAAGGGCGTAGTATCAAATGGTACGACCGAAGTCAGCCCCCGAGGGAAGAAAGGCTCCAGCTCTTTAAGTTTCGCTTTCACGCCTTCGGCGGTTTCCAGTGCGTTGGCACCGGTGGCCAGGTTAATGGCGATACCGGTAGCCGGTTGACGATTGTAGCGGGAGATAAATTCATAATTCTCTGCCCCCAACTCAACGCGGGCGACATCGCCAAGCCGCAGTATGGAGCCATCATCATTGGCTCGTACCACGATTTCCCGGAACTGTTGCGGGGTTTGCAGGCGCTCCTGGGAGGTAATAGAGGCATTGAGTTGCTGCCCTGGCACCGCCGGTGCGCCACCAAGGCTGCCCACTGTGACCTGGGCATTCTGGGCACGGACCGCCGCGGCTACATCATTCGGTGTCAAATCGTAAGTAGTCAGCTTGTTGGGATCGAGCCAGATACGCATTGCATATTTGGAGCCGAACACCTGCACATTACCAACACCGGGCACCCGGCTAACCGGGTCCACAATCGCTGAGTTGATGTAATCGGCAATGTCGTTGCGGTTCATACTGCCGTCTTCGGAGACAAAACCTGCAACCATCAAGAAGCCACCTCGGGACTTACTGACATTGACCCCTTGTAACTGCACCTCTTGGGGCAACAGCGGCATTGCCAGCTGTACCTTGTTTTGGACTTGCACCTGTGCGGTATCCGGGTCGGTACCATTCTCAAACGTAAGGGAGACAGACACACCACCGTTAGATTGACTGACAGCAGACATATAGAGAAGGCCATCGAGACCTTTCATATTCCGCTCCAGAATCTGCGTCACCGAATCTTCCACCACTTTGGCGGAGGCGCCAGGGTAACTGGCCTCAATATTAATAGAGGGCGGTGCGATATTCGGATAGCGCTCCACCGCCAACTTGCTGATAGACAATGCACCTGCCAGCATGGTGATAATTGCCAGAACCCAGGCAAAGATGGGCCGGTTAATAAAAAAGCTCGCCATAACCCCTACCCTCAGGAACCCTGCTCAGCAGCATCGTCGTCGTCACCAGCTGCTGCAGGTACCTGTTTATCCTCACGTTCACTAGGCTGCACCGGCGCACCGGGGCGAATTTTCTGCAATCCAGCCACTACGACACGGTCACCGGGCTCCAGCCCCTCTTCTACCAACCAGCGGTTACCGACTGTGCGACTGACCCGCACGGAACGTTGGGCAACAATATTCTCTTCATTGACCACCATTGCCGAAGTGTTACCTTTCGGGTCCCTTGCAATACCTTGTTGAGGCACCAGAATGGCATGTTCCCGTACACCGCTACCGACTATCGCGCGCACGTACATGCCTGGCAGCAGCATATTGTCTGGATTGGGGACAACGACTCGCAGCAACACACTGCCAGTAGAGGGATCGACACTGGCTTCGGCAAACTCGAGCTTGCCTTGGTGTTCAAACTCACTGCCATCTTCCAGCAAAATCTTAACTGGCAGGTTTGTGGCATCTGCCAATGTACCCGCCTGGAGGGCCCGACGCAGGCTGACCAGCTCTGCTGCGGACTGGGTAACATCCACATAGATGGGGTCCAGCTGTTGCACAGTGGCCAAAGTTGCGGCCTGATTGGCCGCTACCAAGGCGCCCTGGGTAACACTGGATTTACCAATACGGCCAGTAATCGGCGAGGTAATCTGGGCGTAGTCCAGCTGGATCTCGGCTCGATGTAACTCCGCCCTGGCAGCAGCAACAGAGGCACGGGCTTCCTGCAAATCTGCCTCTGCGACATCATTCTCCTGCTTGCTGACAGCGCCACTCTTAACAAGGCCTGCGGTGCGCTCAGCCTTGAGGCGAGCGATATTCATTGCCGCATTGGCACCCTGTAATTTAGCGCGCGCACTATCCACATCCGCTTGGTAAATGGCGTCATCCAGTTGATAAAGTGGCTGATTTGCATCGACACGCCCACCTTCACGGAACAATTGCTGTTTTATGATGCCATTTACCTGTGGACGAACTTCCGCCACCTTGAAAGGTGAAGTGCGACCAGGTAGCTCTCTGGTAAGCGTAACCGGCTCGGATTCCAGCGTAACCACAGTCACCTGTGGCGCCGGCATCGGTGGCGCAGCGGTTCTTTCATCACAAGCGGCAAGCAATGCACTAGTGATCAAAAGACTGATAAACGCTTTTTTATTGAGCATGGTTACCTCGATCAGGGCTGACGGCCTGGATACTGCGGTCAGTTCGGGAGAAAAAGAGACGGTGACAGGAAGGTCTAACTCCAGTGGCCACGCATTTTATGTGTAGTGATGAAATCCGATCAACTATTCATCAGCGCATGAATATCGACTAACATGCACTTTTACCCAGTGTTTTCAAGGGGTTGCACTAAAGTCTCATTTGTTTTCATGCGGCGAACAGCCGTGAATATGCGGTCAAATGAGGCGATTACGATAATGAAGAAGCTGCATTGCCCATGGCTAAATATAGAGAAGAGCAAATACTTAACACCCGAGAGCGTATTTTAGACGCCGCGATTCGTGTTTTTCACGAATCTGGCGTCACCCACGCCTCCCTAACGGCAGTCGCAGAGCTTGCCGGAGTCACTCGTGATTCCCTGCATAGCCATTTCCGCGACAGAGTTGGGCTACTCAACGCTCTAACCGAGCGCATGCGCCTGCCCGGTGAAGACCTCTGCGCGGCGGCCGGTGATGAGTTGAAGAGAGACCCTCTAGGCACCCTGCGTACCCGCTGGATATGGCTATTCGATGAGATTGCCTGCAATGATGAATGGCAGCGCTTGCTGGAGATTATCTTCCTGCCATGCGACCCAATCAGTGAAGTATGCGAGTCCACTCACCGTATTAAGCAAGGCCGCACAGAGCGGTTGGAGCGAATGGGAGAATTGTTGGAGATTGCACTTTCAGCCGGTCAATTACCTGCTGATCTGGATCTGAAACTGGCCCAACAAATGCTTCACGGAGGACTTTTTGGTGTTCTGGAAGACTGGCTTCTTTCTCCACGCTTTGTAGACCTTGGCGACTTAGGTGAACATTATTTTGATGCTCTCCTAGATATGATTCGCTTCTCCCCAGAACTGCGTCTAAACAGGCAGCAAGCACGAACTTTGCACTGAGCAGTGTATTGAGCAAATTCGAATTTTCTTCCTATTGGGGCAAGTCAACTAACTGCGGCTTGCTCCAAGAAGACAATCAGCCGAGTTTACTTTTCGAATCTACTAATTGTGCACCGCTCGCATCTCTTACTGCATAATTAAAACCCGGGTGAATACAGTGAGCACCGTAATTACCGGCTTTATCTAAAGCCAGGAAACCCACCTGGAACTTCTTATAGTCCCCCAGCTTGCGCGCAATACGCTCCACCGCCTCACGACAGGCTTCCTCCGGTGTGTAGCCATGACGCATCAGCTCCACGACTTGATGGCAACCGACAGTCTTGATCATTAGCTCGCCCATACCCGTGGCAGTAGCCGCACCCACTTCATTGTCGACATAGAGTCCGGCACCGATAATCGGCGAGTCCCCTACCCGCCCATGCATCTTGAAAGCCGCGCCACTGGTGGTGCAGGCACCTGAGAGATTGCCGTTCTGGTCCACGGCTAAGATGGTTAGCGATTGAAAGGGCAATAGTTCCGCGCAGCGGACCCGACAAAGCGCGACTAACGCCCATCATCATCACCTATGAACAATTAGCCGATAGATTGTTCATAGAAACCACCAGAGCGCATCCGACGCTAAATCCTCAATTTTTCTTGACATTTGATTTCTGATACTTAAGATACCGTTTTTCAATCCTTATGAACTCAATGGAGAGTTTTTGCTAGATCATCAGGTAATCGCACGTTCCTAGACCCGATTAGGGCTTAAGGGACATCTAAAACACTAGAAGGCCCTCATGCAAAATTCTGAGGCTGCCTAGTTTTGTGATTTCTGAAGATTGAGGCACTCCATTGAACATTTCAAAGCACGAGCAGCGCGTCCTGCACGTTCTCGCACTTGGTGGTGAGATACACCTCCTTCGCCGTGAAAGCGGCAAACCCTATGATGTCACTTGCTACACACGGGATGGTAACGTCCTGTCTAGCTGTACTTTTGACATTTTTAAACGCTTAAAAAGCAAAAAACTCATCGGCTCAAAAAATGGTCAGCCCTATCGTATTACGCGATTGGGGGCTACCTCTGTGCAGTCGCAAATGATCCAACGCTAATGCTCCAGGTCATATTTATCTTTAACAAATCAGGCTCTAAACCAAATCAAAAGGAGCTTTCTCTATGAAAACACCATACCAAATTCAATATGAAGCTTTTGCATCTGCTGGCGGACTTTATAACGAAGGACATGCAAAGCTGTATGCTGAATTAGCAGACGCCATGATTGAAGATGGGAGCTTTTCCATCGTATATGAGGGAGTGGCGCACGCCTGCTACACGCCCATTACAGTTGATGCCGCGCCACACCTTAAGTGTTATGTGTTGGCTCCCTTGGCCGTGCTGCCTCAGTATTAAAGAAAGGGTTATGCAACAAGGCTCATGGCCGAAGCTGAAAAACAACTTGATGCTGATGTCATCTTTGTTATGGGAGAGCAGTACCACTATGCTAATCGCTACAACACTCCTCACAAAATCTTACCGCCTGTAAGGACACAAGCCCCCCTAGAAAATTGGTTTGCACGTGAATTAACACCAGGAGCTTTAGATGGTTTTGGTGAATCGACGACAAGCATCACTGGTCCTTATGCCGCTCCAATAATGTGGGGGCATCCGAGCGAACAAGCGTAGCCCTAAAATTAACCACTTAATCTTTTATTCAACCTAACAAAACTTTGAGTTAGAGAAATTTAAATGAACACTTCAGAGACAGAAATAATCAAAAACATCCACCTTTTGGCATTTGGAGAAGAGGAAGGAGCTGAAACGGCTGATTTAGCTGAATCCTTTCTCGCGTTGCCAGATACTATTTCAATCAATGCAGAGCGAGATGGAAAAATAGTAGGCAATATTATTTTTACGCCATTTCTGTTTAAAGACCACCCCGATAAAAAGTGTTATCTACTAGCTCCTATCGGTGTACTACCTGAATATCAACATGGTCATGGTGTTGGTAAAGAGTTAATGCAGTCAGGCATCACTCACTTAAAAAACTGTGATGTTGATGCAGTTTTTGTATTGGGTGTGCCTACTTATTACCCACGATATGGATTTGTCCCAACAGACAAACAAACGCCATACCCAGATCTTCTCACGTTACCAGCTTCATGGATGGTGCTTGAGCTGAATCCGGGGGTGGTTAGTCTTCTCAGTGGTGAAACCACTGCTGTAGAGCCAATTATGCAGCCTATCTGGTGGGATACATCGGGGCGCGGTTAATCGTAAGCGGTACACGAACCACATTATTCATTAAAGCCTAGATTCTCACAATAACCGACACACTTGGCGATAGCGAAGGAGGCCAGCTGGTTGTAGGCTAGTAAGCTTCCACACAAACAAGCCAGGAACCTCATGGGAACCCGTACCAACCAGCTGACCTTGAAAGAACGATACCAGATTGAGGTCCTTAATGGGCAGAACTATTCAGCCCGAGCCATTGGACTACGCCTCAATAGATCCAATAAGACTATCTCTCGTGAGCTTGGTCGTTACAGCCCTTACTGTGCCGAGAGTGCCCACCGTCAGGCACTGCAACGACGGCACGGAGCTATTAAACATACCAAGCTCGACTTTGCCATGCAGGTACAAATCGACCACCAGCTGAAAAATGCAAGTCCTGAACAAATCGCTGGGCGAATGCAGCTTGAGAGGTGTGCGAAAACGGTTAGTTGTTCAACAATTTACCGCTGGGTCAGTCGACTTAACTGGAGGTCACGTCTGCCAAGGAAAGCCAAACCTTATCAGAAACGGGCAGGTTCCGAGGCAGGCGTAAAGCTTATTCCAGAGCGCATAGATATTGATCAAAGACCTGCGATTGTCGATGAAAACACTGAGATCGGTCACTGGGAAGGCGATACAGTTTATGGTCAAGATGGCTATCTGGTGACACTGGTTGAACGAGTTTCCAAATTATTGCTCACTCGCAGAGTCCCAAATAAGAGCAAGAAAACAGTGAGCCGGGCGATCAAGCAGATGTTGAAGCCATATCAGGCCATCTGTAAAACCATCACCTTCGATAATGGAGGAGAATTTGCAGGTCATCAATCGATTGCGCAGAAGCTAGGATGCAGAATATATTTTGCGAAACCTTACCACTCTTGGGAACGCGGGCTGAACGAAAACACTAATGGCCTTTTGAGGCGCTTCTTCCCAAAAGGAGTGGAAATTGGCAAGATACCAAAAAGCCGTATTGATGACGCAGTGTTTCGAATCAATACTCGACCTAGGAAAGTACTAAATTACTTGAGCCCGCTGGAATTTTTGGCGGGTAAACGTGTGTCACTTATGTTGGCAATCTAGGAAGTATTTAGTTTGCGTACCGCTTACCTAAGATGCCGATAGTATCGTGGTTTTCTCTATTGATTACCGGCTGGTAACGGGACTCGCGCTTCCACTCACGCCAGGCGGCTTCAGCTTTTGGAGTTAGCAGGTTCTCAATCTCAAATCCCTGTTCAAGCGCAAAACGCTGTGCGCCCTCGCCGACCAACATCACATGTGGAGTTTCCTCCATCACCTTTCGCGCAACCGAGATGGGATGCTTGATACCTTGTAAAAAAGCCACTGAACCACAATTTTGTTTGTCATCCATAATGCAGGCATCAAGAGTCACTACACCATCGCGATCGGGAAAACCGCCATAGCCAGCACTGGTTACCTGCGGGTCAGCTTCCGGCACCCGAGCACCTGCCTCTACGGCATCCAAAGCCCTGCCACCTTCGCTGAGAACCTGCCAAGCTGCCTCATTGGCTGGGCCCCCATGGTTCCAGGTTGATATGACTACGGGCTTTTTTCCCTTCTTCGTATAACGCCTTGCCATAGCTGCCACTGAAGGTGTTGCCAGGGCGCCAGCCGTGCCCAGGAAGGAATATTTCAGGAATTTTCTTTTGCTGATCACAATGATTTGTCTCAAATGGAAAGCGCACAGAGACATTACTGTACTGTGCGCCGAAGTTATGGCGGGATCAGAAGCTGTAAGTCAGCCCCATATAGGCTCGGCGACCTGAGTAGGAGGAACCCAAGACTCTGTTTTCTTCACCCCAGTATCTATCCACCTTCTCTTCGGTGAGATTAATAATGGAGGCAGTGAGAGTAAGGTTTTCCATCAAACTATAAGAAGCATTAACATCAAGCTGATCATACTCATCAGTAAACGTATTCACGCCGTTGCTATAGCCATCCGCATAAGCGCTGCGATAGTTGTAAGAGGCTCTCACACTAAAAAGGTCATTCTCGTAGTACACCGATAGGTTGTATTGATCTTTAGAGGTACCCGCAATTTCTGTTTTGATTGTTTCACCACTTTCGAGGTCAAGATTGGCCAGTTCTGTGTCCGTATAGGTGTAGTTGGCAAAAACCCCAAAACCGTTATCAAAGGCATATTGCACAAACAGCTCGGCACCCTGAGCGGTGGCATCGGTGCCATTAACAGGCATCGACATATTTACATTCCAAATTTCACCGTCGATTTCCCTGGTAACCAGGGAGCTGCCGTTAATGACGAATGATGCAATATCCTTCCTGAACAGGGTTACTCCCATTGCGGAAGCATCGTCAAAGTACCATTCCAGACCCAAATCAAACTGATCCGCCTTATAGGGTTCCAATTCGGAGTTCCCCGCAAATCCATCTCTTACGGTCGCTCCTGGCAATGGGGCGTGTATAGATTCAGAGCCACCGAGGCCATCATAATTAACTCGGGCAACAACCCTTGCGAGGGCTGCACGCATTACTAAATCATCGTTAATATCCCAAGCGATATTGGCGCTTGGCAGAAAATCGGTGTTACTGCTATCGCGAATATTGGGCTCATCTTGCAAAACGCCATCAATGTTGTCGTAGGTTCGGGCATATTGCTTGGTCTGCACCGCGCGAACACCAAAATTACCGCGCAAAGTGGCAGAGGCAAAATTCTGCTGTACATAGGCCGCAGTCACTTCCTCACCGATGCGATAGTCCTGGTCCCGTTCTACGATCACTGTAGGATCACCATAGGTCTCATAGAGAAATTCTTTTAGCTTCTCGAACTCCAGGTAGGCAAAGTTGGGCACTTTTACACCACCAATGATATTGTCGAGTGGGCCACTGGATAGGATATCAATCGTATCCGGAACGCCATTAGGGTCGGTGTGGAAAGAATCGTCCGGCCACCAGGGATAGCAGGCCCCTTCGACTTCGCCCCAATTAATAGTAGGACATGGTAAGTTATCGTCGTCCCAGGATTGTTTGGTAATCCTACGGTTAATTTCGTGGTCGCGGTATTTAAGTCCTACATCAAAGGAAGTCAGCCAGCCGTAATCCATATCGATAGATACATCTAGCTGGTAGTAGTTTTCATCATCCTCACTACTGGTCCAGTGCGAAGAAAACCAATCGTATAAGGGGTAAGTATTGGGGTCTCCCAGATCGGCACTGGTATCAATCTCTGCAGTACCACTGCTTAGGTCCCAGCTCCAGTCAGCCACAGTGCCATAGCGAGAGTTAACTGAGGCAAACAATTTCTCGGAAGGTCCGCCTTCCGCACTGGTGCTGCCCACAACCAATCGCACGCTATAGCCATCACCTTGGTAAATAGCATTAAAATCCAAGGTATCTGACACATATTCAGCTCGTGTGTAGTCACCAGCGACTTGTGGAGACTGCAATTCGGCCTGACCTCTGTCCAACATGCCCATACCGAGTAAGGTATCGCCATCCTCGTCAAATTTAAGGCTACCGGGTGCAACTGCATCACCATAGTTCCACTCTGGAAATACAATACGGTAATTCTCTGAGTTGCCACCCTGCTCAAAGCGAAAATAATTGACACCCAGCTCAAGTTGTTCAACCGGACGCCACTGAGCACTGAGCTGAATTCCCTCGCGGGTACGCTCCTCTTCAAAAACGCTACCCACTACGGCTCTGGGGGCATAGAAATCCCGGTACTCATTACCATCGATATCTATCATAGCCCCCCTGGCCTCTACGCCATCGTGCGGCTTTTCATCACCTTGCCATCCCCAGTTTTCAGTGGTGGTGCTAATCACCCGGTTCTGGCGGTCTTGCCTGGAATAACCAACTAATACACCAAAGGTTTCCTGATCATTTTTCCATGAGTAAAAACCCGTGTATTGTGGCTCATACTTCTCAGTGACATCCGCGTAAGTTGTTTCAACCGATAGCATGCCCTCTCCCGCGTCCAGATCCAGAGGTTTGCGGGTATGCAAAATGACGGTACCGCCGATTCCGCCTTCATCCAGCTTTGCCTCAGGGCTCTTATAAACATCTGTACGGGCAATCATTGTTGCGGGCAACAAGGAATAATCTAGCGAACGTGATGGCTCATCGCCCGGAGTGGCAATATAGTTACCATTAAGTTGAGTAAAAGTAAGTTCTGGGGCTGTACCACGAATACTGACCCTGGCGCCCTCACCACCACTACGGACAATAGAGACTCCCGGTACCCGCTGTAAGGCATCGGCTACGTTTTTATCGGGGAACTTGCCAATATCTTCAGCGGTAATTGAGTCCACCACCGCATTGGAAAAGCGCTTCACATCGAGGTTTTTCTCCATGCTCTGACGAATACCCAGTACTTCTACCTCTTCAAGCGCCAAACTTTCTTTTTGGGCTTCCTCGGTATTTTGCGCCTGTGCCATACCGACGACACTGCATAACACCAGTGCACTGGCGGATGTACGAAGTAATTCCGTCCTGCGGTTTTCTTTTTGGGTTTTCTCTTTCATAGCTAAGCATCACTTTTATTATAATTTTTGAGCCTTCCGTGCACCCTCTAAACTCGGCATACCCTCTTACCAAGTCTTCGGAATAAGCCCGGTTTCAGATCTATCCATCCTTGGCTTACTTTTATAGGCAACTCCTTTCCCTGGGGTTAGCCTTACACAGTTCTCAGCTTTCTAAGCCGAGTCGTTTTAATACTTCAGGTGGTGCGCCAGGAAAGCTGGCCATAGGCCTATTACCTACGTAGCCAATATCCGCCATGCCTTCCTCAGTGGTGTAGAAGGCGGTAGATACAAGAACTCGCACCTTGGCAAAGAAACGTGCACCGGCTTGGAATTCTGGCTTCGCGGTACGAGTCCATTTGATATCCTCACAAATGGCAATTTTTTGAGATGCATTCAGCTCGACAAATGGGCCTTGGAACCTGCGCCTGGACTCTCCCTCGAGCCAGACTACCCCTCCGCGAATAGTGACAAGGTCCGCCTTATTGTTGGAATAAGGTGCGCTGACATATTCATTGATGTAATGGTGTGCACCTACTGAAGAAGCGCTCGGGGAAATTTCATCTGCAGGTATAATCACATCGCAAAGCGCTGCGAGCACCGCCAACTCACGCGCATCTAATTGCATTTCCCATGGTACGACGGGGTTAAGCAGATCAGGATCTGTTGGTGTACCCCTGACTAAAGTTTGTTTAGGCGCGTCCAGATCCTTAACCGCTGGTTTCGTTGCCAGTTTGTCTTCCTTCAACTCAACTTTTGGTGCTGCTTTCTCAGAACAACCGATTACCGGAACCGCAGCCGCAGTAGTAGCAATCAAACGCAGGGCATTACGACGGCTCAGGTTTGTTTTATCCTTGCTCATATCAAATGTTCCTCCTTTTAAACTGGTCCACGATGTAGTCACAGGTACGCCAAGCCAGCGCCATAATGGTTAGGGTTGGGTTTTTATCGGCATTGGAAACAAAGGGAGCGCCGTCGGTTAAAAAGAGGTTCGGAACCTCCCAAGACTGGCAGTAAGGATTGAGTACAGAATCTCTTGAGTTGGAGCCCATTCGCGCAGTGCCAACTTCGTGGATAATCGCACCACCGTTGATAATGGCCTTGGCACCATCGGTCTGTACCGTTGTGGTCACATTACCACCCATACCCTCGATAATTTCGGCGAAGGTTTTGTGCATGTGGGCAGCCTGATTGAGTTCCTGGTCGCTCCATCTCCAGTGGAATTTCAGAACCGGGATACCCCACTGGTCAACTTGGTCCTTGTCGATTTCACAGTAACTATCATCATTAGGGATCATTTCCCCACGACCATCGAACCAAACAAAGGAGCCGTAATAGCGCCGGCAGGCCTGTTTCAGATCTTTACCATAGGCACCTTCGGTAAAGTCACCCATACCACCGAAGGCCCCGGCTCCAGGCATACTGCGGCCACCACCGAATTCAATGTGATAACCGCGCGCAAAATTCAGGTCTCCGCGCAACTGCTCTTTATATAGCCACCAGGGCATATACATATGCATTGCCGACGCGCCGTCTTCGTTATGGGCGGGCATATTTTCCAGTGCTGGAATTTGACCACCCACTCCCGCACCCACAGTATCCATCAGGTATTTACCTACAACACCACTGCCGTTGGCGAGACCGTCTGGGAATAAGGTACTTTTTGAGTTGAGAAGAATGCGCGATGTCTCGGCGGCACTGGCCGCGACGACAACGGCGCGGGCACTGGCAAACTTTTCCTGGCGGGTGATTTTATCAATGTAAACCACCCCATTGGCTTTACCTCCCTTATCAACGGTAACTTCGCGCACCATCGCGTCAGTGATGATGTCTAGGTTGCCTGTAGCCAACGCAGGAGGTAGTAGTACTGTGGTGGACTGGAAATTTGCCTTGATGGAACAACCGCGACCACAGGGTGTGGCCCAAAAACAGGCTGCGCGGGATTTCATCGATTCGCGGGTTACATCCTGGGCGAGCTTATTATCGGGGAACAGTTTCTGCGGAATAGCTTCATGGTCGAGGCACTCACTAAGAATCGCCAAGTGTGAGGGGATCACGGGGATACCCAGCTTATCACAAGCTTTTTTCGCTAGCAGTTCATAAGCACGGGGGTTAGGCGGCGGCAATAATACGCCGTCGGAAGAGTCCGGAGTATTTTCCAATCCCTCATTGGTACCGTAGACACCAATAAGCATCTCGGTTTTATCGTAGTAGGGTGCCAGGTCTTGGTAGCTGATGGGCCAGTCAAAGCCGAGCCCATCCCTTGAGTAGGGCTTAAAGTCGTATTCACCCATACGCAGGGAAATACGCCCCCAATGGTTCGTGCGGCCACCCAGCATACGCGCTCGCCACCAGTCAAAACGTCGACCTTTCTCTCGAGATCCCTGGGTATAGGGCTCGCCTGGTACCTGCCAGCCACCATCCACTGTCGCATCGTAAAAACCGAACGGTTTTTCTGGCGTACTACCACCGCGCAGGGGTGCGTCTTTGGGCAAGTTAAACATAGGGGTTTCTTTGACAGGGTCGTAGGATCGCCCCGCTTCAAGCAACAATACCTTTAAACCGGCGGTGGCCAGCACATAGGCAGCCATGCCACCCCCAGCGCCAGAGCCGACTATTAAGGCGTCGTACTCTTTATTCTCGATATCTTCACTCGCCATAACATCTCTCCTGCATGATTATTTATTTTTCTTCTGACCGGTTAAATTCTATCAGTTGGAAATATCCTCCTGTAACCGGTTACATTTATGGGATATTTTTCTGCTTTTTTCGGCGCTAATAAAGTCTAAATGTAAAATTATTAGTGTTGGAGACTGATTTCTTAAAGAAAGTAGGCATTTAAGTACTTATTTCTAGGTTAGGTGAAATTAAAAATATGTAACCGGTTACATTCGAAACTAAATTTTATCAGTTATTTTGATTTAGTTGCGCGGACAGCTCCACCCTCCTGCCAAGCTGCTCAAGCAGCTGCTTAGTTGCCAAGATTCCATGGTCCTCATCTCCCGGCCCTTCAAACTCAATGCCGATATAGCCTCGATAACCCGCATCGCGAATGATCCGTAACATCCGAGCAAAATCCGTATTGATTTCAATTCCCGCTGAATCGAACTCAAAGCTTTTGGCACTGATACCCTGGGCGAACGGCATTAGTTGCTGAACCCCCAAATAGCGATCGTAATCTCCAAAGTTTCCAAAATCCGGCAAGCTGCCACAATTGGACATATCTACACGTTGAAGGACTTGTGACAACCACTCACCGTTCGATGAGTAGCCACCATGGTTCTCAACAATCACGTTAATATTAAAATCCCGGGCGAATTCCGAAAGCGCGCGCAGTCCCTCAACAGCAGCCTTACCCACTTCTTCGCGGCTCCCCTGCCCTGCGGCATTGACACGTACAGAGTGACAATTGAGGTACTTAGCCGCTTCGACCCATTTGTAATGGTTCTCTATGGCCTGCTTTCTCTTGCCTTTATCGGGGTCGCCTAGGTCGCCTTCGCCATCAACCATAATCAACAGGCTGCGAACATTATGGTCTTCTGCTCTAGCCTTCATTGCAGCGAGAAACTTCAAGTCCTTTGCCTGATCCTTAAAGAACTGATTGACATACTCAACCGCTTCAATGCCAAAGACTTTGCGTGTTTTTACTGGAAAGTCCAGAACCTTGAGAGCTCCACTTCGCAGTTGCCGATGCAGGGACCACTGGGCTAAAGAGATTTTGAAAAAGCGTTCACTTGCCGCGCTGTGGCCAAGACGACTGAACCCAATAAAGGGGGCTGCAAGTCCCAAAGCCGCCAGCCTTGCACTATTTGTCAAAAACCGCCTTCTATTGATAGTCATTGCCGCCCTCCTATTTGGGAAACCTCAGCAGCAGATTTTGAGGGAGATTCTGCAGAGAAGCCTTCTTCTCCGTTATCCTTTAAAGAGCGGCGAAAGCCACTGATTGCTCCCCCCAGGTCTTCTCCCATACGACGAATCTTGCCGCTGCCAAACAGTAAAACTGCAAGCACCAGTACTATCAGGATTTGCCAGAGACTGATTCCTGAAATACCCATGAGCTTATAGCTCCCGGATTTTTATATTGCGATACCAAACTTTGTCACCATGATCCTGCAAAGCGATATAGCCGCTTTCAGAGCGTGCGAAATCTGGATAATTCGAAAACTTGCTGCCCGCCAAACGCTTGCCCCAATCCTCTGACCAAAGCTCGTAGCTAACAATCTTGTTGCCGTTCAACCAATGTTCTACCTTTCCGCTCTCTACGCGTATACGAGTTTGGTTAAACTGCCCCGCAGGTTTGACACTCTCTTCACTAGGTGCATACATATCAAACACTGAGCCGGCGCTGTGGCTTGGCTTTTCCAGATTGGGAAATGCAGCATTGTCCAACACCTGGTATTCCATACCACTCATCCAAACTGGCGAATCTCCATCGGCGACACGATAAATAATGCCACTGTTGCCGCCCTCAGAAATTTTCCACTCCAGCTGCAATTCGAAATCCTCGAATTGCTCAGCTGTTACCAGATCCCCAGCCCCTCCGGCAGTTAAGACCAGATTGCCATTAACAACCTGCCAGGCCTCTCCAATTTGTGAGCCATTTGTGCCGGTCCAGCCTTGTAACGTTTCTCCATCAAACAGGTAACGCCACTCTCCGTCCGCTTGTTGGACATTCGATTCGGGCACCCGCTCGCAACCTGCAGCTCCCAGCATCACTGCTGCTGCAATCGCTACGGATAGTTTGGATCTGGCTTTAGTAAGGTTTTTCATCATTATTATCTCCACACCTAACGCTGTAATCTAATCAATACGGCTCTTTTAAGGGCAAGAGTCCATGGGAATCTGCGGCCCTCACTGGTCCGAACAAGGACCTGTACTTTCCCGTTCCACCAGCTCAAAGGGCAAAATAGTCCGGCTGGACTTCAATGGCTTGCCATCGATGATCAATCGCAGCGTTTCCATTGCGTAACGGCCTAACTCCTCTGCGGGCTGGTTGATCGTAGTCAAAGGCGGATCTGTGAATTGTGAGAATTCAATGTTATCGAATCCTGTAACAGACACATCTTCCGGCACCCTGAGGCCCATTCTCTTCACTTGATGCACTGCACCAATTGCCATCTCATCGTTCATACAAAAAATGGCAGTCGGCCGATGAGGGGTCGATAGCAGAGTCTCTGCGCCTTCCCGCCCAGAGGTCATCGTGAATTCCCCGTGAACGACCATTTCAGGATCAAGTTCTAACCCACGTTTTTTTAGCGCCTCGGAAAATCCGGACAGCCTGTCTCGCACTATAGGGCTCTGCGAGGGCCCGGTAATAACCCCGATGCGACGGTGCCCCATCTCCATCAAGTGCCGCGCAACTTCCTGGGCAGCACCATGGTTATCCAACTCCACCACTGGATAACGATCATCTTCTGCTATGCGCTCACAGGCATTCACCAACGGAACAGATGCTGCCAGGTTTGTGTCCTTCTCTGCGAATGGATAGCGACTACCAAGCTGGATAACGCCGTCCGCTTGGTTAGTTAGCGCCATACCTGCATAAAATTGTTCATTGCTGGAATCCCCTTTTGTGTCCCCCAGCAGCACCGAATAGCCTTGGTCCTGAGCAGCTTTCTCAATCCCGCGAATGACCCGGGAAAAGAATGGATTGGCTATATTGGGAACCAAAACCACCACTGCGTATGACTTGCCCGAACTGAAGTTCCGCGCAAGGAGGTTCGGCCGGTAGCCGGCCTCCTCTACAGCCTTTAGCACCCGCTCTCTGGTTCGCGGAGAGACCATCTGCGGATCTTTCAGTGTCCGGGATACGGTCGCGACCGATACGCCGGAGCGGCGAGCAACTTCGCGAATGTTTGACATAATTTCCTGCTAATTACTTATTAGAAGCGAGCTATTTTCGCACAGTCGGATACCATCTACGGATTCCCCACTGAAACGGCGGCTTCTGATTTACTGGCTGCTTGCCTTCGATCCCAAAGCCAAATAAAGGCAAAAATGGGGAGCAGGATAAGTGGCACTACAGCCAGTGACTGGAATGACTCAACAGAAGCGGTGGCTAATACCGCGTCCAACTCATCCCCACTCAGCTTTTCAAAGGCTTCCAAGCCCCCCGCTGCCTCAATCTTGGCATTGTCAAAAATAGCGCCAAGCTTTGGCAGAACAAATTGGATAGACATACCACCGGCAAAACCCAGCAATCCCAGAAACAATGCCCCACCGCGCACAAAACGCTCGGAGACTGTGGCCAGCATAGTGGGCCACATATAACAAACACCAATGCCCCAGACAGTCGCTGCCAAAAATGCGGTTACTGGCGTCCTAGCCATACCCAGGCAATAGAGCCCAATTGCTGCAAGGAGACTGCTTAACCATAGAAGTCCGATAGAAGACAGCTTCTTTGCCAGCCGTCCGGCAAAGTGGCGCATCACAAACATCAACATGCTGACATAAACAAGAATAAGAATACCCTTCATGCCAACAACGCGTGATAGGGTCAGGTCTACCCACTGCCCAGGGGCCAACTCGGTTGCGGCGGTCAGCCACATGCACATCCACAGAAGGATAAACATCGGCTGCTTGAATACCTCTTTAAACATTTCGCCATAACTGATACCGGAAGAAACCCGCTCAGTAACAGGGAAATCAGTTTTAGCCACAAGCCAAGCCATAACAACAGCTGGCAGTGCTAACACGACAAGGTTCAACTGCCAGGGAAGCTCGAGGGCAGAGATTGACAATCCCAGTAATCCTCCAACCACAATACCCGCAGGCCACCAGGCATGTAGTACGTTTAAACGTTGCGTTTTATTTTCTGGGTCGACTGCAGCAACCATAGGATTACTGGCTGCCTCCACGGCACCCCAGCCCAAGCCTGTCAGTAACAGGCCAGCTAGAACCAGACTCTCTACCCCCTCCCCTGGAGTCACCATAGATGCCGCAATAGTAAGCAAACTGCCCAATACATAACCTATAGATGAGAGCATCAACATTCGCTTAATACCCACCAAGTCCACAAGTGCGCTGCCAAATAACAAGGTGAGAGCAAAACCTGTGAAAGTGAAACCCAGGGCTTCACCAAGCATGGCCGTAGAGTTGGCAAGATCAATAGGATCGTAAATGTCGCTTTGGAGGTCACCGGCGATTGAAGCCCTCACAGCAAATCCGAGGCCAATCATAAAAATCGAGAGATTCCCCACAAGAAAGACATTCTTATGCAGGGATTTTGTCTGTGTACTCATCAATCCAGTCTCCGCATGATTTATTGTTATTGGTTATTCACTTGGCTTGGAAAATTTAATCCAATCCTAAAATCCGACGATTTCGCGCGCTATCTGTTTCAGCACCAGCAAAATCATCAAAAGCCTTGCCCGCCACGGTAATCAGGTGATTCTGAATAAATGGTGCGCCCTCACTGGCCCCCTGTTGTTGATCCTTAATGCAGCACTCCCATTCGAGTACCGCCCAGCGGTCGTAACCGTATTGGGTTAAGCGGCTGAAAATCCCGCGAAAGTCCACTTGACCATCGCCCAGGGAACGGAAACGGCCAGGTCTATCAATCCAAGGGGCATAACCGCCATAAACTCCGGCCCTACCACTCGGATGGAATTCAGCATCCTTCACGTGAAACGCCTTGATTCGCTCGTGATAGATGTCGATAAAAGCCAGGTAGTCCATCTGCTGTAAAAGTAAGTGGCTGGGGTCATAGAGGATATTCGCTCTTGGGTGGTCCTCCACTTCGTAGAGAAAACGTTCAAAGGTCAACCCGTCGTGAAGATCTTCACCGGGGTGAAGCTCATAACAAACATCAACTCCAGCACTGTCAAACGCATCCAATATAGGGCGCCACAGCCGACCCAATTCGCGAAAGCCCTCTTCCACCAACATTGCGGGGCGTTGGGGCCAGGGATAAAAAGTATGCCAAAGTAGTGCGCCAGAAAATGTAGCGTGCGACTTAAGCTTTAGGTTGGCACTGGCACGAGCAGCCAATATCAGTTGATTGCTCGCCCACTCAGCGCGGGCTGGCAAGTTGCCTCGTACTTCCTCTGGGGAAAAAATATCCAGCATCTCTTTATATGCTGGATGGGCGGCAACCAGCTGGCCCTGCAAATGCGTGGACAGTTCTGTGATTTCCACTCCCGCCGTCTCACAGATTCCCAAAACATCGTCACAGTAAGCCTGGCTACTGCTGGCTAATTCCAGATCAAAGATGCGCTTGTCCCAAGTGGGAACCTGAATGCCTTTGTAACCCAGGTCCGATGCCCACCGGGCCATAGACTCCAGCGAAGCCGGTTGATCGCTCGGAGGGAGGAACTGGGCGAGAAATATCCCGGGCCCCTGAATTCTGGGTGCCTTCATTTATTCTTATCCTTTTTACTGCTGTACTTATTTACCTCTGCAACCAATCAATCCTTCCTGGGTGATCAGCTTGCACCTTTTGAAAAGCACAATGCTGTCTTTCCAAAAGCGGACTGGCACTGGGCCGACATCGACACCTCCCTGTGTCGTACTAACTGCCGGACTTCCACCCTGCCAGAGGTTCCTAAATTATTTGAAAATGAATTAATAGGATTTAGCGGCTTATTCCCAATAAGGCGCCAGAGCCACCCAAGAAGAATTCGCACGGCTGCTTTCCAATGCACCGCGCACAAACGCCATAGCACGGACACCCGCATCAATATCCCCAACGACAGAACTCTCTTTAATAGGTAATTCTTGCCGGCGGCATCGAACCTGGGCAGCAAAGTCGCGGTAAATATTCGCAAAGGCCTCTATATAACCTTCAGGATGCCCCTGCGGGGTCCGACAAAGAGCTCGGACCTCGTCATCCAGGTATTCACAGTCTGCACCCGCCTTCAAAAGGGCCACTGGCTCCCCCCTGCGCTTTAGCTGCAATTGATTGGGAGATTCCTGCTCCCAGAACAGCGAGCCATATTCGCAATAAACGCTGATATTCAGGTTATTCCCTTCCCCGCCACAGACTTGGCTGGCTGTCAGGGTGCCGCGCGCACCCTGATCTAATTTAAATAGCGCCGCACCATCATCATCCAGAGCCCTTTGGTCGACTACTGATTGCAAGTCCGCACAGACCTCAGAGATACGCTGACCGGTAAAGAATTCGACCAAGTGATGAGCATGGGTACCAATATCAGCAAAACAACCACTTTCCCCCGAGCGTGTGGGATCTGTCCGCCAACTGGCTTGTTTACTTCCGCTGGAGTCGCCAGCCAATGCCAGCCAGCCTTGTGGGTAGGCAACAGTTACCCGGCGGACTTGCCCTAGCTCTCCCCTGGCTAAGATTGCCCTGGCCTGTGTCGCAAGTGGATAAGCCGCATAGGTATGAGTCAAACCATAGAGATGGCCGCTCCGCACGACCTCGTTTTTGAGCGCAAGGGTTTCCTCAAGTGTGGAAGCGGCTGGCTTATCAGAGAGAACATGAAACCCCGCTCGCAGTGCGGCAATAGCAACTGGTAGATGTAAATCATTGGGAGTTACCACAGAGACAAACTCTATGCGCTCATCGATACTACGCTGGGATTCCTCCAGGAACATCTGCTCATAACTCTGATAAACGCGCTCTGGGTTAAGGCCCAACTTCTCTCCACTGCTACGGCTACGCTCGGGATTACTGCTAAAGCATCCCGCCACCAGCTCTATCTCACCGTCGAGGGAAGCTGCCATACGATGGATAGCACCAATAAAGGCACCTTCTCCACCACCGACCATGCCCATTCTTATTTTTGTTCCCATACCACTTCCCATATAGCTGCCTCTGGCAACCAGGTTCTTATTATTTTGGATTTCTAACCGGCCAAGTTTCTTGCCTCGCTATTGGTCCATTTCCTCTTTCACGGACCCTTGCAGCAAAATGTAACCGGTTACATTTTGTTTTTAAGATACAGAAAAAACTCACCGTTGCAAGCAACAGTTTCATTGCATGACGTTTATTTTTCGCCTTAGACCGATGTATTTATGTCCACACCGAACAGAAACCAATCAAATTGATTAAGCCGAAGAGGTTAAAGTTAACGGTGATAGCCTACTTTTCGAGCGAAATCTTCCCAGCACAGCCAGTTGAGCTTGTCGCTCTGCCACTTATTTTCTATGGAATGGCCAACCCCCGAACCTGGGGATAATCCACTATCGGCGCCCGGCTGGGGGTGACAGCTTTTGAGCTTGGACCGCACCCAACTTGCAGCGTCATCGGCGACATTAGCAGCCAAACCCCAATGGTTTGGCCATACCGCGAGAAAGTTTTGTACCCCAAAATCATCTAATTGGTACGGAGTGGGATAATCCAGCTGCACCAATGGATCCCCATCAGGCCCAGGCGCATCGGTTTTCCAGCCAGCATATACCGACCACTGGCAGCCCTGTGCCCAAGCCTCGAACGCCACCATCGCACTGGAAAGGCGCTCAAAAGTTGCACAAAGTAGATCATTCTCTATTTCTGGTGGGATACTCATATCGACAACACCCGCGTTGAACTTGGGAACTTCTGGGTTAAGCGTAAGAATCCAGAGCCCTTCTCCTCCTTCCAGTGGGTGGTACATCACTACCAAGTCGATCAAGAAAGCTGAAACCGGCGGGATATTGGGGCCACGAGCCAAGAGCATATGCAGAGGTCTTACTAACTGGGCATTTTGTATCTGCTCCTCCGCCACACCCAAATGCCGAATTACTTCAGCATTCCCCGCACCACAGGCAGAAATCACCAACTCTGGTTTTACCTCACAAGAGCGACCATCCATATCCAGAGTTACCCGCTCAATTCCTGCCCCGCCAAGCTGGAACGAAGCCAACCTCCCAGGATAGATTTGCTTCCTCAAGGGTTCGCTGATACTGCGATAGGCTGCAGCTCCATCAAAAATAAGATCACCAGGAAATCTGAACCTACGATTTGCTGGCAAATCATCCGGATCAAAGATCTCAGGCAACTCAACTTCCTCAAAGGTAATAGCTGCCCTGGCCCAGTTATCTTTAACAGTTTTTAGAAAGTCTGGAGTCAGCGCTGCATGGAAGTCTGTTATGCGACTATTCACGCCGCTAGTGGCAAGTTCTTTGTGCCAGCGTTGCGCGGCACACCGGTAAATTTCAGCAGCCTGGGGGTTGGCTGCATTCCAACCGGAAGAGAAATATCCATGGAAATGCAGGGATTCGGCGTCACCGAACTCGTCATCGACCAGTATCACCGAATACTCTGGTATCAACTCCCTCATCAGGGTTACTCCCTGAATACCACCTCCTAGGATCAGCACATCAACGGGAATTTCCTGTGACATAGAGTGGCCTACTTATTGTTTTGGCGTGATTGGAGAAGTGATCAACCCTAGTTACTGCAATAGTTACCGCAATGAATTTACGAGGATGCTGTTGGGGTGACCTCAACCTATCTCGTTTGATACCCGCTTACTGCCACTCTTTTATTCAACTATTTTCAATTTTCGGGGATTTTGGGCGCCGTAACCTCGCGAGAGGAGCCACCAAAATGCAAGAACATAAGACAAAAACCCACCCAAGATACAAAGAAGGTACCAAAACCAGACAGGAAACTCGTAGCCCAGTTTAGATAGAATGGAAAACGGCATGTAAATTGGCAGGTTGATCAGGATCGCCCTCCAACTAACCGCCCATGTCAATGCAACTACAGCCGATAGTGATGGTTTTTTATTCACTGTTGCTTCCTTACTACTGCGCTAATGAATAGGCAGACAGTTAAGGTTTCCCTCTTTGTCAATCGGTTTTCCTAAGTTTAGCGGGCAGTGCTGGTCATTCTTGAAGTTATTGTGAAGCTTTGCCCCAAACCAACAATTGATTAATCCGTTCCAGCTTGCCTTCCGTAAAGAGTTTGCCATCGCACAATTGGTACGGTGGAAAGTGATTCAATCCAATGACAAGGAAATGTGAATATGAAGGGTTTGGCAAAAGGTTTGGGGGTTCTTCTATTGGCTTTTGGAGCGCATCTCTCCTGGGCTGATAATGAGTCTGAGCTTGAGACGGTCCCCTACGTGGACGTTTATCAGTACGTTGGCAAGTGGTATGAAATAGCCCGATTGCCACAGATCTTCCAGCCTGCTTGTACAGCAGTCACGGCAGATTATGGTCTCAACGATGATGGCACACTCAGTGTTTTCAATTTTTGCCGAATCCTACACCCAAAGTACGGCTTTCCCATCAGTGTGCAAGGCACCGCTGTCCCTCTAGATGATACAAATAGCAAGCTTGCGGTTTCATTCTTCGATGGGAAAACCAATGGTAACTACTGGGTTCTAGAGCTAGACCCAGCATATCAATGGTCCCTCGTAGGCGACCCCGATCGCAGCAGCCTCTATATTCTGAGTCGCACTCCACAGCTCAATGAGGCCATTGTCGATGAGCTGTTGGAACTGGCTGTCACTAAGCACGGTTACAATATTGACCACATCATAATGACCAAGCAACTTCCAAACTAACAATTACTTAGGGGCACGAGCTGGGCCAACTGTTGCCCAGCTCGACGACTTAATAATTCACTTTAAGATCCAATAAATCTTTATTTATCAAGAAGTTATGTAGTTTATTTAAAGTATATAATCAAATTTTAGTTGAGCGGATTAACCTCAGGTGATCATCAACTAAAGTGCCAGGAGAGGACGCCTGCCATCCAGAGGCCCGGCAGCAGCGCTCCAACCAGTTTCAACAAGTGCCTCCATTAACCTGCTGACTCTCTAGCCTCAGCGCAACCCCGCCCATAAATACCCCCAAAGTGGATACCCGCATCGCCTTCCGATGTCTCAAACTGGCGTGCCAACACCATATCGAAATGTGATCTGACGCCAAAATCACCGGGCATATTGATGATGACCATTCATATTCAGGTTCATGAAATGAGAAAAAATGCCTCAGGTGACAGGTTTAAGGGAAATCTATTTTGCTAATTCGACCGGATTAGGGAAGGATCCATCTCTGATTGGAGGTATTTCATGCCCTTCGGAGCTTTCAGCCTTTATACTTGTCCTAAGCTATAGGTCGCCAAGCCATAAAGGCTGGTCGCCTATGAAGTAGGACGTATAAAGAGACTCCCTATGCTTACCAATCGGATCGCCGCTCTATTTTCCGGCTTCTTGGTCATTGGCCTGCTTTCCACAACCGCTCTGGCAGAGACTGAGCCCCTAGCTCCTGAGAAGGATCAGGGCAGCACTGCCAGGGAGATTGTCGGCAAGCTAGAAATGCTGCACTACAACAAGATCAAGGTCGGAGACGAAATGTCGGAAGACCTTTGGAATGAGTACATCGATGCTCTTGACCCCACCAAAAGCTACTTCCTCGCCTCAGACATCAATGAGTTCCGCGAATGGCAAACCAAACTTGACGACCAGCTGCGCGCTGGCGAAGTCAAAGCGGGCTTCGAGATTTACAACCGTTTCCGTCTTCGCATGGGGGATCGGTTAGACAATATCCTTTCTCAATTAGAGGACGGATTACCGCCGTTCGACTTCGATCGCGATGAATCCCTGGAACTTGACCGCGAGGAGAGCCAGTGGCCCGCCTCCATTAGTGATGCCGATGACCTGTGGCGCAAGCGCCTGAAGAGTAGTGTTCTTAACTTGAGGCTCACAGGTAAAAAGGATGAGGAGATCCGCGACTTACTGGAACGCCGCTACAAAGGCCAGAAAAAGCGTCTTGAGCAGCAAAACAGTAATGATGTGTTCGAGCTCTATATGAACTCACTGACCCGTCTTTACGATCCTCACAGTAACTATTTATCTCCCCGCTCCCTTGAAAACTTCAATATGAGCATGTCGCTGTCCCTTGAGGGTATCGGTGCCGTATTGCAGGCGGATGAGGAATACACCAAAGTGGCCCGCCTGGTAGCCGGTGGCCCCGCTGACCGCACTGGCAAGATCAAGCCAAACGACAAGATCGTGGGTGTTGGCCAGGATAAAGAAGGCGAAATGGTCGATGTTGTTGGCTGGCGCCTGGATGACGTGGTAGACCTGATCCGCGGTAAGGCCGGAACCTTCGTTCGCCTGGAAACCATTCCCACCGGCGGAGATGGCACCCACAGGACCATCCTGATCAAGCGCAGTAAAGTGAAGCTTGAAGATCAGGCTGCCAAGAAAGCCGTGTTTGAATTTTCAGACGGCAAGAAGAGCTACAAGATCGGCGTGATCAACCTGCCGACCTTCTATATAGACTTTGACGCCTATCGTCGTCGCGACCCCAACTACAAGAGCACCACCCGCGATGTGGCCAGGCTGCTCAGCGAGCTGAAAGAGGAAAAGGTCGACGGTATCATTCTCGATCTGCGCAACAATGGCGGCGGCTCCCTGCAGGAAGCCACCATGTTGACCGACCTGTTTATCGATCAGGGCCCGGTGGTTCAAATCCGTCACGCCAACGAGCAGATTTCAAGGCATAACCGCTCCCGCTCCCGCGCCATGTATCGCGGTCCGTTGATGGTATTGATCAACCGCCTATCGGCTTCCGCTTCCGAAATCTTTGCCGGTGCCATTCAGGACTACAATCGCGGCCTGGTGGTCGGTAACCAGTCTTTCGGTAAGGGCACCGTACAAACCATGGCCCCTCTCAAGGAAGGCCAGTTAAAAATCACCCAATCCAAGTTCTACCGCGTATCCGGGGACAGCACTCAGCATGCCGGGGTGAAACCCGATATCCCCATGCCGCAGCTTATCGACGCGGAAAGTGTTGGTGAGAGCGCCTACGATACCGCCCTGCCCTGGGACCGTATCCACGCGGTGCCTCACGCCAAGTACTTTAACCTGAAGACACTGATTCCCAACCTGATCACCAAGCACAATAAGCGCACTGAATCAGACCCGGACTTTGTTTTCCTGCGCGATCAGTTCAAGTTTGAAAGTGAGCGGGCTGACAAAAAGCACCTCTCTCTCAATGAGATGATGCGTGAGCAAGAGCGTGAAAATGTGAACCAACGCCTGCTCTCCATGGAGAACCGCCGCCGCGAAGCTAAAGGTCTTGAACCCTACAAGGATTTCGAGGCATACGAAGAAAGCGAGTCGGAAGAAGTGGCAACTATCGGTGGCCCTGTAGAGATCAAGCTGGAAAAAGATCCAATCTTGAACGAAGCGGGCTATATAATGGCGGACTTTATCGGACTGGCTGACAAGGCCAGCAAGGCCCCGCCGCAAGTAGCCAATTTCTAACAATGTGATGTGCTCTGGGTGAATTACGCTCACCCAGAGCACGCAGCAACAATTTAGGTCGGGCTTGCCCGACCTTTTTCATTTGGGGGAAGAAATGAAAGTCGTTTCCTTTAACGTCAACAGTATTCGTACTCGTCTGCACCAAATGCAGGCTTTAGTAGATAGCCATCAACCCGATATCATTGGTCTTCAGGAGACTAAAGTCACCGATGAAGACTTTCCTGTGGATGCCATCCGCGACCTGGGGTATGAGCTGATCTTTTTTGGCCAAAAAACACACTACGGTGTAGCTCTGCTCTCACGCCTGCCATTTATCGATCGCGAATATGGCTTCCCAACCGATGACGATAGCGCTCAGCGACGTATGGTCATGGGTAAATTCGATATTGGTGGCTCGAAACCCCTCACCGTGATCAACGGTTATTTTCCCCAAGGGGAGAATCGTGAGCACCCGGTAAAATTCCCGGCGAAAGAAAAGTACTACGCAGACCTGGATACCTACCTGCAAACCACCTGCGATCCCGAAGCCCCAGTATTGGTCATTGGCGACATGAACATCTCTCCGAGTGATCTGGATATCGGTATCGGCGAGCCCAATCGCAAGCGCTGGCTGCGCGACGGTAAATGCAGCTTCCTTCCAGAGGAGCGCGAGTGGTTGCAAAAGATTGAGGCCTGGGGCCTGGCGGATACCTTCCGTAGGATGAATCCCGAAACAGATGATGTATTCAGCTGGTTTGACTATCGCAGCAAGGGCTTTGACCGTGAACCAAAGCGTGGACTGCGGATTGACTTGATCATGGCCACTAGTCCACTGATGGAGCGCTGCGTGGCCACAGGTGTGGATTATGACATTCGCGCTATGGAGCGCCCCTCAGACCATGCACCGGTCTGGGCGGAATTTAAGCTCTGAGCATTTAGAAATAACCGGGACCCACTCCCGGTTTTTTTAGTCCTTTGAATATTCGATTTTCCATATATAATGCCGACTAGGTCGAACGGTATACCGTTCTGGAGCACTCCTATGAAGAGGCGCATCCTGTTTATCTGCTCGGGAAATTCAGCCCGCTCTTTAATAGCTGAGGCCTTATTGCGGCATTACGGTGGAGAATTCTTCGAGGTAGTCAGTGCAGGGACAGACCCCACACCAGTGGATGTCCGGGCTATCAGAGCACTCCAGCGTTTCGGCATCCCGATCAAAGGGCTTTACTCCAAAAGTTTGCAGGAGGTTTCCGACCAAGACTTTGACTTGGTCATTACCCTGTGCAACAAGAGCCACAGGGAGTATGTACCCGACGCAGGACATGGCAAGTTGATATCCTGGGATTTTGAAGATCCAGCCAGCCGCCACTGCTTTCGGCCCTTTTATACAACGGTGCTGGAGTTGAGCACCCGCATCAAGCTATTTGTGCTGGTATACACCAAAGCTGCGAAAGCGGCATAACCGAAAATTGGGGAAAACCTTGAACCCAGTTCAGTTTTACAAGTGTCTGGCAGATGAAACCCGCCTGCGCACATTACTTTTGATCTCCCATGAGGAGGAGCTTTGTGTGTGCGAACTCACTGCCGCTATGGGGTTGAGCCAGCCCAAAATTTCCCGTCACTTGGCCCTACTCCGCGGTGCCGATCTGTTGCAGGATCGCCGCCAGGGGCAGTGGGTTTTCTACCGTATTAATCCAGCTTTGGGGAACTGGGCCAAATCGATCCTTCAGGATACTCTTCAGGCAAATAGGCACTTTATTGAGGAGGATCTGCACAACCTGATCCAGATGGGGGACAGGCCCCAAAGGGCCACCTTGTGCTGCTAGGCCGTGCAGGCATCAGATTCCCAACAGGTAATTACATCAAATCGCTGTAAAAATTTATCTAGATATATGCGTTTTTTCATATGTCGAGATTACTTAGGAGATACAAAATGGCTATTAAAGTCGGAATCAATGGATTTGGTCGTATCGGTCGACTTGTTCTGCGTGCAGCTTGGGACTGGCCTGAAATTGAATTCATTCATATCAATGATCCCGCGGGAGATGCCCCAACCCTCGCTCACCTGCTTAATTTTGATTCTGTTCATGGGCGCTGGCAGCACAATGCAGAAGCCAGTGACAACACCATCACCGTTGATGGTCGGGAAATAAGCTGCAGCCACAATCTTGCCATTGCCGATACCGATTGGAGTGCTTGTGACCTTGTCATCGAGGCTTCCGGTAAAATGAAGACCAGCGCTGCTTTGGAGGATTACCTAAAGCAGGGCGTAAAAAGAGTATTGGTTTCGGCTCCAGTGAAAGAAGCCGGGGTGCCAAATATTGTTTTGGGGGTGAACCAACATATTTACGATCCCGCCAAACACCGAATCATTACTGCCGCTTCTTGCACAACCAACTGCTTGGCCCCAGTAGTAAAAGTGATACACGAAAACCTGGGCATCAAGCATGGTTCCATCACCACAATCCACGATATCACCAACACCCAGACAATCCTTGATGCGCCCCATGCAGATCTGCGCCGCGCAAGAGCCTGTGGAGCCAGTCTGATACCCACTACTACCGGCTCAGCTACAGCAATCACCGCCATCTTCCCAGAGTTGACTGGTAAGCTGAACGGCCATGCCGTACGAGTCCCGCTGGCCAATGCCTCCCTGACTGATTGTGTTTTCGAAGTAGAACGGGAAACAACTGTAGATGAGGTTAATGACCTTCTGAAAACCGCAGCAGAGGGTGAGCTGAAAGATATCCTCGGTTATGAAGAGCGCCCGCTGGTCTCTGTGGACTATAAAACTGACCCCCGCTCCAGCATCGTAGATGCTCTCTCCACCATGGTAATTAATGGCTCGCAGGTGAAAATTTATACCTGGTATGACAACGAGTGGGGCTATGCAAATCGCACTGCGGAACTGGCCCGCCTAGTCGGCACTATGGACCAATAAATTTTTGCCCAATTAATTCTCAAATAAGGCTGGCCTGGTCTCCAGGCCAGATAGCGCCCAAGCAGTAAGAGTTAAGAAAAGCCAATGCAGTTTTTATCCACCCTTTCACCCTCGGTACGCCAGTATTTATTGGTGACTGGCAACTATTGGTCTTTTACCTTGACCGATGGTGCATTGCGCATGCTGGTGCTACTGCATTTTCACACCCTGGGTTACAGCCCACTAGAAATAGCCTTCCTGTTTCTTTTTTATGAAATTTTTGGGGTTGTGACCAATCTAGTGGGCGGGTGGCTCGGCGCACGCCTGGGTCTCAATCGTACAATGAATATCGGTTTGACCTTACAGGTATGCGCCCTGGCCATGCTGCTGGTTCCATCCAGCTATCTCAGTGTGCCCTGGGTTATGGCCGCTCAGGGCATCTCGGGCATTGCCAAAGACCTGAACAAAATGAGTGCAAAAAGCTCGATCAAACTCTTACTACCCAGCAATGCTCAAGGGGCTCTATATCACTGGATTGCCCTGCTGACCGGTTCCAAGAACGCTCTCAAAGGAATTGGCTTCTTTATGGGGGGAGCGCTACTTGCGCTAATGGGATTTCGCGGGGCCGTATTATTGATGGCAATAGCTCTCGCCGTGGTGTTGCTATTGAGCAAGAAATTTTTGCGAGCAAATCTGGGCAAGGCGAAAGCAAAAGCCCGCTTCAAGGACGTATTCTCCAAGAGTCGTTCGGTGAATATTCTTGCTGCCGCCAGGTTATTCCTATTTGCTTCACGCGATGCTTGGTTTGTAATCGCCCTGCCCGTTTTCCTTGCAAGCCAGTTTAACTGGAGCCACTGGCAGGTTGGTGCCTTTCTGGCTAGCTGGATCATCGGCTATGGAGCTGTGCAGGCCATTGCCCCCAAAATCACCGCGAGTTTTTCTCCAAAAGTTCCCGATGGGCGGACAGCCCTACTCTGGGGAGGAGGGTTGACTCTGATACCCGCCCTTATTGCCCTCGCACTATATGCAGGCTTTCACCCACAGCTCAGTATACTTCTGGGCCTAATGGTCTTTGCGGTGTTATTTGCCGTTAACTCTTCGGTACACAGTTACTTGATCGTTGCCTATGCCAGAGACGATGGAGTTTCGATGGATGTGGGCTTTTACTATATGGCCAATGCCATGGGGCGTCTGGGTGGAACTTTACTATCCGGTTGGGTGTTCCAAACTGCCGGATTGCAAGCCTGTTTGTTGGTATCCACCGTCTTATTGCTTCTAGCCACACTTGTTTCTCTCGCCTTGCCCAAACATAAAGAGGAAGGAAATTCGATAGTCAATGCAGTAGCTTGAACAGATACCGGATTATAGGCGCTCAATAAAAAGTAATACCGACGACTTCTTCTCAGCTATGGGGTGAAACTCCCCCGGGGGATCACAACCTAGCAACAATAGGAGGGAGCAGGAACACAATATCCAGCAGAAACAACTTCGCATAAGTTACCACTTAGGACCCTGGAACAAACCGGCAGTCCAGTTATGACTCAGTGTCAAAAGGCCCAGAGTATCCAAAAGGTCAGGCCAGTTTTACGGGCAGAAGATTAAAGAACTGAAAGCCAAACATCCATGCCAAATTGGTACCAAATCCTGCCATCCAGCAATAGCCAAGGTGCCCCAGCTCCATGCACACTAACGTCCCAATAATGAGACGATTTAGTCACCCGTAGAGATATCTCTTCCACGTGTACATAAGTCAATGGCTGGAACTATTTCGTAGCCAAGCGCTAATGCCAGCCTCAATACCTTTTCCAGGGCAGCCATACGTTTAGGATCAGTGCCTGTCACATGGGCGTGGCTGATCAAAGTTACAAAGCCATTGGTCTGTGCAACATTCCTGATTACCTGGCACCAGTAATCGGATAGGAGTTGCGGATTGCTTAAACCATTGTCGGCAAGACGATAGTGAACAGCATCCACCATAAACCACTGCCAGGAAATACAGACCAGGCCATTTTCCTGTTGCTGGATTTTGTCACCAGTGAATCCGCTTACATCATTCGGGAGGCACTTGGGTAGAGCGGTTTCCACACTAGAGTCATAAATAAAATCATAATCAGCAAGTATCTGTCGGGTAAATGGCCCCACTTTGCCACCGGGTGCCCTAAAGCCAAAAGGCTGGATGCCACGCAACTGTAGAACTTTTAAACCATCATGAATGGATTGACGGGCTGCTCGCTGATCCAAGCTGGCAAAGTGCTCATGAGTCCAACCGTGCAGGCCTATCTCATGACCCCCGTTGTGGATATTCTCAATGATCGCCCCATAGTGTAGAGCACTCCACCCTTCTACGAAAAAGGTCGCCCGTATTTGCAAGCGATCCAACAGCTGTAAAACTTGCGGAAATCCAATAGTGATCTCTGGGGCTTCCCAATCTGGAACAGCGGACTTCTTAAGAAACATGTTTCTAGCTTCGCCAAGATTGTCAAAGGTCAAACAAAGTACCCTGGATTTATGGCTTTTAATCTCTGAATCCATATCAGAGACCACTGGATTCACTGGCATGTTTTTTCAGCTTCAGAAGGAGTGGTTATTTCACTTTTTACCGGTAGTCATTCGCACCAGGGTTCGGTCTTTCTTGATAAAGTGATGGTAGAGAGCGGCCAAAACATGACCAAGAATAAGCAGCCAAACCAACCACTCCCCCAGAACTTCTTTGTGAATGAAATCGATAGGTTCCTCGAACTGCTTGAAGGTCAGACCCATTTTATTTTGAACAATGCTTGTAAAAAGCGATGTGTCAGCAAATTGAGGGATTTCAAACAGGAAAAAGTACTCGGTATTCACCCCTGTACCCAGATATCCGGTTAGTGGTGCAATAATCATGATTAGATATAATAGGAAGTGACCCGTATGGGCAGCAAAGTGCTCTAACTTAGAGCCCGGCTCTAGCCTGGGTGTAGGATTGGTAAGGCGCCAGAAAATTCGCAACAATACAAACGCCCCAATGGTTATCCCAATAGATAAATGAAGCTGTAGTGCAGTCCAGTTTTCAGGCGTATCTTCCTCGGTAAACCATTTGAGATAATAGACGCTGACATAAGATCCCAGAAACAAGAAGGCTATGATCCAATGAAGCCATTTAGCGACGGTTCCATATTCATATATAGTATTTCTGGCGCCCATAGAATAGCCTTCTTCTGAATATTTCTATTTACAACACTATCAATCTAAAGATTACACGGACTCCTATTATAAGATATTGGCCAGGAGTGCTTGGGCACTAGGGATGTTATCGATAGGCTTTTGTGGATCTCCCCCCCAACCTTCTGTTTAAAGTAACTTATATGCTTATATCTTATGGGGAAACATTCAGGCAGCTAAATCCATTACATAACGGCTTGAAATGACTTCTTTACCCCAATAAAAAAGAAAAGTACGCCGACCGTCTGCACCATGTGGTAAATCCCATTATGGTTAAACGTCCAAATAAACGTAAATTCTACCGCCGTTCTTACCTGAAAGATCACAGCTGTAAAAGAAAAAATTCCGCCCAACACCATATACCATGCCCCAGGCAAGCGATCAGTCCAGCCCAGCCAGGCATAACCGATAATAACAGGAACCATTATTAGCGCCTGGTAAGCAACAAACATCAAGAATCCGTTAGTTTTCAAAACCGCCAGAACAAAAAATAGAAAGCCGGCCAGTAAGATATAGGGGAATGCTTTTTTAGAATAACATTCACCTAGGAGGTCATTAATAACAGCCAAAGTGAAAGTCGTCAGGAAAAGACCAAGGAAGATAAACAAGATATACCACAGCCCTATCCGAAGATATTGAGATGTCTCTACTCCATGTATAAAGGCGGCCAGAAGAGCACCAGCAAATAATAAAGCGTAGAAACAAAGCCACACATTCCGTTTCCAATCGGGCTGGAAATCACTTCTAATAAAATAAATAAAAATCAGCAGCGCCGAGACCGCCAATATCAAGTCTGTTATTGATGAAACCTGTTCAGTAGGCACATCTGTTAACCTAAGCACTTATTTCATATTCCTTCAATGCAACATATTAATTGGCAACCAACACTCAACACCACCCCATCAATCCAATAGCAAAATTACCCAAAGCAGCATTAATCGACAACCAACTTAATTACAACCAATACCAAAGCGCCAAGGTTAAATTAATCATCATCATGACAAAATCCATGACAAATATGAACTTCATCACGCCTTGCACTTTCCAGGGCCCACCCCCACTTCGATTCTTTAGCGCGACTGGCAAATTATAAAAAAACTGAGAACCATGTGTAACAGCAAAAATAAAAAGTAATATAGACCTTTGGATATACCCAGAAAAGGAAGCGTGATTAACCAATAAAAGAACACTCATTAGCGCCAATGAAAAATTAAATCCCCCTAGAAATTTACCCGACTCAGCCAGTATTCCAAAGACAGGGGTATCTCTATATTCTCTAGGGACAATCAGCTTGGCAAAAATTTTTCCCCGCAAGGAGAAAACATTAAAGCCCATTAAGAACCAAACAGTATTTAGCACTAAGACCAACTCAAAAATCACATTAATCTCCACAATTTATTATAGTAATTACTTGTGATTACATAAGGCAGCATACAGCACAGCACCAATCATTTAGGAACACATAAAACTGTATTTTTTAGGAGTTACTTAATACCGACCAGCAATTCACAATTGTCCCTTTGTCATACACAGCTATATCCCCAAACTGAAGAAATACGGACTCACTTTGAGTTGGCCTCAAGAAAACCCAGTCATCCTCTCGCAGGGCTACTTGGTTTGAAGCATTGAGCATCTCCTGATTTGTGGAGCGGCCATAGATAGGATTGATAGAAAGTCCTTTTGGAGATTCAGGCTGTGCCTTCCAATAGCCGCCGGAGATAAAGAACGTTTGCTCTCGGTTAGGATTTAACCAGCGCATAGCACCTGTCAAACTTTCCAATCCAGGAATCTGTGTTTGCGGCAGACGCTTTAACACGGGACTGGCAATAAAGGCAGCTGCTTCATGATCATCTAAGGTTGGAATATCAAAATCCGTAGGCTTTACCAAACAGGAACCCGCCGCTAACTCATTACAGGGGGCACTCCCTGAACGCCTTTTATAGAGTTGATAAGTGGGACTGCCAGCTCCATTCAATGTCAGATCACTGGGAAACTGATCACCCAGTATACGCCTGGCCTGCTCTAATCTTTGGCGGTAGATATTCAAGCCGCGGTCAATCGCCTTCTCTGGCCCACCCAGAATCCCCGGCATCTTAGCCGCATGAGCGTCATAGCCCATAAATCCCGATAAACTGAGCTGTGGTTCTTTCTGAATGATATTAAGCATTTCGGTAAGGCTTTGAACATCATTGACGCCGCCGCGATGCAACCCTACATCCAATTCGATATTGATCCGCAACTCTTGACCGAGGTTACTGGCCAATGCGGCATACTGTTGCAGACGCCGAGGGCTATCAATGAGCCACTGAAGCTGTAGTTTGGGATCAAAACCACTTGTTGGCGGGCTGCTATAAAAGCTTTTAGCCGCAGCAATCGGAAGCGGCTTACCCAGCAGAATGTCCGCCTTTGGTTGTGACTGTGCCAACTGTTGTAAAAAAGGCAGATGGAACACCATAAATCTATGGGTTCCAGTCTCCTTGGCTACCGTCTCCAGTAAACCCAGGGCCGGCAAAGACTTGGCAACAATACGATAGTCAAAATGTCCCCTTAGGTGCCCAGAGAGCACATCAGCATTGGCTTTCAGGCGACTTAAGTCCACCACCATTGTGGGGCCAGAAAAACCAGCGGCATCCAGGGCCTTGGAGATGTTTTGGAAATAATTGCTATGTCCTCCTTGCCCCAAGGCTTTTGGCCTCAAAAGTGGTACTGCAGCCGCAACGCCCAATGCCGCACCGCCCAGTATGAATTTTCGCCGTGCTTTCTCCAAAGTCCTCTCCAGAATTTCCTTTTTTAGCTCTTAGTTTGGGCGGTACCTCATAGTCCCGAAGCCAATATGGTGTCAATCAGCTTACAAGTTCCTTTAGGTAAGGGTTTAAAAATTTTCCTTTGGGATCCATTTCCTTTCTGACTTCAAGATAGTCCTTCCAGCGAGGGTATAATTTGGCGAAATTCTGCCGGTGCAAAGTATTGAGTTTGCCCCAGTGAGGCCTACCCCCATACTTGCGCATAATCGGTTCTAGTACCTTGAACAAGGGTTGGTAATCCTCTTCAAAGTAACGGTGCACTGCGATAGAAACAGAATCCTGTTGGTAAAAAGGGCTCAGCCAAATATCATCACCCTTCACAAAACGCACCTCAATAGGAAAGAAAACATTGAGGTTGTTCTCCTCTATTGTGCGCCGCAACTCCGCAAAAGCGGCTAAGCCAGCTTCCCGTGGTAAGTGGTATTCCATCTCATTAAAGCGAACATTGCGCTCACTGGCATAGTTGCGCCAGGAGGACTCTACTACCACCTCCTTTTCAATATCTTCCATTGCAGACCGCAAGGCGTATTGACGCAATTTAGGCGACCAACCAAGCCAGTCCCTTACGGTTTTAAGGGTCATCACCGCTTCATTGGTATCCTCCCGCTCGGTAGTGAAGATCTCCTCATTAGTCAATTGATGGGTATCTGCCAAACACATACCGGAGAAAGGAATATAGTAGAACTCGAAATTCCGATTTGAACCCGCAAGTGTCTCCGCCTGTTCAATCAGCTCCTCCATTGGAGCCACCCAGGATTCCCGCCGCAGCCTGTAGCTGGGCTGATTTTGCATGCGCACCTTGGTCACTAAGCCCAGGCTACCCAGGGAAACTTTGGCCGCAGTAAAGACCTCTGGGTTTTGTTCCGTATCGCACCAAAGGGTGTTGCCATCTGCAGTAACCAGCTCTAGCCCCACAACATAGCTGGACATACAGCCCAGGCCAGCCCCAGTGCCATGGGTAGCGGTAGCTAAACATCCACCAAGAGTCTGCTCATCGATATCTGGCTGATTGATCAAGGCTTGACCAACATCTTCCAGCGGCTGGCCCAGATCGGCTATTCGCGTACCCGCATAAATCGTAGCCTGGGCAGTTTCTTGACTGTGATCGACAACCCCACTAATGCGCCCAAGCGAAATAATGGTGTCATCTGTCGGCACCAAAGCCGTGAATGAGTGCCCTGCCCCCACAGCTCTCACAGTACCGCTAGCTTCTGCTACACGCTGCTGCAGTTCGGCAACCGTTTTTGGTGCCAAGCGCTCACTAGGTACACACTCTTGCGAACCAGACCAGTTACGCCAACGGATGCCCTTGCGCTTTCCAGTATCGCTGGCCTGTACCAGGGTGCGGGCAATAGAAGAAATTGGAGCTGCAGCCATGGCGGTAGAGCCTGCGGCAATGGTGGCAATAAAGCGGCGACGTGATTGCTGCATGATTCCTTACTCCGCAGTGGCCATAAAGGCGATTAACTGCTCAAACTGTTTTGGTGAGCACTCAAAACAAAGACCTAGGGGTGGCATGCCCTGGAATCCATTAACCGCGTTTTCAACCAGTACATCCATTCCTTTATCTAAACGCGGTTCCCAACTGGCAATATCGCCAGTAAGTGGTGCCGCACTGGCACCGGTACTATGACAGCTGCGACAGGTTCGCTGATATATCTCGGCTATTTCAGGATCATCAGGCGTCAAGGTGAGTGCTTGTTGGGCTAAAGCCAAACGGTTTTCGGGGCTATCCTCGGGGGATTCAGAACAACCAGCCATTAATACACCCAAAAGAAGGGGGGCGCAGAGAAGCCTAAGGCTCCGGTGAGGTCTTACCAGTTCCATGTATGTACACCTACTACATTATTGTTAATATTTCTCAGGTGCTTAAACCTGAGGTTGGCGTTGTGTACTCAAGTTGCAACCATTGTTAATCAGGCTGGCAGCTAAGACAACAAGCGGAACTGGTCAGTCTAACATTGAACTGAACTCACTATTTACTTGGTACTAATTCGTATCACCTGCCCATTATTCATTTAGTAATTACTATTCTCTGATTCTTTTGCACATCCCTATGAGTAAAGCCTTTGGCATTACGTCTCTTTTTATTTATTGATGGGTAATTTATTGATGAACTGAAAACTGTAACTATTATTAAACTCCCCGAAGGCCCCTTAGGCATTACTCAAATAGCCCCCATTTATATTCATTAGAGACAATGAATCAAGGAGGTAGCAAAACCAGCTAAAGTGCACAATCTTTATCGTCCTCAACCAAAAGCATGATTCTAAAGAGCAACTTATAAAAAAATATAATCGGCAAACTTAAACCATGGATAACAATAAAGTGAAAAATAAACTATTAAAATCCGCATTTGTTGTAGGAGGTCTGAGTTTTAGCTTTTCTGCTTCAGCAATCACTTTTTCTGAAATCTGGGATATTTTGATTAGTTCCAGCACGCAGGTAGGATTCACCGGCACAGTGGGCAATCAAGGCTATAGCAGGCCAGAGCACTTATCTGGACAGAGCGGCCAATTAAAAATAATGGCAGCCAATATCAAGGGCTTTCCTGAAGGCTTACAGGGGATTTCAGACAGCCAAGCCTCCCTGTTTTCTTCCACTTATATTACCGGTCAGGCCTACGATATCGTTGGGCTTCAGGAGAACTGGGTAAGAAACTATGCAGTTATGTCTTCACTCAACCCAACAGAATACCCTTATAGAAGCGATCACTTCCAGGGTGGAATTTTCAGCTTTGGCGATGGTTTAAGTACTATTTCCAAGCACCCTATCAATGGCAGACAGCTCCATATCGAATACTCAAGCTGTAAGGGTACCTATGCAGACTTTATAGCAAATGGTTCAAGCCCCGATTGTGAAACGGAGAAAGGCTTCACTTTCACCGAAGTTCAGCTGGCGAAAGACTTGAAAGTTCATTTTTACAACACCCATATGGACACCAGTAATGGTCCAGAAAAAACGGGCCAGTTCAATCAACTAAAGCAGTTTATCCAGCAAAATTCGGCGGGCTACCCTGTTATTGTAATGGGAGACTTCAATGCATGGATCGATAACGGTGGCTGGCAACCGGGCCCTGGCCAATCAGAATTAGGGCGCTGGGCCACAGATTTAGACTTAACCTGGGCTTGTAGTCAGGTCAGTTACGCCGCTGGCAATACGAACATCAATGATGTTAAGGGGCCCTGTAAAGGGGTTGACCACATTGCATTTCGTGGTAATTCGCAAATCAGCTTCTCCACAAATCGTTACGATGAGGTTCATCAGAGCATCAGTGACCACAACCCCATTACCGCAACATTAAATTGGACAAATCACGCAGCCGCTTATTCCTCCACTTATGCGAGAGCACATACCGCTTCTCTGCTCAACACCCACCACAACACACGAATTCAGGCAGTCTATGGTGGTAACGATGAGGCAAAAAATATGCCTGCGCCTGCTGCTGAATGGGAGACCTTTACTCTTGCATTAGAACAAAAAGGTAATACTCAGCCATGGGTGGATCATCGCTGTATTCAGAGCGGAGACACAGTTTCGATACGCTCCCATAACGGGCATTACTTACGTGCCACGCCGCATAACAATCATAATGTTGATGTCAGAGCCGGTGTGACCATGAGCTGGGAAAAATTTACTCTTTACAACCATACGAACGGATGGGCATGTTTAAACGCAAACGACAGGATTACTTTAAAAACAGCTCATGGGAAGTATGTAATGGCTGATGCAAATCGTAATTTATCTGCTTCCGATAACCAGCAGGCCTGGGAGTTCTTTCAGGTTGAGTTTGCGAGATAGCTGGTAATCCAGACATCGCGACTCGTTTGCGATCGTATATAGCCCACTTTAAGTGGGCTAGTTCTGATTTTTCTTTTTTGCTTGGAGTAAAGCTGTAGTAACTCGGACTTAAACGGACAGTGCCTTACGAGAGATTCAGGTGTTATCACGTAAAGTCCAAACTACAGTTTTAAACTCTATTGTTCTTAAAATCTGTGCCGAAGTTGTACTAACCTACCCGTCTAACGAAAACTTTGGATACCTCATTCAGTGATCGACCAGCTCAAATGATCCCTCACCCAGGGCTCTATTAATCACAGCGGCCAGGCGCACACCACCTTGTTGTAAGCGCATTTCCACGGAATCCCGACAACGCAGAAAGTACTTTTCACCTAACTGAGTTTCATTGGTATAAGCCAGCTGATGAGCCAGTTGATGGGACTCTTTGGCCCAGTGTGTGGCGCTTGTAGACTGCCAAAGCCGGCTCTGGGCCGCACCGATTTTTTCTGCCTGCTCTTTGGCATAATCCTGCCAATCGCTAACTATCCGTGAGACGAGATGAATATCCCAAAGCGCATGCAGGTTGGTTTCCTCTCCAAAAAACTGCACCACGACATCATTCCCACCTCTATCCGAGTAAAGACCGGTATGTAGGGGTTGGTGTAGGTCGCCCACAAAGTGGGTGATAAACATCAAGGCCTCAGCGCGCTCCGTGCCTGATCGACTGCGATCTGCAAGAATTTCCTCAAACTGCTGGATGGCTTTAAGGATGCAACCCGCCGGGGGGCAATCTCTCGCTGAGACATAACTGCGCCAGTCGCGTGACAGATTGATATAGTGCATGGGGGCAGCCCAGTTGTATTGCTCATTTGAGCGGATACGATCCGCCCAGGTGGCTGACTCTGCCAGGTGTGGCTCCCCAACTTCATCGAGAAGGAGTTCAACTTCTGCAGCCACATCCGGGGTCAAGTATTGCCAAGCAATTTCCCCAACCACTCTATGACCATCGTCCCCCCAAGCGTGAACCTTGAGAACACTGAACACTCCAACAAGTACAATATTTATACAAATTATTTTTTTCAGCTTACCCATCTCAAGCATCCGCTCTAAAAATTTGTCGCTACCTTAATAAACATTTGTGACAAATTGGTATTCATCAATGCCGTCCTACCAATTTGTTACCAAATTGCAACAAATCGTTAACCTGCCCTTCAATTTCACCCGCTAAAAAGCACACTGGCCGAGACCTGGGGAAGCGTCTCGGGAGCCGATTACAACCAGTACCCAAAAAGCCACGCTGATGGCTCATTCAAGACCAGGATTTAGTTATGAAACCTTCAATTTTTCGGCGCATGTGCTTATCCGCTGCGATCATCTCCGCGATTGGTTCAACACAAGTCTCTCATGCTCAAGAAACTGCCGCAGCCATCCGCGGTTCGATCACTGGTAATGGTGGCGAAGTAATCAGCGATGCGAAAGTAACAGTTATTCATACTCCTTCTAACAGCCGACGCACAACGCAGGTGGGAGAGTCCGGTCAGTTTAATTTAAGTGGCCTTCGAGTTGGCGGCCCTTACACAGTGACGGTTGAATCCGACCAAGGGAAAAGAGTACTCGAAGATATCTACTTGTCCGTGGGCGATACCCTGCCCCTAATGCTAACCCTTGGCTCATCCAGCCTTGAAGAAGTCAGCGTGCTTGGCCAGGCTTTGAGCAGCTCTCGATTGGCAGTGGGCCCCTCTTCCCATTTCAACAGCGACGATTTAAAAAGTGCACCGACTGGTGGTCGTGATATCAAGGATCTGCTACGCCTTGACCCGCGTGTTTATATTGATGAGGCCAATGCAGATTCCATTCAATGTGCAGGAGCCAACCCTCGCTTCAACAGCCTGACTGTTGACGGCGTGCGTATGAATGACAACTTTGGTTTGAATAGCAACGGCTATCCAACCGAACGTATGCCATTCTCCTATGACGCTATCGATCAGGTAGCCGTCGAGCTGGCCCCATTTGACGTACAGTATGGCGGCTTCAGCGCTTGTAATATCAATGCAGTGACCAAGTCCGGCAGCAATGAGTGGCACGGTTCTTTTTTCTATGACTATACCGATGATGGTTTTCGCGGGGACTCGCTAGAGGGAGAAGACATCAACGTCGCCAAGTTTGATGAAAAGCGATACAACGCAACCCTTGGCGGTGCCATTATCGAGGATAAGCTTTTCTTTTTTGCAGCCTATGAAAAACTCGATGGTGTAGCTACTTTTGACCGGGGCCCAGTTGGTAGTAATGCCGCTACCGAAGTCCAGGGCGTATCCCAGGCTCAACTGGATGAAATTGTACGAATTTCCAACGAGGTCTACGGTTACAACCCGGGCAGCTTACCCAGTAGTCTTCCGGAAGAAGATGAGAAACTGTTAGTCAAGTTCGACTGGAATATTTCTGAAAACCATCGCGCAGCATTGACTTACAACTACAACGATGGTTTTTCTATTGCCGAGGCCGATGGCGATCCTGATGAGCTGGAACTGTCCAATCACTACTATGAGCGCGGGGCAGAGCTGAACGCTTACGTCGTGCAGTTATTTTCAGACTGGAGTGACATCTTCTCTACTGAAATGAAGATTGGTTATTCCGAGCTGGATAACCGTCAGATTTCCCTGGGGGGGACTGATTTTGGTGAAGTACAAATCAGCACTTCCTACGATCATGACAACGATGGCAGTGACACAGATGCTACTGTTTATCTCGGTGCGGATGACTCCCGTCACGCCAACAAGCTGAGCTACGATAACCTGACCTTTAAACTCGCCGGCAAACTGCTTTTGGGTGAGCACAATCTGACTGCCGGCTACGAGCATGAAAATTTCGATATTTACAATCTGTTTATTCAGGAAGCTGCTGGTGAATATCGCTTTAGTAGTATTGAAAATTTTGAGCAAGGCGTTGCCGATCGAATCATCTATGAAAATGCTTCCGGCACCAACAATATCCTGGATGCCGCCGCTGAATTTTCATACGATATCGACACTCTCTACGTGCAGGATGAGTACACTTTTGCCAACGTCGACCTCACAGTTGTCGCGGGCCTGCGCTACGATCGCTACAGCAGCGATGACAAGCCTGTAGCCAATACAGATTTCACAACAGCTTATGGCTTCTCCAACCAACACACCATGGACGGTCTCGATCTACTGCAACCCCGACTGGGTTTGAGCTGGAATGTCGATGACAACCTAGAGCTGCACGGTGGGGTTGGCCTCTACTCAGGTGGCAATCCCAATGTTTGGATTTCCAACAACTACTCCAATAACGGCGTTATACAAATTGAGGCGAATGATTACAGTGGCACGCCTTTGTTTGATATGGATTGGACTGGTATCGGCGCTCCAATTTTTGACGTACCACAGTCCCTCTACAATCAAGTTGCGAGTGGAGACGGCTCTTTAGGTGGCGTAAACATGATGGACCCAGACTTTGAGATTCCATCAGTTTGGAAATATGCACTTGGGGGGAGCTATGAGTTTGAGTCTGGTTATCTACTCTCTGCAGACTATCTCTACAGCGACTATAACGATGCAGCCATTATTCAAGACCTGTCTTTAGAGCAGATTAGTACCGCAGCTGATGGCCGGCCTGTTTACGCCAACGCTAATGGACGCAGAGGCGACTACATGCTCACCAATGTTAAGGGTGATTCCGGTTATTCCAGTGTTATCTCATTGGGACTTAGTAAATCTTTCGACTTCGGTTTGAATGTAGCAGTGGGGTATGCCTATACCGATGCGGAAGATGTGAACCCTATGACCAGCTCAGTGGCCTATTCTAACTACACGACTATCGCCACCGTAGACGCCCAGGACCCAGGCACGGCAACTTCCAACTACGTGGTTCCTCACCGTTTTACACTGAAGTTGGACTATGCCCGCGAGTTTCTTGCCGGATATGAAACTCGCTTCACTCTCTTCGGTAGTGCAAATGAAGGCGTTCCCTATTCCTACACCTTCTCCAATTATATCTTTGGTGATGGGGGGCGAGGCCGTGGTCTGCTCTATGTGCCAACAGGCTTAGACGATGCCAATGTTGTCTTTGGGGATGACTTCGATACTGACGCATTCTTCGCATGGGTCGATTCTGAAGACCTAGATAGCGGCACTATGGAGCGCAACTCCCTCAGCAGCGATTGGTGGAGCAAATTCGACCTGCGTATTGACCAGGAGCTACCCGGCTGGCGCGCAGACGACAGACTCAATGCTTTCTTTGTTATCGAGAACCTTGGCAACCTGTTAAACGACGAATGGGGAGTAATGTACGAGGGTGCCTTCCCACGCTTCCAGGCTGCTGTAGATGGGAGCATTGATGAGCAGGGTCGCTTTGTATTTAACGAATTCAACGATCCAGCTGGTCAAACCCGCGTTACAGACGCTTCTCTTTGGAGCGCCCGTATGGGAATTCGCTACGAATTCTAAGTACAAAAAAAGCCGCGGCAACTGCCGCGGCTTTTTCATTCTCACAACGAAGTATGACAGCCCTGCTCAAACGAATTTAAGCACTACCCAACCAACGGGCTAAAGTCTCCCGTAACAAATCCTTACTCAAGGGTTTGGTCAGGTAATCATCCATTCCCGCCGCCAAACAACGCCCTTCAAATTGCTCTTCCGTAGTGCTGGTCAGAGCGACAATTGGCAATCGGTCATCAGGTCTGTGCTCTGTTTCCCAGCGGCGCAGCATCTCAATGATCTCGGCACTGTGATCGGTATTTTGTTGGCAGTCGACCAAAGCCAGGTCGTAATGTCCTTCTGACAGACGCGCCAAGGCCTCTTCACCGTCGCTGGCGATATCCACCTGGTATCCAAGTGCCTGTAACATTTCCTCCGTCACCCATTGGTGCGGACGAGAATCTTCCACTAATAGCAGGGAGTATTGCCGCGGTTGATCGGCGCCGCCTTTTACTACACGCCGGGTGGTTCGCTTGGCACCGCCAAAGATTCTCTCCACCAGGGTATCGTGCAACTCTTTACGGGTTACCGGACGTCCCAGGTAAAGCGCCGAAGGTACAAGTCGTTGCAGTTGTGCGAAGGTGGACTTCTGGCCAAAGCCACCGAGGCATATCAGCGGGCAATCCCGATCTTCGGCATGGGCCTTTTCAAAGAAAGGAGTCACAGACTCAAAAAGAATGTCATCCCCCATAGCAGGCACCAGCATTACCAGCTGACCACGCTCTAAAGCCTGCTGTAGCAGCTGTTGTACCTCACACTCGCAGCCTTCGCACCAGCGCTGGGATTTCACATCCATACCAAAGGAACGCAACATCTGAACCAGACCGGAAATAAATAGGCCTTTCTGGTGAATCAGCAAAATCTCACTGTCCTGCAAACGCCGATCTGGAGTGAGGTAAGTACGCTGATTGGGTTCGATGCTGAACTTGACGACCGCCTGGTAGCGATTGCCATCCTGGTTGGAATGCAATTGCAGGTAGCCCCCCATTGCCTCCGCCAGTCCCTTTGCGATGGAGAGGCCGAGGCCTGTAGTCACCTGATTAGTATCCATCCTGGAAAAGGCACCGAATAATTCACTTTCATCGGGCAGGATTTCACCGCGGCCGTCATCTCTCAGGGTAATACTCAGCTGTCCCTCAACCGAAGTGATTGGGGTAAAGCTCACTTCGCCCCACAATTCTCCGCGTTGGGCAATACCAGTGGCGGAGTCCACCAGATTGCGAATCAGCTGCGCTGTCTTGCGGTTATCCCCAGTGACCATCACCGGCAGGCTGTCATCAATCTGGAAATTAAATTCCAGAGCCTGGCTGTGTGCGGCACGCGCAGCAAATTTAAAGGACTTCTCAATTGTTTTTACCAGGTTAAATGGCCCCTGGCGCATACGGATGTCCTTGCGGGCAACACGGGTAAACAGGCCTACATTATCGACCAGCTTCAGCTGCTGGCTGCTGGCGGTTTTTGCCAGCCCTACCCACTCTTTTTGTCGCTCACTGAGGGGTTCCGCTTCCAGCAAAGAGAGAGCACCCAACGCATCAGACAATTGGCTGCGGAATTCCTGACCAATGTTTGCGATAAATTCATTGGTCAATTCAACTGCCGCTTCCGAGTGTTTGCGCGCAGCTGCGAGGCTACTGGCGCGCTGCTGTAGCTCTTGCATCGCAGACAGCCGTTCCCAGTAGTTTTCTGACTCTCGCCGCCCCTGGTGTGCAGTCAGCCAGATAAAGGCCAGTGTCAGGGTGCCGTAAATGGTGCCGAGGATCATGCCGGAAAAGAGTGCCATGAGCGCAGCTGGCAGCAGGGAAGTCACCGTAAACCAGGTGAGAAAGCGATGATAGGGCGAGAATACCGTGGTTACACTAGAGCAAAAGATAACGGAGTAGATCCACAGGAAGTGGGTCTCTGGAGCAAACCCCATCAGGTAGACAAAATAGAAAAGCGTGAGACCCCACCAGATGGAGCCGAGAATCGAAACGAAAAAATAATGATTTCGCCAGCGATTTGGCCCCGAACTGTATAGATGACCAAAACGGAATACGTAGTAACCACGAATCAGCGTAATTACCACGAGCCCTGCCCCCAGGATCAATAACAATCGCGGGGCTTCCAGACGCATGTCACCAATGGTGGCCGCGATTAAAAAGGCACAGAAGGAGAGCACCATACCCCGCCGGCTGTATTTGGCAATACGCATATCGGTGGCACGGCAGATGCGTCTATCCTTCTGCACCTTGAGTTCAGGGCGATCAAATAATGTCATAGCGACCTTCCCTGGAGCATTGGGTATCCGGTGACATAGAGGCCCTAGCCTATCCCAAGTACTTCAACCAGTACTGTTTTTATAATAAACCCGAGCAATCCAAGGCCCAGTGCGGTGAACAGGATAAAGGTACCAAACCTACCCGCTTTAGAATCCTTAGCCAGGTTCCAGACGATAAACACCATGAATAGGATAAGGGCGCCAATTCCCAACCACAGGGAATACTCTTCAAACTGCTCAAAAGTCATGCAAATCTTCGCCTATAAAAACTGGCGCGCATTGTACAGCGCTTACCAGCTACTGGTAAGACTTGGCCAAATAGTCTCGGTCAGGATACCACTTCATATGACTGGCAGTTCAGGCACCCTGATAATAGTCTCCATCCTCCTGGGCGTGGGTACCACAGCGCAAACGTCGAACCTCCTTCTCACGATAGCGGCTGTCATGCCAACATCTGGGCAGTGGCTCACCGGACAGAAAACACAGGTCTGTCTTATCGAAAACCTCAGGATCTTGAATTTCCTCCCCCCACAAGTAACGACCGACAACCGTCAGTTCATAGGGGTTTGAGAGTGTGACAACATCGGCTACTTCAACCAAGTGCTTGGTGTTTACATCTTTGAAAAGCATGGTGGCACCCTTTTCCACTTTCTGACTTCAGTATAGGGCTTTTGGCGACAATTCTGGCTAAATCAGAGGGAGTGGGCTGAAAGTGAGATAGAGGAGCTTCTTTTTGCCCGAAGGAAGCACTTTGTTGTAGAGAGGAGGATTTCGGTAGAACGTATTCTGAACTTCATAGAAAGGCCAGCTTTCCTCCCCGACTTTCCCCATCTCTATATCATCAGTAGAGCTGCCCTTAACCTTCAATAGTCAAGCGCGCAGAGACCATACCCTGCTCCTGCAGGGCATCCAGGTTGATAGTGCGAACGCCCAGCTGCTCTTTCATCAGCTGGTTCAGCCAGGGTTGAAGATCCTGATAGCGTACTTCTTCAACCCATAGGCGAATACGATTCTCCCCCTCGGGCTCAAAACGCTTAATGGTGACCCGGTTTTGCTTGGCCGCATTGGTCACTCGCTGTAACAAGGTGCCGGAAGCCTGGCCGCCGCCACCATTGGGCTGGATGCGGGAAAGTACGGGGCGCTGGGACTCCATCCACTGAACCAACTCTTTCGAGTCTTCTGCGCGCGCACGGGATTCATCGAAAAAGCTTTTGGCCGGACTGAACAGGCCGTAGACAATAAAAATTCCGCCTGCGAACAGGCTAAGGAGGGTCAGGGCACGTTGATCGCTGGGGGACAACCCCTGCCACTTCTGTTTCCACTGCTCAATTTGTTCTTTCATGCTGCTATAACTACCAAATTCTTTTGCCTTTTACCCTGCGCCTTTAGCGCACGCGTACCCGTCCGGAAACGCCTTCCTTCAATTCATTGGCACCGAGCAGATTAGCACGCAGACCATTACCGGAGAGCTTGCTAACAAAAGTGTCCAAATCCGAGAGGTTTTGCGCTTTCAGCTGTAATACCATTTCACCGCGTTGGCCATCAAAGCGCAGGGATTGCAGCTGCAGCTCTTTACCCCGTTGCTCAGTCCAAACTTTACTGAGCTGTTGCATATGCGTGGAAAAGGCGCCGCCCTGGTTTCCCGCGCTCTTTAAGAAACCATTAAGTTGTCGGCGCAGCTGAGCCGAGGGCCGAACATTGGGGAACATCTCCGTGAACATTGCGCGAGCCTGCTCCTCAGCCTGCTCCGCCTGCCAGTGGTAATAGGCACCCGCACCGACAAAGAAAAGCAGCTGGGCTGCAAAACAAAAAACAGCCACTTTTGCCGGCTTTACCCACCACACAGACTCGGTTTTGCCGCTGGCTAGCTGGTAATCGCCACTCAGCAAATTGCTGAGTTTGCCAGGCTTGTAACGCTCCAGAAAAATTTCTTCAGGAGAGCGCTTATTCATCTGTAGTCGGTCAGCAAAAAGAGACTCAAGCTCCGCTACAACAAGGCCATCCTCTTCGCCAGCGCCCAACAACAGTAGTTTTTTCCCCTCAGCTTCTTCATCGGTTCCTTCTGCATCGGCTCCAACTTCAGCAGATACAACCTCTCCCAGTAGGGAGCCAAGTAGTGGCTGGAGGTACTCACGGCGGATCGATAATCCCTGGCCGCTCGATTGCCAAACATGGGCCTGGTCTCCATCGAGCCACAGGGAGACATCACTCTCTAACAGGTCCAGTAATAGGTATTCCGGTAGCGCCGCAACCAACGGCCACTTGAGCCGCTCAACCTGGCTATGCAAGATTTCCATCTTGTCCTTGGAAATCGCATAAATACTACAGATATCGCCATTGCGCGGTGTGCAGACAAAGTGCAGGTCTTCCACATCTTCCGCGAGCTGTTCTTCCACCATATAGCCAATGGCATTGGCCTGGCGCCTGGCCGCCTTGGGAATAGACTCAACGCCACTCCAGACCCAGTTACCGGGTAAAAGCAACAGCGCTTTGCAGCCCTCTGGCAGGTTCAGTGACGGATGGGTGTCGGGTACAGCCGAGACTTCTAAATCTGGATTAAAAGCCGAGAGGAATTGATCGTCTAAAGCGGCTTCGCGCCAAACGCCATCCTCCCATTGATGCAGAGCGAGCCCATTGGCGCTAGTTTCAGTGAGCCGCAGCAGAACCAAAGCCGGCTTGGGTGGCACTGCAGGCATGCCGATTTCATTTACGCTTTTCTTTTTAAACATACAATCTTATTGGCTATCTACTGTCTTCACTCGCTGCGGTGCCATCGTAGTCGAGTAACTCCTGCATCATTGCACCAGAAAAAGTGCGGCGCTGGCGCTGCACAACTTTAACTTCACCATCCCCTGCCTCATCAAGCCAGAGGGCCGTCTCCCAGTACTGGCGATAGTCTTCGCTATCTCCGAGTTGGACAGCAATACGCGCCAGAAAGTGCTGGCTGTGAAACATAAACTGGTTGGTTTTGGTGATGTTATAAGAGGATAAATCTCCCGACTGGCTGAGAATGCCGCCGGATTCACGAAACTGCAGTAACTTGCTCACGCTCGCAGAAGAGTCCACCGCCTCAATGAGCTCCTGTGAAGCCAGGTTGATATTAATCTTGGTCTCGGTTTCTGGAAGCGCACAAAGGAACGGGGCCAATTTTTGCCAGTCCTCCAATTCCATCTCCTGCACAGAAGACAGTTCTGATATGTCACTGATCAGGGTATCTGGGGTGCGGTGAGCGAGGTCTCTACCGAGATAGCCATCATCCTCGGTTGCGGAAGAGCGCGGTGTATCGTTGTCATCCATCCAGTCGGCAATAATTCCGGCCAGATCAGATTTCCCAGTGACATTGCTTACCAGCCTGCGAAAGATTTCAAACTGGTCATTGCCATTACTGCTGGAAACCAGATTATTTACATTGAAGCAGGAGTTTAAGTCTTTGATATTTATCCGAATTTTTCCGTTATCGGGATTGAACTGCAACGCTGGTGAAGCCCAGGCCTCCAGGGCATGATCGGCGGGCTCCGCCGCGTCTTTATCCTCTTCAAAATCCTTGAGCAGCGCGACCCTACTCCAGGCTTCGGCACCGGCGACAAACTCGGCCAATTGCGTGTTGGCCAAAAGAGCGCCACTTCGGGTAATGGAAATCTGGTCGCGGGTTATGGCGTGCGAGACCAGGGCAATTGCAATCACCATCACCAGTAAAACGGTAATTAAGGCCACGCCCCGCTGGCGGCGAAAAGTCTTTATCGACTTAGAGCCGCTCATCGTTACCACCTCCGCCGGAATTATTCCCACCTGAATTGCCGCCGTTTGAGTTGTTCCCCCCTCCATTGCCACCGCTGCCGGAATTAGCTCCAGGAGGACTGAACTCTACCGTTGAGAAGGAAAAAACGCGGCGAATTTCACCGTACTGACGGGTCATTAATACGAACTCGATAGCCTTTGGCAGGCGGCTATCTGCACTGGTAGTAGATGCTGTAGTACCGGCTGGCGGCCATTGGGCAACCCAGGCATCAGAATTAGGGTCAAAGTACTGCAAAGTCAGGCTTTCCACCCCGGTTAGCAGTGGTTCGACAATGGGTTCTGAATCCGGTCCGCGATCCAGTACCTGCCAGCGGCTGCGCAACAACAGGGCCCCGGTATCTTCCTCTTCCGAAAAGGAGCTGCGTTCATCACTCTCGGGATAACCGATACTGTAACCCAGCCTCTGAAGTTCTCCTCGAGGTTCAGCGGTCAGATTTGCCGCCCCCAGGCGGGTAAATTCGAACTCATCCTGATCACCGCGAAAAGCGGGCTCATAACCCGTATAGGCATTCTTGACCGGTCGCGCCGTAACCTGGCGCAGGTCATCTTCCAGGCGATAAAGTGCCATGGAAAAACGGCGTAACTCTTCTGCACGTCGCTCAACAACGCTATCGGTATTGTGGAAAATCTCCAGAAGGGAAAATGAGCCGACACTGATGATCGCCACCAGTACCAGTACAACGAGCACCTCAACCAAGGTAAAGCCGGACTGACCTTTTATTTGGGGAATCTGCATCGAAGCTACTCCTCCGCCGCCCAGGCATCCAAGGTTAGGGTTGGATTTTCGGCATCGGGATAACCCACTTTAATAATGATATGGCGCAGGCGTTCTTCACTGGTCGCCTCCACCTTTGCAGTCACTTCCCAGTCCCTCTCGGCAAAGGACACTTCATCCTTTTTCTCACCAATCGGTGGCCAGGGAGTTTGCACACGAACTTGCGAGAGTATCTGTTGCGCCACCCAATTAGCAGCGAGCCGCTCCTCCATTACCCGCTGGCGCTGGACACTGCTCTGCATGGTGCGTAACACACTGGCAGCGATTACCCCAAAGATAACCAGGGCAATCAAAACCTCTACCAGGGTAAAACCACCCTGGCGATTCATGGTCTTGCACTTAAAGGTCATCGGCTTGCCACTCTAACTGCAAACCGTACAGGCTGCTGTAGGAAATTGTTGCGCCACGGGCATAGTCGCCATCCTCAATTAGGAAAACTGCCAACTTCACCGGTAGAACTTCACCACTCGATAAGGCAACGAACTGTGGCTTAAGATTTTCTTCGTCACCCTGCTCTTCGGCAAACTCGGTAGATTGAGTGGAGGGGAGCTCTGCCTCTTCAAGAACTTCAAGGCGCACAATTGCAGGGAATTCATGGGCCGCAAAGCGCTGACTGCGCCTGCCGGCGGCAGCCATATCGGGCGCCACCCAAGTCATGGTAGTGGGGTCAAACCGCACCACGGTATAAGATTCCGGTTCAAGAACGACACCGTAGTGGGCTTTGTCGATCAAGGCCCGATCGGCGACTAGCTGTAACAGGGCGGAGAGACGCTGAGTCTCCCCCTCCCACACACGTGCTCCGGAACTACCCAGGGACATCACGGCCATCCCAGCCAAGCTGGCGATGATTACAATCACCACCAATATCTCGACCAGTGTGAAACCGCGATTACGCTTGAGCCCCGTGAGAGCAAGTCGCTTGTACATCGAGTGCTATTGGACCCGGATTACAGATCAGCGGCGAAAATATCGGCGGCCTCACCTTCCCCACCGGGCTTGCCATCGGCACCAAGAGAGAACAAGTCGAAAGCGCCGTTGCTGCCAGGGCTGATGTACTGGTAAGCGTTACCCCAAGGATCCTTGGGCGCTTTCTTCAAGTAAGGTTCATTCCAGTTTTTGGCTTCCGGGAAACCAGACGGGCGTGTCACCAGAGCTTCCAGACCTTGGTCGGAACTTGGGTAAACAAAGTTGTCCATGCGGTACATGTCGAGGGCGGTCTCGATAGCGCGAAGGTCAACACGAGCTGCCTTCATGCGGGCCTCACCAGTTTTGCCCAAAACACTGGGGACCACCATGGCGCCGAGAACACCAAGGATCACAATCACCACCATGACTTCAATCAAGGTGAAGCCACCACTTCTACGTAGGTTTCGCATTTTTCTCTCCAAGTTCAGCTGAAAGCTGGGAACCCCCAGGGCCACGAAGGGAATCGTGACCCCAATTTAAAAATATTCAGTTTTTGTAAAAAGAGACTATCTACATTTTCAAAGCAGTAAGAAGCCGAGCACCCCTACTAAACCAAGACCAATAAGTACCCTTGAGGCCTCGCGTAGAGTAAAGCCACGGCTGTTTAGTAAGGATTTCATCTTCCCCTCCTAAATAACCTGCATCCAGAATCTATGGACTTCACTACTTTGAGCTCTACATAGCCAGTTCGTTCATGCTCATGATTGGCATCATGATGGCCATTACGATAAATAGTACGATAGCGGCCATAACAAGCAACATCAGCGGTTCGAACAAGCTCACAAAAGCAGTCACCGCCCCCTGGAGGTCTTGCTCTTGAGACTCCGCGGCCCTCTGCAGCATTTCGTCCAGGGTGCCGGAAGATTCACCACTGGCGATCATATAGATCATCATTGGTGGGAAATATCCAATATCTTCCATAGCCCGGTGCAAACTACCGCCTTCACGTACCGTCTTCTGTGCAGTTTCCAGGCGATCTTTCAAGAACTCATTGGTCATAACCCCGCGAGCAATACCCATCGCTTGGACCAGAGGGACACTACTACCGGTTAGGATCGCCAAGGTGCCCACATAGCGCGCACTTTGCGCACCGCGCACCATCCAGCCAATAACGGGAAGCTCCAACAAACGGTGGTGAAACTTAAATTTGATCGCTGGACGGCGCAGCATAATGACCACACCGGCAATAATGGCGCCCAGCGCTGGGGGTACCAGCCAGCCCCAGGCGGCAATAAAGTCACTCAGTGATACCAGTATTCGAGTGGGCAGCGGCAAAATTTGTCCGGTGCCTGTGAATACCTCAATGACATCCGGCACCACATAAACCATCAGGCCAGTAACCACGAGGACACAGATAAAGACCAATACCATGGGGTAAATCAGTGCCAATTGCACTTTCTGGCGAAACTGCTGCTGCCCCTCTGTGTAGTCTCCCAAGCGTTCCAGCACCGCATCCAGGTGCCCGGAGTGCTCACCGGCTTCCACCGTAGCCCGGTAGAGCTTAGGGAAAGCCTTGGGAAAACAACCCAGGGCCTGGGCAAAACTGTGGCCCTCCAGAATCTTGCCGCGCACTGCCAGCACTACACGCCGGATCTTTTGGTTGCGGGTCTGATTGGCAATTGCCCCAAGAGTCTCCTCCAAGGGAATACCGGCACGCAACAGAGTGGCGATCTGGCGGGTGAGCAGGGCTAGGTTTTTAATACTGAGCCCGGGACTTCCGGACATAAAGGCGCCAGCGCTCTTCTCGGATTGCTCCGCGGCTGGCGCGACATCCAAAGGCACCATGCCTTTAGCGCGCAACTGCTGTCGCGCGGAGCGGGCGCTATCCGCCTCGAGGGTTCCCTTGCTCTTCCGACCCGATGCCGCCAGGGCTGTGTATTCAAATGCTGCCACTATCAGGACTCCTGGGTTACCCGCATCACTTCTTCAAGGGAAGTCCTGCCCGCCAGGATCTTGGCGACACCATCATCGCGAATACTTGGCCCGAGCTTGCGCGCCTCTGCCACCAACTTACTTTCGGAGGCGCGATCATGAATCAACTGGCGCATGATTTCATTGAGTGGCACCAGTTCGTAGATACCGATACGACCCACATAGCCGGTATGGTTGCAATCATCACAACCCTTGGGACGGTAGATAAGGGCATCATCACCGGGTGCAACACCGAGCACCGCCCTTTCCCCCTCGTCAGGGATATGGGGCTGCTTACAGGTGGGGCAAAGTACCCTGACCAGGCGCTGCGCCAGAACCCCGATCAAACTGGAGGACAGCAAGAAAGGTTCGATACCCATGTCCATCAGACGGGTAACAGCACCAAGCGCGGTATTGGTATGCAGGGTTGAGAGTACCAAGTGACCTGTCAGACTCGCCTGAATGGCGATCTGCATAGTTTCAAGGTCGCGGATCTCACCAATCATCACCACATCCGGGTCCTGACGCAAAATTGCGCGCAAGCCCCGTGCAAACGTCATATCTGCCTTGGTGTTGACCTGGGTCTGTCCAACCCCTTCCAGGTTGTATTCGACCGGGTCTTCCACCGTCAGAATATTTTTTTCGCGACTGTTGATACTGCCGAGACCGGCATAGAGGGTGGTCGTTTTACCCGAGCCCGTCGGGCCCGTCACCAGAATAATGCCGTGGGGGTGGGCCAATAGCTCAGTCATAACACTGAGATCCCGTTCGGACATACCCAGCTTGGTTAGGTCCATCTTCCCCGCCTGCTTGTCGAGCAGACGCATCACCACACGCTCGCCAGCCGAAGATGGCATGGTGGAAACACGCACATCCACTTCGCGCCCGGCCATCAACAGTGAAATACGGCCATCTTGTGGAATACGCTTTTCGGCGATATCCAGCTTGGCCATCACCTTGATACGGGAAACCAACAGCGGTGCCAAGGCGCGCCGGGGCTGCAGTACTTCACGCAGTACACCATCAACCCGGAAGCGCACCACCAAACGTTTTTCGAAGGTCTCAATATGAATATCCGAAGCGCCCTGCTTCAGGGACTCCGCAAATATCGCATTGATCAACTTAACGATGGGCGCATCATCTTCCTGCTCCAGCAGGTCTTCTGTTTCCGGCAGTGAATCTACCACCGCAGCCAAGTCCAAGTCGTCGCCCAACCCCTCCACTTCGGAGAGGTTGCCGCCCTCACGATTTTCGTAGAGACGCTGTAGCGCCACCTGGAAAATCTCATCTTCCACCGACTCCAGGCTAACCGCACCACCGTTGATACGCTGCACCTCCGCAATCGCGGAGGGGCTCAGCGGTGCAACGTATTGGCACAGCGGGCGCCCCTCCTGCTCCAGTAGCAGGACCTTGTGGCGCTTGGCGAAAGCATATGGAAGGCGACGAATTGCTGGAGTCCCTGTTCCTGTATCAACCGTCATTTAGATTCTTCTACCTCCAGCACCTCAACCTCACCGTCCAATACCTCAACCTCGCCAGGCATTCCCTCCAGGGCATCTTCCAGGTTATCGACGGCATTGATAGAACCATCTACCGGCGCTGGGCTCTCGTTATAGGTGCCAGTCGGCGGCATCAAGTCAGGCAGTGCGTCACCGCGGTGCCAATCCCACAGCAGGCTGGTTCTGTCTTTCAAGAAGATCTGCTTCTGCTGCATATCCATATAGCGCTTGCGGGTTTCTTCGTAGCCTGCCCGCTGGGTGCTCAGGATTTTCGGCTTCAGGAACACCATCAGGTTGGTCTTTTGGACATCCTTCTTGTTGTTGCGGAATAAGCGGCCAATCCCAGGAATATCCCCCAGCAGAGGTACTTTCTGGACAGAGTCAGTGACTCTATCTTCAATCAACCCACCTAAAACCAAAATCGCACCATCATCAATCAATACCTTGGTACGTATCTCGCGCTTACTGGTAATGATATCCGAGGCACCAACAGCTGCATCTGCTGCGGCGGAAAGCAGGTTTTCAACCTTTTGCTCAATTTCGAGGGTTACCGAGTTATTGTTGTTCACTCGCGGGGTGACCTTGAGGGTGGTACCGATATCTTCACGCTGAATCGTGGTGAAAGGATCATCATTACTGCCGGACAGCAATTGCTCACCAGTAATAAAGGGTACGTTCTGACCGACGAGAATTTCGGCTTCTTCGTTATCCAGAGCCATAATGGTCGGCGTAGACAGGATATTGGTATTGCCTGCTGTGGCAAGCGCGTTCACTGCAACTCGCAGGTCGGTGCCACTCAGATACCCTAGATGCAATGCATTCGCTCCAGTGACACTCGTAAGAGGAAGAGAGAACGGATTGATATTTCCATCGCCATCTTCGGCCGGCAAGTTGTTCCAACCAGCAACAACATTTTCATCACCCGTAATCCAGCTGATACCCAGTTCGTTATTGGTATCCTCATTCACCTCGACAATAATCGCCTCGATCAGCACCTGGGCACGACGCACATCCAGGCGTGCAATAACGCCTTTCATCGTTTCCAGCAATGCCGGGGGCGCAGTGAGAACCAGGGCATTGAGAGATTCGTTGACCTGAATGCTGACTTCAACATTCGCAGCCTGCTGATCTTTCTCCGTATTCTGGATACTGCCACTCATGCCTTCCAATATCGGCTTTAGGTCAGCGGCATTGGAATACTGGACATAAACTACCGCCGTGTTACCGTCGCCAGCCAACGGCTGGTCCAGACGGCCAATAACAGTGCGAATTTGTTGACGAGTTACCGGGTCACCGGTCAAAAGCACGCTGTTGGATCGCTCATCCACTGCGATTCGCAGCGGCTGAACTTCTTGGCCCGCACCTTTACCTCCAGACGCCTGCAGCAAGTCATTGAGGATTTGCTTAACCTCTTTGGCGGAGGCAAACATCAAGGGAACCACTTCAATATCGATCGCACCGGCGCGGTCCAGCTGATCGACCAAGCGTACAATCTGGTCAATATTTGCCGCACGATCGGCAATGATCAGGGTGTTGGTATCGGCATAAGCCGCCAAGTGGCCGGTCTGGGGAATCAGCGGGCGCAACATGGCAATTAACTGGGAAGCGGAGATGTTTTCAACCCGAACCGTGCGGACAACCAGGGATTCGGCGGGAGCGCGGGTGTTTTCATCGGCAACAGGAATTGCCTGCTGTTTAGCGAGCGCATCGGGTACCACTTTCCAGGTACCGCCCTGCTCTACCAGGCTGAAACCGTTTACCTGAAGCACCGACATAAAAACATCGAAAGCTTCATCGTGTGTCATAGGGTCACCGGCAACGACGGTGACTTTCCCTTTTACATTGGGGTGGACAATAATATTTTTGCCGGTGAAATCGGCTGCCCAGTTAATCAGGTCGCGAACATCGGCATTGTCGAGAGAGAGGGTAACTCTCTCCGAGCCTTGAGCCAGCGTTGCAGTAGACACAAAAAAACCAAACCCGACCGCAATCAGCCGTCGATAAAACATCTTCATCATTATTTATCTGGCTCTAGTAAATGTTCAAAAAACTCAAAACAATCTAGTTAGACAGTTTTATTGGGGCTGGCGCTGAGCACGACGCTCACGGGCCAATTCACGCAGCTTTTCCATCCGCTCTCGAATACTTTCCTGGCTCGCTTCACGTCTCGAAGAACTTCTCGCACTACTGCTTTGCCTGGACCTATTTGACAGGCTTGAATAATTTCTCAACGGAACATTCGGGCGTCCGTCCATCTCTGGATATGTCAGTTTTTCCATCCTGCCATTACGACGAAGAACTACATGGTCTACCTCAACAGAATAAAGTTCGGCGCCACCGGGCAGGGAATCCCCAACAAACAAACGCTGGGCAGGCTTACCCTTTTCTGCAACCAGTGCACTGGCCTTACTCTTATCCGAGTTATCCAAAACCCCGGAAAGAACAATATTCAGCTGGGTTACAGGGAGGTTAGAGAGATCCACCTCTGGGATAGCTTCTTGCTTCTTGGCTTCGGCATAGCCGAAGAAGGGGGTATTCGGTATGGAAGCTGCCTGAGGGGCACTTACCCGACTATCGTTACGCTCGGCAAGGAGAGACTCCTCCGGCTCCGAGGGAATCAGCAATGCGCCATAGGCAAGCAAATTGCCAGACACCCAAAGTAGTCCCACTGCGGATGCCGCCATGGTGCCGCGAGAGAATGATCTTCGCGAATCGCCCTGGCCAAGGCCGTTACCTACTGAGCCAATGGCTCGCTTTAATGGGGACATGAACATACCCACGTACAAGTTCAACTTTCTTAGGTTATTGGTTTTTGACGCCTATTTTGTTGCCTCTGCCTCTGAAAGGCAACGCTCCTGCCCAGTTAAACGTTGCAAACCATCACTTCGTCCCCGAAATTGCACACTAGTTCCGTAGTCCAGAAGCCAAAAATGAGAAAAGGCGGCAATACGCCGCCTTTTCAATACTGATCAGTATACTAATCAGGAATTACAGCTTTGCTTCAAGCTCGGGGACCGCTTCAAACAAATCAGCCACCAGGCCGTAATCAGCAACAGAGAAGATTGGAGCTTCTTCATCTTTGTTGATAGCCACGATAACCTTGGAGTCTTTCATACCGGCCAAGTGCTGGATAGCGCCGGAAATACCAACAGCGATGTACAGGTCGGGAGCGACGATCTTACCGGTTTGACCAACCTGCATGTCGTTGGGTACAAATCCAGCATCTACCGCAGCGCGCGAGGCACCAACCGCCGCACCCAGCTTGTCTGCCAACTTGTACAGCATCTCGAAGTTTTCGCCATTCTGCATACCGCGACCACCGGATACGACCACGCTAGCGGCGGTCAGTTCTGGGCGATCGGACTTGGCGAGCTCTTCACCTACAAAGGATGAGACACCAGCGTCGTCTGCAATATCCACAGACTCAACAGCCGCGCTACCGCCTTCTGCAGCAACCGCGTCGAAAGCAGTGGTGCGAACGGAAATCACCTTGATGGCATCAGAGCTCTGCACGGTCGCGATCACGTTACCAGCGTAGATTGGACGCTTGAAAGTGTCGGCGCTCTCTACGGAGATGATGTCGGAGATCGGCTGAACATCCAGCAGCGCAGCGGCGCGCGGCAGCATGTTTTTACCAGTGGTGGTAGCGGGAGCCAGGATGTGGCCATAGTCTTTACCCAGATCGGCAACCAGTTTGGCAACGTTTTCAGCCAGTTGGTGCTCATAGGCAGCATTGTCAGCCAGCAATACTTTGCTAACGCCCTCAGCTTTGGCCGCAGCGTCAGCAACAGCAGAACAACCCGCGCCTGCAACCAGAACGGCGATGTCGCCACCGATAGCTTTAGCTGCGGCAATAGTGTTGAGCGTGGCGCCCTTCAGTTCGGCGTTGTCGTGTTCAGCAATAACCAGGATGCTCATCAGATTACCTTCGCCTCGTTTTTCAGTTTCTCTACCAGTTCCGCAACGTCGGCAACTTTAACGCCAGCCTGACGCTCAGCCGGTGGCTCAACTTTCAGGGTTTTAGTGCGCGGAGTGATATCTACACCCAACTCATCTGGGGTGGTGGTGTCGAGAGGCTTCTTTTTAGCCTTCATAATATTCGGCAGAGACGCGTAGCGCGGCTCGTTCAGACGCAGGTCAGTGGTCACGATAGCCGGCAGTTTCAGCTCTACAGTCTGCAGGCCGCCATCGATTTCACGAGTCACTTTTACAGCGTCGCCTTCAACAACCACTTCGGAAGCGAAGGTGCCCTGCCCCATGCCAGTCAAGGCGCCCAGCATCTGGCCGGTTTGGTTGTTGTCGCCATCAATAGACTGCTTGCCGAGAATAACCATTTGCGGCTCTTCTTTATCGACAATCGCCTTCAGGCATTTGGCTACAGCCAGAGGCTGCAGTTCGGCATCGGTCTCAACCAGAATGCCTCGGTCGGCTCCCAGGGCCAGTGCTGTGCGGATTTGCTCCTGGCTCTGCTTGGGACCCATGGAAACGGCGACTATCTCGCTAACAACGCCTTTTTCCTTCAAGCGAACCGCCTCTTCTACTGCGATTTCGCAGAAGGGGTTGATAGACATTTTGACGTTGGCGGTATCAACGTCAGTGCCGTCCGCCTTGGGGCGAACCTTGACGTTGTAGTCGACAACGCGTTTCACAGCTACAAGAACTTTCATGGAAATCCCGTCTCAAATATGCTTTTTAACAGCCGCGACTGACGATTCTCATCGCGAACGGATACGGTGTTCTGGTCAAACAAGTGTTTGAACGGCGTGTATGGTGGCGTTTCTATACGGCAAAATCAATAGTCAAATAGAGGTCACTGCTGCCATTCACACAATCTATTTCTGGAAATAGAAACCATCTATTCAGTCTCCCTAAGCCGTTGAAATACAGCACATTTGCCATAGCAATTGAATAGTCATGCAATTGGTAGGGTTGAATAAACGCCTATATAATCCGCCATCTATATAAATGATAAGGCCGGAATGGCCGCAAAAAGTTGAATACAACTGCTGAGGAGAGTGCCGTGGAACGCGAATCAATGGAATACGATGTAGTGATCGTGGGTGCCGGTCCGGCCGGATTGGCAGCGGCCTGCCGTATTCGCCAGCTCAATGAAGACGTCTCAGTATGCGTTGTAGAGAAAGGCTCCGAGGTCGGTGCCCATATTCTCTCTGGCGCAGTTTTTGAGCCAACCGCCCTGAATGAACTCTTCCCAGACTGGAAAGAGCGCGGCGCCCCGCTGAACACCGCGGTCAAGGGCGACGATATCTACGTTCTGCGTAGCGATGAGAACTCCATCAAAGTCCCCAACATGTTTGTGCCGAGCACCATGCATAACGAGGGCAACTATATTATCAGCCTCGGCAACCTGTGCCGCTGGTTGTCCGAGCAAGCAGAAAACCTGGGGGTGGAGATCTTCCCCGGCTTCGCCGCTGCAGAAGTCCTCTACAACGAAGACGGCTCTGTAAAAGGTATTGCCACCGGCGATATGGGCATTGGTTTGAATGGCGAGCAGAAAGACTCCTATATGCCGGGCATGGAGCTGCACGCCAAGTACACTCTTTTTGCCGAGGGCTGTCGCGGCCACTTGGGCAAGCAACTGATCGAGCGCTTCAAGCTGGATACAGATGCCGACCCGCAGCATTACGGCATTGGCATTAAGGAGATCTGGAAGGTTCCTGCGGACAAACACCAGCAAGGCTTGGTAGTTCACACTGCAGGCTGGCCTTTGGAGCAGAGCGGCACCCACGGTGGCGGCTTCCTTTATCACCTGGAAGACAACCAGGTTGTGGTTGGCCTGATCACCGATCTTGCCTATAGCAACCCACACGTTAGCCCCTTTGACGAATTTCAGCGCTACAAGCACCATCCGGTAATCAAACAATACCTGGAAGGTGGCCAGCGTGTCGCCTACGGTGCGCGTGCCATTGTCAAAGGCGGACTGCAATCTCAACCGAAGATGACTTTCCCCGGCGGCCTGCTGATCGGTGACAACGCCGGCACCCTCAACTTCGCCAAGATCAAAGGTAATCACACCGCGATGAAGTCCGGTATGATCGCCGCCGAGTCTGTTGTGGAAGCCCTTGCCGCAGAGCGCACGAGCGAAGAGCTGACCGACTACACCGCCAAGTATCGCGATAGCTGGGCCTGGAAAGAACTGCATATGCAGCGCAACTTCGGCCCGGCGCAGCATAAGTGGGGCAACATCCTCGGTTCTGCTTACGCATTTGTCGATATCAATATATTTAAAGGTAAGCTGCCTTGGACCCTGCGCGACACCAAAGCGGATCACGCACAGATGAAGCCTGCTGCAGACTGCGCAAAGATTGATTACCCCAAGCCCGATGGCGTACTCAGCTTTGACAAACTGTCCTCTGTGTTTATTTCTAATACCAACCACGAGGAAGATCAGCCCTGTCACCTGACCCTAAAGGATCCGGAGATCCCGCTGAACCACAATCTGCCAATCTATGATGAACCGGCTCAGCGCTACTGCCCCGCAGGCGTCTACGAAGTGGTTGAAGATGCTAATGGCAAGCGCTTCCAGATTAACGCGCAGAACTGCGTACACTGTAAGACCTGTGATATCAAAGACCCAACCCAGAATATTGTCTGGATTACTCCGGAAGGTGGCGGCGGCCCCAACTACCCAAATATGTAAGCAGTTTGCTTTCTGGCGCCTTCGGGCGCCATTTTTGTATCCGTATTATTGGCCAGCTCTTGGAAGAACGCGGAACAGAATGAACTCCTGCTTTCAGATACTGGAAGCAGGAGTTACCTGGAGAAAAAATCAGAATTTATATTGAGCGCTCAAAGCGAAGGTCTGGCCCGGTTTTTCTTCAAACACGATGACACTGTCACGTTCAATCTCAATGGATTCATTTAATAAATTTTGCATTTTCGCTTTTATTGTTACCTTTTCTGTTGGGTACCAGGAATAAGTCAAATCCAACGAGTGGAATGGCTGCTCATAAGAATCTGGATCCGGATTACGCCCTGCAAGGTGTAGACGTTCACCAAATACGTTATAACCCAGTGTTGCAGAATGGTTGCCATCTGGGCTATCAAAGCCCAATAACATATTCACAACATATTCGGATGCCCCAGTCATTTCCCGAACCGGACTTGTAGGTGCATCGGCCTCCTCTCCAGCAACCAACTCGGTCTCCTGTAGAGTGACATTACCCTGCACAAAGAAGCTATCCATAAAGCCACCGAGGAAACCCAACTGCTTCATGCCTTCGATTTCAATACCGTTAATTTCTCCAGACTCGGCATTAATAATTTCCCTGGCAACATTCGTATCACTGGAAGCCGCCTCAAAGAACTCGATTGGATCAATCACATCCTTATAAAAAGCGGACACCGTTAAGCTATCTCCACTATCAAAGAACCACTCGGCACGCAGATCATAATTATGAATTTCGGAGGGCCTAACGTTGGGATTACCCTTCACCTGCTCATCGGTAATAGGATCAATATAAAACGCATCAGTGATCTCACGAAGATCGGGTCGAACGGCCGTTTTCGATACTCCAAAACGGAGCTGGAAGGTCTCCGCCCAAAATGCCCCCATATAAGTCAGAGAGAAAGAGGGATAAATATCGTCCTCAGCATAAACCGCTTCCAACAGGTCATCTGGGTCTGTTGTTACCTGAGGGTCACTGATGGAGTAGCCATAAGGGTTCCATTCAAGTGCTACCTGACTGTAATCCTCCCAGCGGGCTCCAGCGGAAACCCGCCAGGTTTCAAAAAATGTCCAATCAAGCTTACCAAATACTGCATCTGTAGCCGTAGCTGCTAAATAGCTTTGCTTGTTACTTCCCGCCAAGTCGAAAACGTAGTCATTGCCATTGCTGGTGATATTTTCATCATTAAATACCTCGCCCAGTGGGCCAGCTAGTACATTTTCGTTAGCCACACTGAAGATATCTAGGCGCAGCTCAGTTTGCTTGTAGGAGCGCCCCTTCTCCATCCTCGCGAAGCCGCCCGTCAATTCCAAACTTGAAGATGAAAACTCTAGAGGCAAGACGACTGACCAACCGTAATTTTTGACTTCGTCTTCAAGCTCAGTAAATCGGAATCCTGCACTTCGAGAACCCCTGCTGACCTTAGAGCTAAGCACTTCACCCGTCGTAGGATCAGTAACTGTATCGGAAATGACGTCGACCTGATTAGGTATATCTGTAGTCGCTGTTGCATCCGAATAAAACCAATCAACAACCACCTCTTCCGGAACCCAATTGAGGAGGTCAAAGGGCATAAGAGTTTTGGTCTCAGGCCCAAGAGAGTGACTGCCCTTGACCTGATTCAGGGCTAGCTCTCTCTCTTCATACTTCAGCAAATACTCACGATAACCAGAACCGTCCGACACCTGTCGATTCTCATTAAAGTAATCAGTAATAGAGGTTTCATCATCAGTATTGCGTAGAAATATACTCGTAGTTTCAATCACATGCTCATCAGCAAAGCGTATACCTAAATTTAAATTCCCACTGATATCCACTGAATAAGTTGACTTGCTACGATTATTCATTTGCTCTTTGGGGGCACCAAAGCTGCGTAGGGTTCTCTCAGACTCCCTCCACTTACTTTTATAAGAAGCTCCAGCCAGAAATCCCAACTCCCAATGATCATTGAGGGAAAAACGATTGCCTACACTCGCTTTCACATCCCTATCCAGATCACTGGAATCCTCTTCGATAGAAATATCACGATTGAGATTTAAGGCCAGTTCACGATTTAGCGCTTGGGCTGCATCATCGGCCTCCTGCTCACTGGCATACTGATTTCCCTCCTCGACCAGAATTTTTCTGATATCGGAGACACCCAAGCCTCCCCTGAAGCGTTTTAGCGCTGCAGATATTTCTCCAGGGAGTGCCCTGGTACCATCATCAGTTCCGTAGATGTCATCATCCCCACCTTGATAACTCAGAACCTCACCGCTGGTTTCCGTATTGCTTCCTGTGCCTAACTCTACAGAATAAGTCAGGTCATCGGGAATTCCCTTTGTGCGAATGTCCACATTGCCACCGCCAAAGCTAGCAGCCTGATCAGCAGAGTAACTCTTCTGAACAGCCAGGGAGTCCACTATAGAAGTAGGGAATAAATCGAGGGGAATCACATTTCGGGTCAGGTCCGGTGAGGGTACTGTCGCACCATTTAGCGTGGTACTTGAGTAGCGCTCCCCCAATCCACGTACATAGACGAACTTATCACTCACGAGCGACAGTCCTGACACCCTGCGCAACGCAGCCGCCACTGTAGAATCCCCTACCCGTCCGATCATCTCGGCACCAAGGATATCGGTGACCACCTCCTCTTCCAGGCGCTCACTGACCAGGGCCTCCGCGGAGTCCCGCAAACGCCCCTGAACTACCACTTCTTCAATCCCTTGTGCTGTACCAGTGCTTTCTTCCACCAAATCCGCATCCTGGGCAAATACGCCAGGAGCCATAGCAGAGGCCGCGGTAATACCGATCACCAACGGCAGTCTCTGGAAATTTTCATATTTAGCCATTACACGGGCCTCTTATCATTCCTATTTTTAGGTGTTAAAACCAAACAAGGCGCCGACCCCATCAGCGAAGGCGGCGCCCTGCAGGTTCAGGAGAAATACTCCTAACAATCCCTAAAGCTAATTATTCAAACCAAAGAGGCTGTGCACGGCTGCCCTGGTGAAGGCCGTAAGTCCAACCTTGGGTCCAGTCAGTGCCATTTATGTCGAGGGCACCCAAGTAGGCGCGTTCAAACGCAGTTACAGTAGGCACGGCATCATTGATACGCTGTTGATCGGCAGCCACCGTATAGATTGCAGGGGTACCGTCTAGCAAAATAAAATTGGTATCAATACCGATGGTTGGGCTCATCGCACCAGAAATCGGAGCAAACTGGTTACCGTTATCTTCAGCCCAGGCCGCTAAATCGAATGAAGCTTCATCGGTTTTAGTGCGATCTTCACAAGCGAAAATGTTAGAAGTCAGGGCCAGCTCTGTTCCAGAGGTCGCTTCGTTACGGGTTTGGGCACTTTCCATACGCAAACAGTAGTTGCTACCATCATCTGCCGTTTCGTCAGCTTTAAATGAGGCAACGATTATGGAGTTTGTAATCATTGGGTAAATACCCTCACGCAAGCGCCACCCAGCACCCGGATCATGCGTACCTTCTTTTTGAGCAGAAACGATACAAGTCAGACCATCAATCATAGGGCGGCTGTTAAGCCCTTGGTTAATCAGTGCGGTGTAATCAATCGTGTCTTCATAAGAACCGATTCCATCCGCCTCAATACAGTGGTTGCCATCATTTTCACTCTGAATCACCAGGGCATTGGTGATACTTCCGCGGTAACCTTCGTCAATATCGATTGAGTCATCTCGCACATAAAGAGCAACATAATTATTAACATCTACCGCACCGCCAAAGAACTCAATCCCATCATCAAAAGTGGAATAAGCCTGCAAATTGTTTACCACAGTCCCACTCCCAACCGCATCAAATGAGATACCATTGAGTTCATCACCACTAGCGACCAAAGCTCCAGTATGTTTTACGACGACATAGGAAAGCTCACCAGAGTTATCCGCATTGTTATCACCACCGTAGTATGAAGTGTTATCGTCAGTAGACCCCTCGGCAGCAACATGACATTCTCCCTCCAGGTCCAAATCTCCGCCGTCAATAGAGCCTTTATATTTACATTTATTGGTGACACCAAAACCATTGATAACCATTCCACCCCACTGGGATACTGCATCAGCAGTTACAGTGCCGCGAACATCCGTTTCGGAGGTGAAAGTAATTGGTGCGGATTCAGTACCACGGGCAAAAACTTGCGAGCCACGATTCACGACCATAAAAGCCGAGTTATCCTTGAACGCAACGGTTGTCCCAGCCTGTATCTCCAGCTTCACGCCATCTCCACCCTTGGCGATACCAGCGGCCTGTAAGTCGGCATCACTAGAGAAATTTTCACCAACGAAAAGACTACCATCAAAAATATGAGCTCCACCTTCTGAAAGAGCCGGGAGGTATAAATCTTCAGTTAAAGGATTGGATGCAGAAACAAAATCGGTTCCATATCGACAGTTACCACTCTCGTAGGTACCTTGCACGCCAGAGCTTTCGATCATTGCACAGGGATTTTCTGAAGAACCGCTTCCAGAATTATCAACAGAGTTATCGACTGAATTATCCACGGTCTTAGGCTCGACGCTGACACCACCACCATCACAACCCGCCAATAAAGCCGTAATTACGGCAGCCAGGACAACTCGATTTTGTATACGCTTCATACTCCCCCCTAAAGGAATTAATATCCAAAATATGAGCAGTCTATGAATATTGATCACAGTTTTTACTTGCAGGTAAAAACTTGAAATCAAATAATTGACTGCCTGAACACTATGTTTGTTTTTACGCCTAAGCAAATAGGACGGAGGGGAGTGTAGAAACGGCGTGTTGCGAATTTGTTAACTTTTTATATATTTTCAGTAATTTTTGCAATAGAGACTGGAAGTTTACATTTAATGGTATTTTTTATTTCCCTTGGATTTACAAACGCTTTCAGAAAAATGAAAGAAATATAAAAGCCAGTAAATCTTGCCAATTTGCACAAGACTTCAAAGACATAAAAGAGATGTGGAAAGTTATGAATCTAGGCAGAAGTTACGTTAAAGGCAATTTCAAGAGAGGCTTATCTAAGTAGTTAGATAAACCTGGGGGAATAGAAAACAACCCCAGGTTTAGAAAAGGGCGTTTGTTAATATGAACCCAAAAGAAATTCGCCACCCGCACTGCGTATAAACAGCTGTCCAGAGCCATTTTCGCCCAGCCTTCTCTCTTCTGCCCAATCTACTAGCTGGTAGAAGACATCACGGGAAACCCTAGCCATTAGGCCATTTCGGGCTTCCACGTAGGGGACTGGCTGCGGAGGTGTGCCGAATTCTTGCAGCTGCCAATTGCTATCTTTATTCAGCTCGATAACATCGCCCAGACTCGTGGTAAATAACAGCCGCTGATCTTCACTCTCTGAGGTGCTGCGCGCAACCTGAGTGGCTACAAAAGGGACATCCTCGACCTGTATCCGTAGCTTTTCGACAGGGGTGACCAAAAAGTACTCGTCCCCTTCTCTTTTCAAGATGCTGGCAAATAACTTCACCAGTGGCTGCCGGCGAATCTCGGTACCTTCATGGATCCAACGGCCATCACTTTTGATCACCATATCCATGTCGCCACAGAAGTCCGGGTCCCACCGGTCAACCGGAGGGTGCCCGTGGAACTCCTCTTGCAACTTCTGCAGTTGCTGAAAAAGTGGCTCAGCCAAAGGAGGACCCCGCAGTGTCGCCAGAGTGGCCACTCTCCACAGGTTTGCGCTGCGAGGTGTCACCAATATGTACCCCCACATCCATAATGAACTCCATCAACCCCTCACGATCTTCGATCACATCGGCAAAGGATTTGGAGTGGTAGAGTTCAACGGCGCCCTGGACTAGAGCCCAGTAGGTTGAATAGTAATAATACGCAGGCACCTTCTTCAGCATGCCCTGCTCTATCCGGCGCTCAAACACGCGGTTCAAGGCCGAAGTGTTGGAGTTTCGGATAGCGTGTAATTCTGAAATCATCTCTGGGGCCAGGTTAAGAGAGATAATCTTCTCTTCCAAGCGCTGAAATAGGCGATCCTTGCCGGGATCGGCCATACGGGATTCAAAGTAAGCACGAGCGGGTGCGGTGATATCACCTTTCTCCGCATTCTCAACCGCAACCTTAAGGCGTTCTGCCAGGGACTTTTCATAGTCCATCAGCAAGCGCATATAGATTTCAGTTTTAGATATAAAGTGCTTATAGATAGTGCCTTTGCCGATATCTACACGCTCAGCAATCTGCTCGACCGTGACCTTTTCTTCACCATGCTCCAGCAGAAGCTCCAGAGCCGCATCCAGGATGCGCTGCTCTCGCGCGCGAAACCTCTGAACCTTCTCTTTTGCCTTATCCATACTTCCGACCTTCTCTGCCCGTAATGTTGGGGACTGAAATTGACTATTCATTCATGAATGATAGGCAATTCGAGTCGCTTGGAAAAGAGAATCGGGAAATTAGCCTAGAAAATACGCCCAAATAGGGATCGCGCCGCCTAATTTTTACCCTATTGCGACAGTTCGGGCCCCTGCCTGTGGCCGATTAGGTTGTGATAGACCTCTCACCACTAGCACAAAGTATTCGAGAGTGGTGAACCATCAGCCACTTGGAAACTGGTACTGAAATTAGTGACCGATAATGGTCTTTACGTCATCTGCTGTTATTATCACCCTTCTGGGCAGACCTGCGATACCAGCCCAGTCAAACCCGACTATCACTAATAGGTAACAGGTAGAGTCGTCCATGTTGGAAAAGCTGAGCAAACTTCTCGACGTCGAAGAGTTGGATCGCCACCTCTTTCGCAGCCGCCACCACGTCGAAAATTATCGAAAAGTACTTTTTGGAGGCCAAGTACTTGGCCAAGCCTTAATGGCCGCTGCCCGTACTGTTGAAGATCGCCTGCCTCATTCCTTGCATGCCTACTTTCTGCGCCCTGGCTCCAGTGAGCTTCCGGTTATTTACGAGGTGGACCCAATCCGCGACGGAGGCAGCTTCACCACCCGCCGCGTAGTTGCCAAGCAACGCGGACGCGCGATCTTTAATATGTCTGCCTCTTTTCAAATCCAGGAACCCGGCTTTGACCACCAGGCCGATATGCCCACTGAAGGTATTCCCGACCCAGAAGGCCTGAAGAACACTCAGCAACTGGCTTTGGAGGCTGGCCTTGTCAGCCCGCAATATGACCAGCGCCGCTATATGATCGATTTTCGCCCGATAGACCCGCAGAGCTACTTTGGCGCCGAAACCCGTGAGGCCAAGTGTATGTTCTGGCTTCGTGCAGAAGGTGAAATGTCTGATGACCCCATTGAGCACAGGGCGGCGCTTTGTTATGCCTCTGACATGGGGCTTTTGGGCACCTCCCTACAGCCCCACGACATCTCTCTGTTCGACCCACATCTGATGCCGGCCAGTGTTGACCACGCCATGTGGTTTCACCGCAATTTCCGTCTCGATCAATGGCTCTTGTATGTCACCGACAGTCCCTCTGCCTGTGGCGCGCGCGGATTTACCCGCGGACAGATCTATACCCGCGATGGCGTACTGGTAGCCTCCACCGCACAAGAGGGCCTGATTCGGCAAATTAAAAGTTAAATCAATGGTTTACAGTGCAAAATTGGCTGCTATAATGCCGCCCACTTCGCTAGTGAAGCGAAACCAATAAGTCGGTGAGTAGCGCAGCCTGGTAGCGCACTTCGTTCGGGACGAAGGGGTCGGAGGTTCGAATCCTCTCTCACCGACCAGATTTAAAAACCCGCTTTTAGCGGGTTTTTTCATGCCTGGAATTTATACAAAGCATACCCCTGCGCGATTATCCCCCCCCCAGAGCAACACTCCAGCCCACTAACTCTTCGGTAAAAGTCAGCATGCTGGAGCGCACCGATACTCTAGCCTCCCCCCTCCACTGATTAACATCCCGAGTTGTTCTAAAAATAAAACAAATATTATGATAACGACCTTTTAAGTGTATACTTTTAACATAGATTGTATCGGTAATTCTGATGTAGCTGCCAGTACAATTGGACGGGGCCCAGTACACATGGAGTGAGCAAAGCAACTTGTTAAGTTCATCAAAATCTGCGATTGAGAGTGAGTCTATCCCACCTGAGGCATCGCACTATAATCATTGACGTCACTACAAGGCCTGCCCTGCTGACCTAGCCTTCTATTTAACAAAACCCCTATTCCTTTTAATCAAAGCTAGCGGCCTCAAGTAAATCAGAATCTAAGATTGAACCTCGAGGGTAATGACGAGGCATCACTCAGAGCAGTTCAAATCAGAACTGCCGTAAACCAAAAACACCTGAACCCCATAATGTAAAATTTTTGCCCCCCGTAATGAGGGCATCTCAAATCATGGAGCCGCACCATTACTGCTTTGATGAAAATCAAGCTGATTATGTAAACATTGCCAAAATAGATGGTGTTCAAAGGAATCATTATTAGTGATTTTTACGCCCTGCTGTCAGATTTCAAAATCAAGAAAATTTAGCACTTAAAAACATTCCACCTCATCAACCAACAGCAAAAAACAAGAAATTACTTGCAACCTACCGGGAGCGCCATCACTTAGAAAACAAGAGGGTATTATCAGGCAAAATTCGTTACATTTTCGATAAATAATAAAGAATTTTTACGCCCCATTTTTCCCAAGAAAATTTCTCAAACTTTTCCTGCACAACACCAAAGCTTCTCTATACTCTGCTCAGCCGGATGGATAACTGACACCTAAAGCATTACCCCGATAATTGGCACCTGATTTATTTCCGGCCGGCTGAACTGTAAATGAGATTTTTAAATCTCAATATTCTCACCCCAGAAACAATGAAATACCCGGACGATAGATTTTTATATCGATAAAGGCCTACTTAAGGAGTACGTTCATGTACCAACCATATGCTTACGGACAAGGAAATTTTGGACAACCGCTCAGCTACGCAACCTCACCGATTAATACAGTTGCCGGATTTTCCAACCAATCACCTTACCAAGCTGCACCACAGATGAACCCACAAGGGTTCCTGGGCGATATTGTTAGCCGTGCAGCACCAATAATTGGTGGAATCGTTGGCGGACCTCAAGGCCAACTGATTAATTCTCTTGGCGGACTGGGCCAGTTACTTCCTTTTCAGGCGCTGCCACAAATTCACCCACAATTCGCACAGCAGATGGCGCCACAAAATTATCTCGGGGAGATAATTAATCGCGCAATGCAACAATTTGGGGGATATATGGGCGGTCCTCAGGGCCAATTCAACAACATAGAGAATAACCTCAGCCAGCTTCTACCCTACCAAGCTGCACCCCAGTTCTCTCCCCAGGGCCTCCTTGGTGAGCTGATAAGTCGTGCGGCACCTGCTATTGGTAACTACATTGGCGGCCAACAAGGCCAATTTCTGAATAATGTGGCACGCTTAGGTCAGTTACTGCCATTTCAAGCATTACCGCAGTTAGCTCAACAGTTAGCGACACAACCCTACTTAAACAGCCTACAAGGTCAGTTTTCGCCTTTACACCAAACTCAAGAACAATTTGGCGGCTTCCCAAACCAGATGATGAATCCTGCTGGAGGATTCGGTCAACCAACCCCTTTTCAGATGATTCCGCAGCAACATTACCAGGGGTTTCAAAACTTTGGCGGCATTGGCCAGCCCTACCCATTCCAGGCCATGCAACAACCTAATTCAGCATTCCAACAACAATCATATTTACACTGATCGTATAGGACTATAAGTGGCGGGTAATCCGCCACTTTTTTAATGAGGTTAATATTTCTTTTCAGAGATTTGACCATATTTTTTGTATAGCTGACTTCTATATCATTTTGGAACAAAGAGTTTAGAGAAAAATAATGAAGAAATTTGAGCAGTATGTGGCTGTCCCAAATCGCAAGGCATTAGCTACAACGATTGAGCTGGAAGAATTGGCTAGGGAGGCAGAAAATTGCCCAGATGTGAAAGAGGTCATTTTACGCAAAAGTAATGTCACTCTTCGGGCCACCCCAGATGCTATTGAAAACCTGAAGAAGAAGTTAGGCGGTAAAGTGATTATTGACCCAGACAGCCCTATCCAGCCAATCAATTAATAATGAATACCTTATCGACTCATTACTTTCAGACTCTAAGTACACGCTGACAAACAGTACCGCACTGAAAGCGAAGGAACATAAACATGACTGAATCCCGACAAGAAAAGGCCGCAGGAGAAACTTCGGTCGAGGTTGCAGAAAAGGTAGAGTTACTTATTTCACCCCGTAGAAGTCAAATTGCGAAGTCCATGGGTATACAACCATTAAGCGCGGGGTCGATGCACAATGTAATCTCATACATTGCAAAGCAACTAGGTTGTGAAGTACTTCGTGAAATCAGACCTGGAAGAAAGTTAAAAACACTTTCAACCGCTGATGAAGCAACAAACATCTATAAAGTACGCATGGATGTTGACGCTGCCGCAACACTCTACCAAACAGCTCCACCTAATGTTGCAGTGGAGTTGGATTCACTACTTTCCTATGGGCAGGCAAACTTTTCTCCCAGCTTCACCGCAATTTTTGCCCAGCAACCCGGCCTCCTACGCGAGTATCACGCTAAGGCACAACAAGTTCGACTTCGGGTTGTCGGCTCAAAAGGCGAACCCATTCGGGATGCGCAGGTTATTGTAGAAAGCGCAGGATTTCCACAAGAGGGAGTGACCAATAATAAGGGTGAAGTGGCACTGAATATTTTTGCCCAAAGTGGTGGGGCCCAGATTAAGTCCCTACTCATCCGTCCCGCAAAAGACTTCTGGAATAAATACATTCGCTGCCCGTCGCTGTCATTGACAGGAGTAAACCTGGTTAAGTTGCACTCGCTCAGCGAGGCAATTCCAAGTTTCCCCAATAATACGCCCTATGGTTGGGGGCAAAAATTCATGGGCTTGGATCAACTACCTGATGAATATACGGGCAAGGGAATAAAAATCGCCATTATTGACTCAGGTGCGGACAACCAGCATCCGATCCTTTCACACCTAAAAAATGGTGTTGACGTTACCAACAATTATGATACTAAAAGTTGGGCGGAAGATATCGTAGGCCATGGAACGCACTGCGCAGGCATTATTGCTGGCCAGCCATCCGGGACAGATGCTATTCGCGGCTTTGCACCAGAAGCAGAAATTTATGTATTCAAGGTCTTCCCGGGAGGCCAATTTAGCAGCCTGATTGATGCCCTTGCCCACTGCATCGAAATTGGCGTTGATGTTGTCAATATGAGTTTGGGGAGCTCAGATTCTTCAGATGCGGTTGAGCAGCAAATTGAAGATGCCGTTCAACATGGAATCGCTTGTATTGTTGCCGCTGGCAATTCCGGTGGCCCTGTGCAGTATCCGGCAAGGTCCCCTAACGTGATGGCGGTGGGGGCAATAGGAATGCTTAATGAGTTTCCAAGAGATTCCTGGGATGCACAAACGGTTATCGCATCAACGGTAACCGCCGATGGTGTTTTCTTGCCCACATTTGGTTGTCATGGACCGGAAATATCTGTTGCAGCCCCTGGAGTCGGCATTGTATCGGCAGTACCCGATAAAGGTTTTGATGTGCAGTCTGGTACATCCATGGCGGCACCTCATATCACTGGTCTTGCTGCCCTGCTACTTGCCCATCACCCACTATTCAAAGCTTCTTTAAGGCAGCGCGATGCCACACGCATTACCGGACTTTTCCAACTGATCCGATCTCTGACATCGCCTTTGAATCTGGGAGCAGAAAGAATTGGGGCAGGTGTTCCCAAGCTCTTTGGGGTCGATACGGTATTTGAATCAGCCAAAGAAATGGCCGCAGGTGAAAGTGTGGGAGTATCCTCAGCTCAGACTACAGGCCCTCAAGCATCTCCCTACACTGGATTTACCGTTGCCCCCATGCAGGGTTTTTCAGGTGCTGCAACCAATTGGTCTGGCCAATTTGTTCCCAACGCCTATTACGGGGCGGATGTCCGGTCAATACCTCCCCAGCAGCCAGTGATGGGTACCTTCCCGGATGGTTTTGCCTTTGGCCCTTATGGTGCGCCTTTTGTGGACCCGCGATCGATTCGCTTTTGGTAGCCTAGATAAGCAGGGGTCACTAATTTATGTGACCCCTCTTTACAATATCGCTTAATTTTCGACCTAAAACCCACCTCTCTCTCTCAGATTGCAGGTTCGCGATGGCGAACTTGCTCTCCTATCTACAGAGAGGCTTCACGCTCCCAACCTCCAACCCTTATTAACCGATGGGTGTTCAAAATAGATAAAAGAAAGATGATAACGGCTTTATAAGTGTATTTATTTTATGGCTTAATAGTCATAAAGCCCTATTTCATTCCTCATCCCGCCTATACCAGTGATCCTGCATTATGAGTCGATGTGACCCATTTGCTTGATGGCGACATGCCGGCACCTGTAGGCTTAAACATTGTCCAAATTGACACTTGTTGGATACTCTGCCAGATAATGATGCTTATAAGACTCTTCTCCTTTTCTCTGCTCGCTCTACTTCTCACTCCTGCTGCCAGGGCTTATGAGCTTCTGTACACAGCAATAATTGACCCTGAAACCAAGCTAGCCCGAGTCGAGTTAGCCTTAAAAGGGGAAGACATACCTAGCAAGCTTGTCCTTAACCTATCATCGGGGCGCTATAAAGACCTGAAAAGTACACAAGATCTACAGGAGAAAGGCGATAAAGCGATATGGCGAACTGAGGGCAACGAGTCAAAACTCAGTTACAGCTTTGTCATCGACAATCAAAGGAAAAATGGTGGCTATGACTCTCGCATCACCAAAGACTGGGCGATTCTCCGTAGTGATAAATTAATTGCGCCAATTTCTGCAACTAGTAGCGGGCGTTCGTCAGATACCCGCCTGAAATTGGTGATGCCTGAAGGCTGGTCTTCAGCCCTCCCCTACCCTGAAATCGAAGATGGCCTCTATCAGATATCAGACCCCAACCGACGCTTCGTAAGGCCCAAGGGGTGGATGATTGTTGGCAAGATTGGCAGCCGCCAAGATTATATATCCGGCACCGATACCAGAATCTCCGGCCCGAAGGGTCAAAACATTCGTCGCCAGGATGTGCTCGCCTTTCTCAATTGGAACCTACCGGAGCTAAAGAAAATTTTCCCGCTCTTCCCGGATCATTTATTGATCGTCACTGCCGATGATCCTATGTGGCGTGGCGGTCTCTCAGGTACACGCTCATTATTTATGCATGCCGATCGACCATTGATCAGCGGAAACCGTACCAGCAGCATGATCCATGAACTCATACATGTCGGTACAGGTATTCATGGTGACGACCAGAGCGATTGGATTGTTGAAGGTATCGCTGAATTTTACTCTCTCGAAATCTTGAGAAGGACTGGGGGCATTAGCGATGACCGCTACCAGGAAGCTATGGACAAACTTATACGCTGGGGTAAAAAGGCCCCCTCTCTATTGGTGAAGCGCTCTTCAGGACCGGTTACAGCCCGTGCAGCGGGGGTGATGCTTGAACTAGACAAAGAAATACGTGAGGCGAGCGACGGAAAAGCCAGTATTGATGAAGTTGCGAGGGCCTTGGCGAGCACCCGCGGAGAAGTCACCCTGGAGAGATTCAGAAAGCTATCGGAGCAGGCCGCAGGTAGACCGGTGAAAACTCTCACCTTAGAGAACCTAACCTCTAAAAGTAACAAGATCCTCAAAGACCAGGCAAAAAAAAGCCCTGACGACGGGGGGGGAGAGCGTCAGGGCCAAGACCATTAGGAGTGAAACTTGGAGGATTTCATCCTTGCTACACTACGGGCAAGTACCATCCTGGTGTGCCCTACCAGCATTACAAAACACGTTTGGGGGGGAGACGTGTTAGCCAGATAAAGACAGTATCGAACACCCTCAAGGGATTTCCAGCACCCCCCAAAATAAATTAAGAACAAATGGAAATAGGTTCATCTGCAGCAGTACTAAAAGTTATTACGTCTATTGCCAGAAGGTCATCCGTGCACTTTCCAGACTTTTTTCCTCAACTTTTACAATTTGTTGAAATCAACGCTTGACTAATCTTCGATAGTCCATAGAATAGCGCCCTCTTACGCAGCCAAGTGCACGTAAGTATAAGAAAACGCTAGGATTTTTCAGATTTATCAGATAGAATTCGCAGCGTTCTCATCCACACAAGATGTGGAACAAAGGCTAGGTGGCAGAGTGGTCATGCAGCGGACTGCAACTCCGTGTACGCCGGTTCGATTCCGACCCTAGCCTCCATTTTTCCTTTTCATTGCAGACTCCTGTGAACTGCATTGAGAGTGAGGACTCCGGGAAGAGCAAAAGCGCTAAAATCCCCCCTCGCAAAGGACCTGCCCGGGTGGTGGAATTGGTAGACACAGGAGACTTAAAATCTCCCGGCCTCACGGCCGTGCCGGTTCAAGTCCGGCCCCGGGCACCACACACTTATTTAGCTTCAATGGGCTATATTTCTTTTAGTGCAAATATGGAGCACTCCATCTGAAGCGCTAACCCTTTCAATCTTCAATCTCTCGCGACAAGAAGATTTTCGTTGATTCACAAATAGCTACCCTTCCCCCTTACATCACTTTACAGTCCTTACTGAGCCCCTCCCCTGATCACAGCATTTAAAACCAGCCTAGCCCTGTAATTGATATCGTAAAATAGTGAAACCGCTAGACTTCAATGCTGACCAGCTTAATAATTCGCCTTTGCCATAAAATGGAAAGATGTATGGCTGAAATTGGCCTCAAGGCAGCGTGAGAAAAGCTTGTAAACCGTTGGTCGCCGAAGGTGTGGCTCAATTTACCCGTTAGCAAAAAGGATTTTCAACATCCGTATCAGACAAGAACAACCATACAAGCCAAGTAAGATCACCCTTACTGGCAGCGTTATGAATCGTGTAGATTTCCGAGGATTATGAGAAATAAATTGATTTATATAATGGCCATTTTTATGGCTGCATGCGGGACAGGATGTGCGAGCCAAGAAGATCTTCTCCATGCTGACCTTTGGTCCGATGATTCCTATATAAACATGCCTAGCAACGATAGGGCTATCCAAGATCTAGGGAAGACACCTCGAGCTAAAATGTTAGAGCAAAGAAAGATCGATAAAGAGCGGAAAAATCGATCGTTAAAAGATCAGTTGCTCAGTGATTTAATTTTAGGTAAAGATGGGAAGATTAATTTTTAGCCTAATGCCGCTAGTATTCAAAGTGTGATGTGCTAGCGAATCCATAACAAAGCTAACAAATTCATTACGGCCGCAAAAAACGCAGCCTACACCAGACTTCGTTCATTTTGCTCCAGCAGCCGTCTATGGTGACGTTAAGCATCAAATAAGCAACGAGTGGAATATATGAGAGTTAATGAGCTCGAGGAAATTATTAGCATGGTATTTTAGGGCGCAACGGTCGCTGACCAGACTTTTTCTGATTTTGGTTCGACTCTCAAGCTTCACTATTCTGAAGAAAAGTATATGTATATCACAGATATAGAACTTGCTAGAGATGGTAGCACTGCTAATTTTTCTACCTAAGACCCTGAGGCAAAAAGTTACTTTTTTGCTGAGAAAAAATTTGAACCCTCCAAAAAAAATGGTGCTACGTTTAAGTATGCGCCAGGCTTGCTTCAAGTACAAATTGATCTAAAAAATAGGGTTAATGCGGAAGCCAAAAATACTAAAAAGCCAGCACAGTCACAGTCAAAGCAGCTACATACCCGGATTATAAAGACCCTTCTCTCTGGGAGTGAAAGTATGTTGAGAGTCAGGGAAGGCGTGTTATTTGACTTTTATCCCGAAGCGCTCAACAGAGCGATGTATCCGATGTCTTATTTTGTGCATGTTTTTCACGGCCGCTGCACTCCCATTATTGCGCTTAAAATATACAAAATAAATCGCACTATATTGCGGCATTGGATTCGTCATGACCAAATTTATTGAAACCTATAATCACCAGAATCGGATAGGCGTAATGATAGAGTTCGCCTGCTCGGATGCTTGGGCTTTCGAAACCGATGAATTTCGTGAATTTTCTCGCGATATCGCTTTACATATTGCAGCAAATGGTGAACTTCAAGAACCTTTGGTTACACAGCTATTCTTGAAAGAGCCATCTGAAACGGTGGGACACCAGTTTAAATTGATCTCAAATAAGCTAGGTGTAAAAATCACCATAGCCAAGTATGAGTATTATGGTGCCTCAAAAATCTAACAGGTACATGTTGTCACCGCAAAAAGAGCAGCTAGAACCGACACTTCGGCCCCATATATAGAAGTTAATACTATGGATTTAAACTGGAACCCATTTCTTGATTAGAGCCAACGCTGTATTCCAGTTATAGCTTAACAAACTGCCAAATGAGTCAGATAACTAAGCATAAGAAAATAGGGGTAATACTTGGCTCAATAGCGTTGGCATTAGCTATATTGGCCTTCATTCTCGGATCCGCACCATTTACCCCAGCATTAGCTCTGCTCTTTATCGCTGCTCCACTGGCCTTGATCGCAATTCTGCTAAGAGCATCGCGCTTGGCGATCGTTACCTTGTATTTTTCATTGGTAGCATGGAATGTAGTACCACTAGCTAGAGTATTAGCTATTAGGATTGATCATCTTCTCGTTATTATGGGTTTATTTGGATTCTTGTTGTCAGCCATATTGTTTTTTAGTTATCTGCGAGCGAACAGTACTGCTTAACAAGTGACTGTGGTTTTTCACCTTCGCTACTAAAAGCATTAGAATGAGCGAGGCCTTAACTTCTATAGACAAAAACTCAAGTCGCCACCATAGTCAGGTCCCTTTTAGTGGTATAGGCTGGGAAAGTAAAAACTGTTGTGGTCAAGTCTAACCGGACACCTCTTTAAGCACATTTTTCAAATTCGATAGGGGTTATATACTCCAGTGATGAATGTATCCTGCGTGAGTTGTAATAAGCAATATAGGCCCTCACATCGGCTATCGCATCTTCCCTTGCCGGATAGATATTTCCCGTCAGCCATTCTCGTTTTAGGCTGCTAAAAAAGCGTTCAGTGGGTGCATTGTCCCAACAATTTCCCTTGCGGCTCATTGAGCACACCATACCATGCTGTTTCAACAGCGCTTGGTAGGTATGGCTGGCATACTGACTGCCTCGATCAGAGTGGTGTAGAAGACCCTTTGGCGGTGTACGCAAATTAACAGCCATCATCAATGCACGACTTACCAGGGCCGTTTCCATCTGGCGATCTAGATGCCAACCAACAATCCTGCGTGAATAGAGATCAATCACTACCGCCAAGTACAGCCAGCCCTGTGCAGTCCAGATGTACGTGATATCAGTAGTCCAAACTTGATTTATAACACTCGGTGAGAACTCCCTATTCAAAAGGTTTTCCGCGGTAGGTAGTTGGTGTTTGCTGTCTGTCGTCAGTGTAAATCGCTTCTTGCGTTTTACTCTCAAACCTAGCTTTTTCATTAGCTTGCGGACACGATAGCGACCAATTTTAAAGCCTTCTTTACGTAACAGTTTCATTAACCGACGGCTTCCGAGACTCTGTCGAGATTCAGAAAATAAGGCCTTCAAACGATGGCATAGATTCCATGTCTGGCTATCTATTGAGCTATTACTACGCTGATACCACCCGTAATAGCTACTCTTATTTACCTGCATCACTCGGCAGAGTGTCCTAACTGGAAAGCTGCCTTGCTGTTCTTTAATAAAGTTGTACTTTACTTCATTTCTTTCGCAAAGAAGGCGCTGGTCTTTTTTAGGATTTCTTTCTCCATCCGCAACTGCTTGTTTTCGCGTCGTAACCGGTCCAATTCTGCGCGCTCGCCGACATCCAGCCTTTCTCCGCTCTCTTCCTGCTTCAGCTCTTTTATCCAGCGTCGCAGATTGTTGGCAGTGGTTCCTACAGCCTCTGCGGCCTTAGAGATAGAATACCCCTGCTCAGAGACCAGGGCTACGGCGTCTTTCTTGAACTCCGGCTTGAATTGCCGGCGTGTACCTTTCGTTGTCATACATCACCTCGCTTGGTGTTTTTACCATCTTAGCGAAGTGTCCGGAAGTATTAGACCACTACAAACCTGCCGTATCTTCGATTTTTTCTAAATGCATTCGGCACCTAGAAACAGAGTCTCCTGCCCAAAGTTTTTATTGATTCGCTCCATCGCCCGCATAGTCTCCGCTGCCCTGATGAGACTCAAAGCTGTAAACAGAAACTCTCTCAAGGAAGATTGTCCAGGAAAAAGTCCCGCATATTCTCCCCCATGACTTTGCGGATCTCCTGCTCTGTAAATCCTTGCCTCAACATTTCAGTGGTTAATACATTCAGGTCCCCAACATCAAATGAAACTTCAACGCTGCCATCATAATCCGATCCAAGGGCAACATGATCAACTCCCAGCAGATCTATGGCATAACGAAGTGTTTTGGCAATATTGCCTGGGCTGTTATCGCATACTGCTCCCGTCCAAAAGCCGATGCCTATCAACCCGCCCCGCTCAGCGATTTCTTGCATCAAGTCATCGCTTATATTGCGCGGTGAGTTACAGCTGCCTTTTAACCCTGTATGGGAAACGATTAAAGGGCGTTCACTCAGTATCAACACATCCTTCACTACAGACTCAGAGGAGTGAGCAACATCAATAATCATGGAGCGGCGATCCATCTCCTGAACGGCAGCGCGACCAAACGCCGTCAAGCCTGCTCCATTTTGCCCATGCAATGAACCACCCAACTCATTATCAAAAAAGTGTTGCAGCCCCATCACCCGAAAACCAGCATCATATAAGCGTTCAATGTTAGACAAATCACCTTCCAGTGGATGGGCTCCTTCAATACCAAGAATTGCCGCAAGAGTATTAGCTCCCTGCTCCCTCCCCTTAAGAACCTGACGCAGATCTTCAGCGGTATAAACAACATGGAACTGTTCAGGCGCGGATCTTTGTAAAGCACTTACCCGCTCGGAGTGGTAAAGGGCTCTCTCAAGCAGACTATCCCAGGTTCTAGGCGGCCACCCCTGCGCAACCGCAAGCAGGGTAATATTATCCCGAGCATCTGCAGAGTTTTCGCTATAGTTCTGGTCCTGGGGAGACTTGGTGACTGAAGTAAAAACCTGCATCCCAAGATTACCCCGTTGGGCCCTAGGCAGGTCCAGATGACCATAATCAGCCTCCTTTGATAGGTCACGAGCCCAGAGGAAACTATCCGCATGCAAATCACCAATAACAAGTGAACTATGCAATGCCTTGGCTTGCTCTGAAACCACAAGGGAACCACCTGAGGCCACCTTGTTTAATTTTTGCTCAACCCCTGGAATCAAAAACCATTTCCAGCTTGCGAACAATACCAGTGCCAGTGTTGTCAAACTTAAAAACCACTTCTTCATTATGATTTCCAGATATCAGTAGTGATGCCCAATGTTGTGGTTATAACCGATAAAGTCGTGGTATGTCAGGAGCTATGTAGAGTAATAAATGATCAACTGGCAATATACGCCCAAGATGATCAAAATATATTCACCCAGCCAACTTAACCGGTGAATAAACAAGTGGATAGAGGATTAGGGAATCACAGTGGAAAAAAACTACCGACTCACACTATTGCTATTGATTGCAATGCTCTTTAGCGTTAGCGGCTGTGCGACACTCTCACCAAATTTTCAAAAACCCGAGGTGGAAGTTATTGCGGTACAACCCCTGCCAGCAAAGGCCGGCAACAACCTGAGGTTCCGAATTCACCTTAGGGTTTTCAATCCCAATAATAGCGAGCTGGCTCTTTCGGGTCTTTTCTATACCCTGCGGCTCGGTGGGCATAAAGTATTAACCGGCACGTCAAACAATCTTATGCCTATTGCTCCCTATGGTCAGGACGACATTGCGGTGGATGCAACAGCCAGCTTGGTAGGCTCTATCTTTGCAGCAGTTGACCTCATTAACCTGAACCAAGACTCCATCCCTTATGAACTGGAAGCAAAGATCGGCTTAAGCAAGTCACTACTCCCCTCGATCAAAGTAAATAGAAGTGGGGTCATTAGCCTGAACCAGTATCAGTGAACCTTCTACAAAATTTACCAGCAACCTCATGACGTCATCGGCACTAGGTTGGTTACTATTTTTTAAGGAAATAATGCGAAGGTGGGAATCTACCCACCCATTTGCATAAGACTCAAATTTGCTTGGTGAGAATCACAGACATTACAAAGTTGCCCATAGGTGCTCCATTATGGCTCAGGAAACCTTCATCTGGGAGCCTCTGGGAGACATAGAGCTTTGTGTTATACCTAATATCAAAACCAAACTCATAAGTCCCACGGCCAAAGAAAACACCAAGGTTTGTTAGTGTCACCTCTCTCTCTGGAGTCACACCATAACTGAAGATTTTTGTCCCACTTTTTACCTTTGAGTTACCTTCCATCAATACATTTCTTTGGACGGTTTTATGTTCCAGTCCAGCCTTTAAATACCAATATCGCTCTCTTTCCGAAAATAAAGACACTGCACGGAAAGTCGGCAAGAAGCTACCGAAGAACAGGTGAACCCCAGCACCATAATCCCTTACGATGTTACCTGTTTTCCACCGAAGGTATGGGACTAACCGGTAGCTTGTTCCACCCAGACTTCCCTGTAGTAGACGGTAACCCATCTTCAGCTCTGGCATCAGGCCCCACTCATTGAAAACCTGTGAACCCCATCCATCAGGTGGCGACGATGAGACCATCCAATGCATTAACTTCTGAGTTTCTCGAGCACCTGCCCTAGGGCCAACGGTTCCAGCATCGAGAGTAAAATCGATCAACCATTGATCAGATAACAGGTATTTGTAGTTGACACCAAGATAGGTCCACCCCGCATAAGGGTGTTCATTATGGATAGGTTCTGATCTGCCAAGGTGATCTGGAGTGTAAATCTCCTGACCAAACCGAAAGGTGTAAGGTTTAGCAACAGGACTCCAACGAATAAAGATGCCACCGGTATAGTCCCGATCCGTCTGGAAAGGAGCATCATTTTCCAACTCAATCTGCAACTTACCTCTTGGAAGTTCATCCGCGTGAAGTGCAAAGTGATAACAGAGGATTGATAGCCCAATAGTCAAAATGGAGCGTGTTTTTAATATGCACTTCACCCTTAAGCTACCCCTTCCTATATTTAAAAGAATTTCGCCAGGTCAACACATGCGACTAATACGCCACCGCGCATAACATTCGGGGTCGGCTCTCCTTTAGAACCCACCAAAGGATGCGCTGTGATCTCAATAACGAATGGCTTCACCCTTAAGTAGCCGCTATGTGAGCACCGAGCGGCTTTTCACACTCGCGATTGGAATACCACTCAACCCAATCACCACCTACTAAGTAAAATTCGACACAGTGGAGCACTGGGGCAATTAAGCTCATCATGAAGAACCGTTAGCCCAGTTCATCACTGTAGAAGACAGATAAAGAGGAAAGGATGCTTCTAACGGCAGTTAAGAAATCTATGTGACAAACTCTTCACATCAGAGAATTTGCCATCCTATCAATGGTGAAAGAGGAAAAATAGAGAGGGGAAAGTGAAGGGGGAAGTAAAGGGGGAAATAAAGAGAGCAACGCTCCGTGCAAATAGCACGGAGCGCCGGGAAGTCGTATTTTAATTATGGCGACTTGTGGTTATCCGCCATTAAAACCGGCCAAGCCGCCCGCAGATACATCACCATAGTCCACAAAGTAAGCGCAGCGGCTATATACAGCAACAAGTAGCCCAGGCTTTCCATCACAGGGAAATCACGAACATCGAAAGCCAGTAATACGATAATGGCTGCCATTTGTGCCGTTGTTTTAATCTTACCGACATAAGACACAGCAACACTACTGCGTTGCCCCAACTCAGCCATCCACTCACGCAAGCCCGATACCGCAATTTCACGGCAAATAATGATGGCTGCAGCCACGGTAAACCAAGCACTCTTATGAAGACCCACTAGTAACACCAGCGCAGTAGCCACCATCAACTTGTCGGCAACAGGATCGAGAAAAGCACCAAAGGCCGTACTCTGATTGAGTTTTCTTGCCAGATAGCCATCCAGCCAATCAGTGGCTGCAGCAGCGGCAAAGATGACCGCAGAAGCGATGTAGCTCCATTTGTAGGGTAAATAGAAAACCAAAACCAAGACAGGTATCAGTGCGACGCGAAGCAGTGTAAGTTGATTGGCGAGTGTCATGCTTTTCTCTATTCTTGCGGAAGGCGTACGTTATCAAGCCATGAGGAAAATTGAAACGCTCATTGGGAAACCCGGAGAAAAATCCGCTGCCTTCGCCCTGCACTTTTATTCATGGTGAAGTGCCGAGTATATATCCTGTGCGAGCTTACGACTGATCCCCTCTACGCTCGCGATCTCAGTTACTGTCGCCTTCTTGATTTCCTGCAACCCACCAAAATGGCGAAGCAGTGCGCGCCTGCGTGCTGGCCCCACCCCTGCAACCCCCTCCAGCGGAGACTCCCTACGCTTTTTGTCACGCCTTGCGCGGTGGCCGGTAATGGCGAACCTGTGTGCCTCATCTCTAATCTGTTGAATTAGGTGTAACGCAGGAGAATCGGCGGAGAGTACCAACTCTTTGTTACTGGAAACAATGTGCAAGGTTTCAAAGCCCGCTTTACGGGTGGTGCCCTTGGCCACTCCGATAATCTGAACGCCCACGACCCCAAGACCGTTAAGGGTGTCGACCGCCTGGCTAACCTGTCCCTTACCGCCGTCAATTAACAGGATATTGGGAAACTTACCTTCACCTCCCGACAGACGTGTGTAGCGGCGCTTAAGCGCCTGCCCCATTGCAGCGTAATCATCTCCAGCCTGAATACCTTCAATATTAAAACGACGGTAGTCTGACTTAACTGGGCCGCCAGTATCAAAAACGACACAAGAAGCAACAGTGGCCTCGCCAGAAGAGTGACTGATATCGAAACATTCCAGGCGTTCAGGCAATTGCTCAAGACCAAGCACTTCTTGAAGTGTTTCAAAACGGCTGAACAACTTCTGCTGCGCCGCAGTGCGGCTACTCAAGTTTTGCTGAGCCGCCTGCTGAGCCATTTCCACCCAGGTTGCGCGCTTGCCCCGTAACTTATAGGTAACCGCAACTTCACGCCCCGCTTGAGCACTGAGGGCCTGTTGCAGCGGCACCAGATCCTCAATAGATTCCGATACTAGAATTTCGCGAGGGATTTCCCGTGGACTCCCCAGGTAAAATTGAGGGACAAAAGCCGAGAGTAATTCGGGATGGCTTAAACCCAAGCGTTCACTGGGAAAGTAGCTGCGACTGCCAAGAATTCTCCCCTGGCGGATAAAAAGTACATGTACACAGCAGCTACCGCCCTCACTAGCGACACCATGGACATCTACATCCCCCGTATCCCCCTCCGCCACTTGGTGGGCCTGAAGGCGTCGCAGTGCGGATATTTGATCTCTCAAGCGAGCGGCCTTTTCAAACTCCAGCGCCTTCGAGGCTTCATCCATCTGATCCGCTAGCTCGCGGACTATGTTGTCGCTCTTACCGGCAAGAAACATTTCTGCATGACGAACGTCCTGACGGTATTCTTCCGGGCTAATAAAGTCCACGCAGGGGGCCGTGCAGCGCTCAATCTGATATTGCAGGCAGGGTCTGGAACGGTTGCGGAAAACGCTGTCTTCACAGGAGCGAATACGAAAGGTCTTTTGCAAAAAGTTCAGGCTGTCGCGCACGGAGGAAGCATTGGGAAAAGGGCCAAAGTAGCGGCCTTTTTTCCGCTTTGCCCCACGATGCAGTGCGATACGAGGAAAGGTATCAACACTGGAAAGGAAGATGTAAGGATAACCCTTATCATCTTTCAGCATCACATTGTAAGGCGGTCGCTGGGACTTGATCAGGCTCTGTTCCAGCACCAGAGCCTCCGTTTCACTGCGGGTAACAGTTACCTCAATATTACAAATCTTCTGCACCAGCGCCATGGTCTTGGCGGTGAGCCCGGAACTTCGAAAATAACTTGTAAGCCGGTTGCGTAAATTCTTCGCCTTACCCACATAGAGAATATGGTTATCGGCATCAAACATTTGATAGACGCCGGGCTTGCGGGTAACCGTAGAGAGAAAACGCTTGCTATCGAACATCTGACAACCGGTCTTGCAATTTCAGTGAACACACCGATCTTTAGAGTGCCGCTTCGGGGTCGAGTATTTGGTATTTGACGGCGAGCAGGGTCAGCTCCACATCACTATTAATATTCAGCTTCTCAAAAATCCGATAACGATAGCTATTGACAGTTTTTGGGCTAACCGAAAGCGACTTGGCTATCTCAGCGACTTTTGAACCATTCACAATCATATCGGCGGTTTGCAATTCGCGCTTGGAAAGTTTTTCAAAGGGAGAAAGGCTGTCCGACTGACCAGAGACATTGCGCAGAGCCATTTTAGTGGCCATGGAGTTGCTGATAAAAACCCCACCGTTCATGACGGTGTGGATTGCACGCACCATTTCTTCGAGGTCAGCGCCCTTAGTTACGTAGCCCATAGCACCGGCCTGCATAAGGCGACCGGGAAACAGATCGTCATCCAGCGCACTAACAGCAACCACTTTCACTTGCGGGCAGCGGTTAAGCAGCTTTCGAGTAGCCTCCAAACCACCCATCCCAGGCATTTTTACATCCATCAGGATGACATCGACCGCAGCCTCGCGCACGAATTCCAGCGCTTCTTCGCCACAATTCGCCTCGCCAACAACTTCTATATCCTCGACGTCACTTAACATGCGCGAAATCCCCATTCGCACAAGATCGTGATCATCCACCACTAAGACTTTGATCAAGCTATCCCCAACTACGGATAAGTGCAGTGGCTACGCAGCGTACAATCCCCTCGCGCGTGCTCTTTGAACTGCGTTCTTCTTTTTACTCACGGAGAAACTACCCCGTGTAGATCCACCCCAAGAATCCAGTCGAAACATACCAGACAAAAACGCTACTGCAAAGCGAAACCACCGTTTCAAATGCTGCTGAATGGTTGTTTCACCGCAGGATCTTGGTCTCTATATAGCGATTAATTATAGCTTAAAAACGTACCAAGTAATCTTCCTGCGCTCAAGTAGAGCCGTTCCGCACTAGCTGCGAAAAGATGAGACTTAAAAAAAATAAAATTCTTTTTAGTTTTTTAGAAATATATGAAAATTTTTTAATTTCTTTAAGTTATAACACTATGATACACAGAAATCAGCATAAAGACCTGCCTATGAAGCTTGCAGGGCGGAGGGAACTACATAACTCTGCACTCAGAAAACCCAACCCGGGTTCACTAAGCCTTAAGGGTAAAAACGCGGTTCAGGCTCGAGAGAAACACCAAATTTTGTGTGAATATCCTCAGCAATGTCGTGGGCAAGTTGAACTAATTCACCTCCAGCCCCCCTACCGGGATTAATCAGCACCAATGCCTGGCGTTCGTGCACACCAACAGCACTCCGTCGCAAACCGCGCCAGCCAGCTCTATCGATCAACCAACCCGCAGCGAGCTTCCAATGCTCACCCGCTGCATAAGCAACTAGATCGGGGTGTTCGGCTTTCAAATTCTGATAGAGATCCGAATCCACTAGCGGGTTTTTGAAAAAACTACCGGCATTAGGGATTTGATCGGGCAAAGGAAGTTTGCTACTGCGGATATCTATAACTGCTTGCGCAACCTGAATCGGAGTGAGGTTGTCGATATCCCAGCTGTGCTCAGCCATATATTGGCGTAGTGCCGGGTAGTCTACTCGCGGTAGCCATTCTTGGGGCAACTGTAGGTTCACCTGGGTAATAATATACTGATCCCGTAGGCGTCCCTTAAAAACACTGTCCCGATAGGCAAAGCCGCAATCGTCTTTGTCAAAATCATGCAGTTCACCAGTGGCAATCTCCATGGCCTGCAAGCTCACAAAACGATCGCATAACTCGATACCATAAGCACCAATATTTTGAATCGGTGCCGCACCGATCTTACCGGGAATCAACGCAAGATTTTCAAGTCCACCGATGCCATTGTTTACTGTAGTCATAACCAACTGGTGCCAGTTTTCTCCAGCAGCAGCTTCAATAGAATGGCTATTCGTTCTGGCCTGCAAAGACAGACCGCGCAAATCCACCTGGATAACCAGGCCGGGGAAATCCCCGGTCAACACAATATTACTACCACCACCCAGGGGCAAAATCGGTAGCTTCTTTGCCCGGGCAAAGGCCAGAGCCTCACGCAGCTCATCCAGGCTGCGGACTCTGGCAAAATGGGCACTGCGTGCCGAGATTGCCAGTGTATTGTGGGGTTGCAGGTCGATATCGGTTTCTATCATGAAAGTAATTTCTTAACCGAGAAGCTCGCGCATACGCTGGAGATCCTGCTCAGTGTCTACGCCACCAGGCACCTCCGCACAGGCATCAGCCACATGAATATTTTCATCGTGATATAAAAAGCGCAGCTGTTCCAAAGCCTCAAACTGCTCTAAAGGAGCCACCGGCCAAGTTACAAAACTCTGTAAAAGCGCTACTCGATAAGCATAGATACCAATATGCCTGCGTGGTTCCAGCCCTTGTGGGAGCTCATTGGCGTGAATAGCAAAGGCATCGCGGGGCCAAGGTATGGGTGCGCGGGAGAAATAGCGGGCCAATCCGGATTCCGCAGCGACTACCTTAACAATATTGGGGTTGCGGAAATCTTCCACGGTAAGAATAGGTTCGCACAAAGTCGCAACGCCGGCGTGGTTATTTCCTGCTAGGTTTGCAGCCACCTGGTTGATCACTTGTGCGGGAATCAATGGCTCATCACCCTGTACATTAACTAGGATACGATCACTTGCCAAACCGAGGTTATTGGCTACTTCCTGCAAGCGGTCGGTGCCCGATGCATGATCGGCAGAGGTCATGCACACCTCGCCACCAAAGCCGCGGACCGCTTCCGCTACTCGCATATCATCAGTAGCGATGATCACCCGCTCGGCATCGCTCTCGCTGGCCCGCTCAAAGACATGCTGGATCATCGGTTTCCCAGCAATATCTGCCAGGGGCTTGCCCGGCAGACGGCTGGAGCCAAAGCGAGCGGGGATAATGACATCAAATGAATGTTTATTTTTCATCTCAAGAAAACTGTTGCAGGTGCTGGTGCACCTTTTGATAGAAAAGATCAGGCAATTTGGCGCGCACTTCCAACGCCCACCAGTGGCTCTCCCAGAAATCGCGGCACTTTACCGCATCTTTCATCGTCATAATCACTGGGGTCTCGCCATCGAAGTGCAGCTCCTGGGGGCTAAACTGGTGGTGGTCCGCGAAGGACTGCTCCATCACCTTGAAGCCCATACGCTGTAATTCGCGGAAAAACCGCTGGGGATTCCCGATCGCCGCCACCCCGTGACAGGGGCCAGGCTCAGGACCGGAAGTTAAACGCAATGTGGAAGTCTGATCGAGGTTAAACTGATGCCAGCAAGAGGGTTCCAGGGTCATCTGGTATTCCAGCAGGGCCCCGCACTGCTGCTTGACCCTGGCTTCGGGCTCACCATTACTCACCACCAAGTCGACATTCTCTAGGCGGCTGGCCGGTTCACGCAGCGGGCCTCGCGGAAGCATGTGGCCATTGCCGAGGCCTCGACTGCCATCCACCACACATATTTCCAGGCTACGCCAGAGGCTATAGTGCTGCAGCCCATCATCAGAGAGGATGACATCGCACTGGTGGTAATCGATCAGTGCCCTCGCCGCTTCGCTACGATTGGGGGAAACCATCACCGGTACCCCAGTGATCAAGTGCAACATCAGCGGTTCATCACCGGATTCCAAAGGGTGTGATTGAGCCGTTACCTGATAGGGATATTGCTCTGCACGGCCACCATAGCCGCGGCTGACAATCCCGGGATTTTTGCCCCGCTCTTTTAGCCAACGCGCCAACTCTGCCACCAGCGGCGTCTTACCGGCGCCACCGACAGTAATATTACCTACAACAATGACGGGAACCGGCAAAGGTTCTGGAGGCGTCCGGGAACTGATTACCCTGCGCCGCTTACTCACACCGCTATAGAGCATCTCTAAAGGCGTAAGCAGAGATAAAGTAGGGCTTGTGCCGTCTTTCTTATACCAGCGTTTGTTAAACCAGTCTTCCAGTGACATCCAGTGCCCTAACCCATTGTCTGCTGTTGTAATAAGGTTGCATAACGCCCACCACGGGCGAGCAACTCGCTGTGCCTGCCACTCTCTACGATGTGCCCTTTCTCCATAACCAGAATGCGATCGGCGTTCTCAATAGTACTGAGGCGATGGGCGATCACAAAAGTAGTGCGGTTCTTCATGACTTCCGTTAGAGCCGACTGAATATGGCGCTCGGATTCATTATCCAGAGCCGAGGTGGCTTCATCGAGAATCAGTACCGGCGCATCTTTCAACAGCGCCCGAGCTATCGACAGGCGCTGTCGCTGGCCTCCGGAAAGCATCTGGGCGTTGTCGCCCAATACAGTTTCCAAACCCTGTGGCAACTCTTCGATAAAGCTTGTTGCATGCGCTAACTCCACAGCCCGCAAGACGTTCTCTTTCGGGGCACCTTCCAGCTCGCCATAAGCAATATTGCGAAAGACGCTATCGTTAAACAGCACAATATTTTGCGACACCATGCTGATATGTCGGCGCAGCTCTTGCAGTGGAACCGTTGAAATATCGACCCCATCAATCAGGATGCGCCCCCCGGTAGGCTCATAAAAGCGAGCGAGCAAACTTGCTAGGGTTGTTTTACCGGAGCCCGAGGCGCCGACCAGCGCAACCGTCTCGCCCGGCTCTACCGAGAAGCTGATATTCGAAAGTACCTGGGGAGCGGCCTTATCGTAACTGAAATCAAGAGACTCAAAAGTAACCGCACCTCGCACGGGTTTGGGCAGTGCCTCACGGCCACCCTCCGGTTCACTGGGCGTATCCATTACCTCGAAAATACTTTCTGCCGCGGCGATCCCCTTCTGAATGTCCGCAAAGACTTCTGAAAGGCTGCGCACCGGCTTGGCCAAAGAGGCAGCGGCACCGATGTAAGCGGCGAAAACACCGGCAGTCATGGATTCCACCATGCCCGGTGCCAATGCCAACCACACGATGGTGGCGGTAGACAGGCCAACCAGAATTTGAATCACCGACACACTGGCGTTATTAGCCACCACCAATTTCATAAATTGCCGGCGGTTATTGTCACTAGCCGATTCAAAGCGTGAATTTTCATATCCTTGACCGCCGTACATCCGCACCACCTGATAACCATTAATGGCCTCCTGGGTAACATGGGTGACATCGCCCATGGAGTTTTGGATACGGTGGCTCAATTTACGGAATCGCTTGCCCACGGTACGCACAATAAGGGCAATCAAGGGGGCGAACAGGAAAAAGGTTAATGTCAGTTTCCAGTTCACCAGCAATAAGTAAGCCAGCAGCGCAACGGTCGTGAAGGTCTCGCGAAATAGAACCTTGACCGCTTTGGTGATGGAGTTGGTGACCTGCTCAACATTGTATGAGACTTTGGAAATCAGGTAGGCGCCGGTGTAACGATCAAAATAGGCGCTGGGCAGCTGACCAATTTTTTCAAATAACTGGGACCGCAACTGGTGAATAACCGCACGACCCACATAGGCGAGACCATAACTGCCAACAAAATTACCAATCGCGCGCAGCAGAATAATGATCAACATGGCCAGAGGTACCAGCCAGCGCGCAGTCTCTTGTGGCATCACTCCATCGGGATAATAGGAGGCGACATATTTCGACAGAAAACCTCTGCTTTCCTGGATACCAGCGCCAACCGCATCTAACAGCAGCTCCGTAACAGCGATCAGGCTGACGCCCATGATGGAAAACAGGAAAAAACCCAGCACCGCAACACCAAAAATGGACAGGTGCGGCCGGGCATAGGCGAGTAAACGTCGGTAAGTGTGTGCCCCTTGCTGAGGTTTACTGGGGGGCATGGTAACTTTCTTCATACAGACCAATGACTGGACTCACCCCAAAAACCCTAGGGTAATGGGGCGAGTGCGCTCGCAGGGCTAGCAGGGATAAGAGTCCATACCGGACCTTAAAACGAAGCCAAGCGTGCTAGTTCTCTTCTGGTTGCCGTGTAGTAATGCTTAGGTTGACAAAACCTAACTGTCCAGCGGCATCCATTGCCCGCACCACGGCCTGATGGTGAGCTGTGGCGTCGGCGGTTATCACAAGCGGGCGATTGTACTCGCCTGCAGAAACTTCCGACAGCGCAGATTTCAAAGTGGTCAACTTTTTATTGATCAACCCCTGACCATTCACTGAATAAGAGCCATCGGCACTGATCAGAATTTCAACAGCTCGAGACTGTTCCTCCGCCTGGGGCCCCGCGGCCTCGGGCAAATTCAATTTCAGATGACTCTCTTTGGTGAACGTGGTCGACACCATAAAGAAAATCAGCAGGAGAAAGACCACATCGATTAATGGCGTAAGGTTTACCCCATCCTGCTCTTTGGTTTGGCGGCGAAATTGCATGGATGGCTACCTCACTCAGGCCGCATTTTCAATTTTGCGATCACTGTGCAAAGCATCCACCAGCTTCACGGCTTCCTGTTCCATGGTGACCACGATAGTATCCACACGGCGCTGGAAGTACCTGTGCGCCATCAATGCCGGAATCGCCACAGTCAAACCCGCCGCCGTAGTAATCAGAGCCTGGCTGATACCACCGGCCAAAATACCCGCATTACCGGTGCCCTCCAACATAATGGCTGTGAACACCTGAATCATGCCGATTACCGTTCCAAGCAAACCAATCAATGGCGCAACGGCGGCAATGGTGCCCAGAGCATTGAGGAAACGTTCCAGCTCATGCACTACCTGGCTCGCAGTCTCTTCAATACTGTCTCTCATCACCTCACGACCATGGCGGGAGTTGGAAAGACCTGCGGCAAAAATTCTTCCAAGTGGACTGGAATCACGCAGCTCTTTCAGTTTCTCACCATTGACCTGATTGCTTTTCAGCCACCCCCACACTTCTCCAAGTAAAGTGCGCGGTGCAATGCGCTGGGGATTCAGCGTCCAAAAACGCTCAATGCTAATAGCAATAACAGCAACGGAACACAACAGGATCGGCAACATCAGCCAGCCGCCAGATTTTATTATTTCAAACACTTTTCTTGGCCCTAAACAGCGAGAGGGATTTCTGGAATTTTTCTGCATCTTAGACGCAGGAGTCGCACTTTATCACAGCTACTCTCGGCGGCTAAGTCTTCCACTAGGCTCAGCCTCACCATTGTGATCGGCATACCAAAACCGTGGCGCGGAACGCCCCAGATTTATTGCAGGTTCCGAAGTGCTTTTGTGCCAATGTAATTCGATAGCCCCACTCTGGGCCGTATTGAAAATTTGCGTGTCCATCGCGCGGTAGCGTGCAACTACGTCCGCATGCGGATGGCCAAAATGATGGCGATAACCCGCACTGAATATGACTCGTTCAGGCTTTGCCCAACTCAACAAGGCCTGCGATGAAGATGTCTTGGAGCCGTGATGCGGTGCCACCAGTAAATCCACTGGCCTCTGCATTGGATAGAGTTCCACAAGGCTGCGTTCTACCGAACTGGTGATATCACCAGTGAGTAATATACGTATTTGCTGCCACTCAATCAGAGCCACACAGCTCTGGTAATTCTCCTCACCATCCATCGCTTTTTGCAGTGGCCACAACCAATGCACAGAGAGATCACCAAAGAAAACCGTTTCACCCGCAACACAGGAATTCGCATGAATATCAGAGCCTCTCGTCAGCTTCTCTCCCAGCTGCCCTGGAGCATAGAAATTGTTGACAAACAAAGACTGCAACAGCGCTTCCACCCCACCGGCATGATCCCTGTCTCCGTGGCTCACGACTAACGCATCGAGTGCACTCACACCCGCTCCACTCAAATAAGGGGCAACAATGGCACCTCCAGCACTCCAACCCGATGAGGAGACTGGACCGGTGTCGAAGACAAGGCGCGCCTCTTGGGTGCGAATTGAAAGGGCCAACCCCTGGCCGACATCCAAAGCGGTGAAAGTAAGACCTTGGCGACCAGTAGCCGACATAGGCAATAGAGGTTGCAGTAATGGAAGTAGAAACAGGAGCCCCAGATAGCGCCCCGGTACCCCCCTAGGCAAAATCAGTAATAAGGCGCCCAGTGCGGATAAGACGAGCAGGGTTGCGCTTTGAGGTGGCAACAAAGGCTGCCAGGTAGGTACAAAATCCCCCGCATTCTCCAGCATTTCCATCAGAAGAGTCAGCTGCCAATCGGCAAACTTAAAGCACCAGATTCCTGGAATGGTCCCCATCAGTAAGGTACCTAACATCAAGGCCGGCAGTATTAGCAAGCCAAGCCAGGGGATTGCCAGCAGGTTCAGCAGTATCCCACCCGAGCTGTAGCCGGAAAAATATACTACCGAGGGCAGAATCAAACCCAGCGCCACCAGCCATTGGCTGCGCAATAATTGAACAAAGGTGGCAAACCTGCGTAAAAGCCAGGCTTTCATGCGCTTTTTCATCCCCACATGAGCGCATGTTTCACCACCTTCCACACCGATCTCCGCCGCCCTCGCCTGCCAAACGGAACTGCGCCCTGAAAACCCCAAAAGAAGCGCACCCACCGCGGTGAACGACAGCCAAAACCCTACTCCGAAGAAAGCCAATGGCTGAATAGTCAGCACTAGCGCCAAAGCGAGAGAAAAGGCCAAGCCAGCGCCTACTCTTCGCCGCCAATGCCAGGCCAGCAACAAGACCCAAGTCATCACCAAGGCCCTTTGGGCTGAAAGAGGCGCACCGGCCAAAAGGGTGTAGATCAGGGTGCCAAGGAGCGCCAGAAGCAGCGGCAACCACCTGGGGCTGGCACCCAGTAACACCCCCAAAGTTCGGGCCAAAACCTGCCCCAGCAAAAGTAAAAATCCAGCCACCATACCCACATGCAAGCCCGATATGGCCAAAAGGTGTGCGGTCCCTGTCTCCCTTAAGAGGTCCTTATCGGCATGGGAAAGACCACTGCGGTCTCCCAATAGCAGCGCTGTGACCAAGGCACTCTGATTTATCGGTAGCTTTTGAATCTTCTCCCTCAGAGTGTCTCGCAAGGCAGATAGCCCTAAACTCTGCCCTAACCACTGCGGATCACCATTTTGAGTACGCACATAGCCCGTTGCGTAGACGCCACGCCGTAAAAGCCAGCCCTCATAATCGAAGGTATGGGGATTCACACTACCGCGCGGGCGCTTTAATCGCACCGATAACAACCAGCGACTATTACCGCGCAAACGCGCCTGCACCTCTTCATCTGCTCGATACCAGGTGAGATAGAGGAGACTGCCTGAATCAATACCCCCTGCCCCCGCCTCCAAGACCCTCGCCTGGAAGCGTATATCCCTAGTGCCGCCACCCTGTAATGCGTGGTTATTTCTTACTTCGGGTAGGGATACAACCTCAACTCTTAGGCGTTGATCAATGCCATGTGCAGTTTCGGGTAAACGCTGCTCAAGCGCAGTTTTATTGCTCGATAGCGCCCAAAGAGCCCCGAGTAATGAGATGACAAGTAATAGAGAGAGGAAGCGTCTTTGAGGAAGAGAAAGCAACAGTAGTAAAACAACCAGGTATACCCACAGTACCGCTCCTATTTCCGGCAAAACAGGCAGCATGCCAATAACTGCAACTGACAGAGAGAACATCCAAAGAGCTAGAGTGAGGCTCCATGGCCACAGGGTAGATTTGTGCCCCAGCCTCACACCGAGGCTGTTCGTTTTTTGTGCAACCTCTTTGGCACCCATCCCTGTAAAAGCCCTGTAATAACAACACATTGATTAATTTGATTCACCATATGAAACAGGTACCTTAGAACCATAAAACACCTGTAATCGGCGCGCCATGCCGCATTGTGACTGCCTTAACTGTTATTCATGGCACCTGTTGGTCATATTTTTTTAAGAAAAATGCCATGTTTAACATGTTTGTAATATTCAGGTCGCAGAATCCGCACCAAATCGAGGGGCAACCAAAAGATTGAACGGAAGGCTTCCCCTCAACCCACAACCATAAACTGTGCGAGACGACTATGAATAAGACCGCTCTCTCTCTGGCCATTGTTGCCATGATCCCTACTCTGGCCAGCGCCCAAGAAGAAGGCGATGTCCTCGACTTTTACGGCAAAGCCAATGCTACCTTTCAGTCTGCTGACGAAGGTGATGGCTCTGTAACCGACGTTCAAAGCAACGCTTCCCGCTTGGGTGTTAAGGGCGAGATCGCCCTGACCGACGGCATCAAGGGTATCTATCGTATGGAATACGAAGTAGATATGGACGGCGACGCTGACGATACTTTCTCCCAGCGCAACATCTACGCAGGCCTGGAAGGCGGCTTCGGTCAGGTAATCGCGGGTAAGTTCGATACCCCACTGAAGGTTGCTCAGAAGAAAGTTGACCTGTTCAACGACCTGGAAGGCGATATCAAAAGCCTGATCACCAGCAGCGACAACCGCGAAGAAGACGCTCTGCAGTACACTACTCCGTCTTTCGCTGGCTTCAAAGCTTCTGCTGCTTACATTAGCAACAAAGATGAAGTCATTGGTTACGAGATCGTTGGCCAAGATGACGATGGTAACGACATCTTAGGTAAAGAAATCAAGCGCAACAACGGCATCTCTACTTCTATTGCTTACGATAACAATGGCGTTTACATGGCCTACGCTTTCGACCAAGACGTTGAAGGCCAGGACGTTGACGTTCAGCGCTTTGTAGCTCAATACAACATCGGCCCTGTACAGGTTGGTGCCCTGTTCGAAGACCAGGAAAACGCTGACGGCGAAAACGCCGATGGCTGGATGGGCTCTGTAGCGTACAAAATCGAACAGTGGACTCTGAAAGCTCAGTACGGTCAGTCTGACATTAAGAAAGAAGACGGCGAAACTTACAGCCTGGGCGTTGACTACAAGTTCAACAGCGCAGCAAAAGTATTTGGCTTCTACACCGACGAAACTGCTGATGGCGATTACGACCGCAGCTATGCCGGTATCGGTGCTGAATACAAGTTCTAAGAGCACTTGTGACGGCGGTCATCCAAATTGGGAAGAGCTGTTTGACCGTCGTATGATTTGAGAGCTTGAATTAGGCGGCCTATGGCCGCCTTTTTTATTGGAAGCTCTAAAGCCATATTGCGGCAGCCCATCAAATAACCAACTTCTCCATGAAAAGATGCACTGGCATTGCCTGTAACTGTTGTTGATCAGCAAATAAAGCTAATATTTTATCTGCTTGGCCTGAAGGGAAGCGTGCAGCCAGATTGGAGTGGAATTTCTTCAACAAAAGCGGTATCCCCTCTTTACGGCGTCGACGATGACCAAGGGGGTATTCCACCACTACATTCTCTGTTGCCTTGCCCCCCTTAAAAAATACCTGCACACCATTCGCAATTGAACGCTTATCCGGATCAAGGTAATCCTTGGAATAGCAGCCATCTTCAACAACCGTAATTTTCCCGCGCAGCATATCAATTTCCGGATGGGACTGATGGAATTCATCCTCGTAATAGCCAGCCTGCAAATCCCCAAACAAAAGCGCTGCAGCCACGATATATTGCAGACAGTGGTCGCGATCCGCCGGATTGGCGAGAGGGCCGCTTTTACTAATAATTCGTATTGCAGATTGATGGGTGGTCACGACAATCCTATCAATATCCCCCACTCTGTCTTTCACCTGCGGATGTAAAAAAATCGCAGCCTCACAGGCCGTCTGGCCATGAAATTCCGCCGGGAAGGAGATTTTGAAGAGGATATTTTCCATTACATAAGATCCGTATCTGCGCGGAAACTTGAATTGCTGCTCCTCCAACGGTTTTATTGCCTGATCAGCATTGGTTTTACTGAAAGCCACGTCATAAAAGCCCCACTGCTTCGCCGTAAGTACGGTTGGTATACCCATCTCACCACGCATGGCCATATCCGCCAAGCGAACTCCCCTTGCCGTGGCATCTCCTGCCGCCCAAGATTTACGCGAACCCGTATTGGGGAAGTGCCTGTAGGTACGCAGGGCACTACCATCTACCCAGGCCTGGGAAATCGCCGCCAATAATTCTTGCCGGTTTCCCCCCATCAACCAGGCAGCTACCGCTGTTGAAGCCACACGAACCAACAATACATGGTCCAATCCGACACGATTAAAGCTGTTCTGTAATGCCAGTATCCCCTGGATTTCATAGGCCTTGATCATCGCCTCCAACACCTTTCCCATTGTCATGGGCTCTTCACCTGCACTCAGCCGCTTCTGAGAAAGAAAATCGCACACCGCCAAGATGGCACCCAGATTGTCAGATGGATGCCCCCACTCAGCGGCCAGCCAGGTATCATTGAAATCCAGCCAGCGGATGGTGCAGCCTATATCCCAGGCAGCTTTAACCGGGTCCATACGAAATTGAGTACCCGGCACACGAGCCCCATTGGGCACCCAGGTTCCCTCAGCCAAAGGGCCAAGCAGTTTTGTGCATTCAGGAAAGCGCAATGCCAAAAAGGCACAGCCGAGAGAATCCATTAGGCAGTAGTGCGCTGTTTGCCAGGCCTCATTAGAATCAACCTCAAAATTGAGAACGTAATCGGCGATATCCTGGATGACCTGATCATAAATTAGGTGGCCAGCTTGGTCTGAGTCGGTACGCATAGCAGAAGGCCTGGTGGAATAGAGGAGAAATTAAATAAGCCTAGTAATTTTTTTATAATTGAGAGCTAGAGCTATTCCCCAACTCCATGGAATCAACATTGAAAGAGGTATTGTGTGCACAATCCGTTTAGTAACACTGGGATACTGTTTTGCCTACAGGCAGTAGCACAGAAGAATCCAAAGTCCACTTTCAGTCATTTCATCGACACATAGGGAAACATCACGTCACCCAAGGAGTATCGTCAAGAATGGACATTTCTAAGCTCTTATCATGTTAAGTCATTCAGTGGCAAGAACTGGGATACACACATTGTTTACACTCAACCTGAAGCGGTTATAACCTTTAGCAAAAGTGGAAGATTCCCTAAGAATGAGGCCTGGGCAGAAGGTTGGGGATGGGCTTTATTCAAGCCAGGGGTAGCAAAAAGTGAAACCAAAACCTGGAAGGGCAGCGGGCTTAACAACTGTTTTGGATGCCACTTACCAGCCAAAAATAATGACTGGGTCTATACACAAGGCTATCAACAAGTCCTACAGAATTAACAAGCAAGCATAGCCTCCTTCAAATCAGCTTATCACTTCCACCCCAGCACTAATTGATTTATATCAATTAGTGCAACCTTGATCACCGTTATCATGCGGCCGCGTCCGACTATTCCACTATGAGTTTTTCTGTGTTCAAACCTGAGTTACTGTCCCCCGCAGGGACTTTAAAAAATATGCGCTATGCGTTTGCCTATGGTGCCGATGCCGTTTATGCCGGCCAGCCCCGCTACAGCTTGCGTGTGCGCAATAATGAATTTAAAAATATTGAAACCCTGCGCCTAGGCATAGAAGAAGCACACCAGCAGGGAAAACAGTTCTATATCGCCTCTAATATCGCCGCTCACAACGACAAAGTTCGCAGTTACCTGCGGGACCTGGAAGAAATTGTCGAAATGGGGCCTGACGCCCTGATTATGTCCGACCCAGGCCTGATAATGATGGTAAGGGAGCGCTGGCCTGAACTGCCAGTCCACCTATCCGTACAGGCCAATGCGGTAAACTACGCGACCGTAAAGTTCTGGCATCGCCAGGGGTTATCTCGGGTGATACTTTCCCGGGAGCTGTCCCTGGATGAGATTGAAGAAATTCGCCAGAAAGTGCCTGAGATGGAGTTGGAAGTCTTTGTCCACGGAGCACTCTGTATCGCCTATTCCGGGCGCTGCTTGCTATCCGGTTATATGACCCATAGAGATGCCAACCAGGGCGCCTGCACCAACTCCTGCCGCTGGCAATACCAAGCTCATGAAGCCAAAGAGAATGAAGTTGGCGAGTTGATTCATGTGCAAACCCAGGAAACTATTCAGGAATCTATCCAGAAACCCATCCAGCAACCCACCTCCGCCAGTGGCAGTACTTCCCAGGCCTTTTTACTGCAGGAAGAAGGTCGCCCTGGCGAATATATGCCGGCCTACGAAGATGAGCACGGCACCTACATCATGAACTCCAAAGATTTGCGGGCCGTACAGCACGTCAAGCGCCTCACAGAAATGGGAGTTCACTCTTTAAAAATCGAAGGTCGCACTAAATCCCACTACTATGTGGCTCGTACTGCTCAGATCTATCGTCGCGCTATAGACGATGCTGCAGCAGGAAAAGACTTTGACATGAAGATGATGGACGAATTAGAAACCCTCTCGAACAGGGGCTACACAGAAGGTTTCTACCGTCGCCATCCACCAGCAGAATACCAGCAATATGAAAAGGGATTGATATCAACTCCGGGCCAACAGTTCGTAGGCGAGCTTATTGACGGAAGTCCTGAGCATTTGACGATTGATGTTAAAAATCGCTTTGAACGTGGTGATCAATTGGAGTTAATGACTCCCAGCGGTAGCTTGTTCTTCCCCTTGGAGCAAATGGAGAATACGGAGGGCAAAGCGATCGATGTAGCTCCGGGATCCGGGCATATCGTGCAGATACCCCGACCAGAGGGGGTTGATGACGATCAACTTCAACAGGCGCTATTGGTCAAAGCTCTGGGATAACCCTGGGTTTGTAATTTGCACTAAGGCTTATCAAGCCTCTCGTTTTGCAAACATATTTTGTTAAAGGTGTAGTGGTTTAGACAATCTACCGGATTCACTAAGCCACGACACCTTTATTCCCACTACATCTCCACAATTTTACTTGTGAATCGATCCTCAAAATGCATTGGGTCATCGTTAAACTTCTCAAGTGACTGCCCGCCTCATATTATTCAAACCGCCCTGTATTTCCCCACCATTCATCGCAAGCAACTGGTTCTTGTACCAATTTTCCTGCATTTTCAGCCTCACCTAAAACCCTTTTAAAGCCCTGAGTTTTGATCACAAAAATATGCTCGACAGTACTAATTACAAGATAAAAATCCGCCCTACCTCGGAGTTCCAACAGGAATACACCCGTTTTAAATAGTTATGATTTTCCACCTCTAACTCGCCCCCGCATCAAGGTTTCACAGTAGAAAAGCGTGCAACGATTGCTTAACCAAGGAAATGCCGCAATATGGATATTATTAAACCTAAGAAACGCCCCCTGATTAAGCACCCTTTAATGCTAGGTGGTGCTGCTCTTGCTTTTGTGGCATTTACCAGCACCCTCCTGTTACTTCCTGACAGCGCCTATAAGGTAGAGCGGGAACGGCTAATGCTAGGTACCGTCCAACGGGGAGACCTGCAGGTTGTGGTAGATGGCTACGGTAGGCTGCGTTCAGACAAGCAGACTTTAATTACCGCCCTAACCGCAGCGAATGTTGAAAAAATCATGTTGCGTCCCGGTGCAGAAGTACAAAGTGATAGCATCATTATGCAGCTGAGTAATCCAGAGTTAATGCGCGACCTGGATGCAGCCGAAACCTCCCTGGAGCAAGAGGAAGCTAATCTGCGCCGGCTTGTTCTGAACAACCAGCGAGATGTTCTCGCGGAGGAAGCCATACTCGCGGAACTGAACTCCAATTACCAAGTGATCAAGTTGCGTCGCGAAGCTGAGGACGAGCTGGTAAAAAGTGGAGTGGTTTCCCAGCTCACCTACCAAACCACCGTCTTACGCCAGGAACAGATGAAAAAACGTGTGGACCTGCAAAAACAGCGTATCAACCACCTGCGCAAAGTCGCCGTCGAATCAGAGTTAATCCAGCGCGAGCAAATCAACCAAGCCCAGACCCAACTGCAGAGCATCCAACAGCGGACAGATCGCCTCACAGTGCGCGCCGGCCTGGACGGCATACTACAACGGCTGCCAGTAGAGCTGGGGCAAGGTGTCAACCCCGGCCAGGAGCTGGCGCTGATCGGCAGCGAGACTGATCTTCTCGCTTTGGTTCAAGTCCCACAATCCAAAGCAGAACAACTGGAGGTTGGCCAGCCCGCTGAAATTGATACCCGCAGGGAAAAAGTCGAAGGTGTGGTAACCCGTATTACTCCTGAGGTTCGGGACGGCAATATTGAAGTGGAAATTGCTTTTAGCGCAGGCGCCCCAGAGTCTGCCAGGCCACAGCTCAACGTCGATGCCCGGATCTTCACTGCCACTATGGAAGATACGCTGTTCGTCGAGAGGCCTATCAATGTGCAGAGGCACAGTGAGGCCAATCTCTTCCTGATGAACGAAAACGAGGAGGAAGCGTCACTCCAGCCCATCAGCTTCGGCGAGGAGTCGGGTCGATATATCCAGATCACCCAGGGCCTCAATGAAGCGGACCGTATCATCCTCTCGGATATGACCCATTTTAATGAAGCTGAGCATATCCTGATTGTTGACTAAAGCCTGAAACCCAAAGTGAGAACAGGGAGTTCGCTATGCCCAAGCCAATCCTCCATATGGCCGGGATCACCAAGGTGTTCCGCACCGAAGAAATGGAAACTCACGCCCTGCGAGGCGTTGACCTGAGTATTTACCAGGAGGAATTTGTATCTATCTGCGGCCCCTCGGGTTGCGGTAAATCCACACTTCTCTCGATTCTCGGCCTGCTGGATCTCCCCACCAGCGGCAGCTATCAGATTGAAGGGTTTGAAGTCGCTCAATTGTCGCTAAGTGAGGCGGCGACAATTCGTAACGAGAAAGTAGGCTTTATCTTCCAGTCCTTTAACCTGATTGATGAACTCTCTGTCTACGACAATATCGCCCTGCCCCTGCGATACCGCCGCAATCCCATTCCCAAGTCTGAAGCCGACAAAAAAGTGAAACATTGCCTGGAGAAGGTGGGAATGAGTCACCGGGCCTTTCACAAACCTAACCAGTTATCCGGTGGCCAACAGCAGCGAATCGCCATAGCCCGGGCGCTAGTTGGCAATCCGTCCCTGCTACTGGTGGACGAGCCCACCGGCAACCTGGATTCCCACAATGGCGATGCAGTAATGGAAATGCTGCGGCAGCTCAATAATGAAGGGACCACCCTGTGCATGGTGACCCATGACTCTCGTTATGCAGACATGGCCAGCCGCCAATTGCATCTGCTGGATGGAAAAATCCCAACGCCGCAGCCCATACTAGAGCCCCATGAGATGGCCCTATGATCACCACAAAGGACCTATCCATTGCCCTCCAGTCCCTCAACCGGGCGCGGAGCTACACCACCACTATTATTCTGACCCTGGGTATCACCCTCGGCGCCCTGGTAACGCTATTTAATCTCAACTACCAACTGCTTGCCGCCCCCCTTCCCTACCCAGACGAAGACCGGCTGTATGTCGTGAATGGTAATCTCTACCAGAACAAGCAGTTGCGACTGGAAAATAACAGCCAATACCCCGCCCTGGTTGAAATCTATAAGAACGACAGTTTCTTCGAGTCCAGCGCCCTGGTGTACTTCTGGGAAGATGTGGTTCGCAATTTATCCGAATCACCACGGGTTAATGTTTCCTATGTCTCTCCAGAATATCTCCAGCTGGCTGGAGCACCCCTGGCCCTGGGCAGACAATTCAATGCCGATGAAGGGCTCGACAGCCGAGTCCCCGTGGCGGTTATCAGCTATCAAACCTGGGAGCAGATGTTCCGGCGAAACCCAAGTGTCTTGGAGCAAAGCCTGCAATTTGGGGAGGTGGACTTTCGTATTGTCGGCGTCACTGCCAAAGACTTCATTGAACCCCAGATCTATAAGCAGGGCCGGCAAACGGCAGTCTGGCTGCCCTGGGACTTTAACGATACACAAGTAGAGCGCAGAAATAATTGGAGAGGCTTCCTGCCTTTTCGCATGCTCACAGGGAAGTTGAAGCCGGGCATTGACCCCACCAGCGCAGGGCATGAATTGAGCACATTAATGGATGCCCAGTATCAAGCCGCCCTAGCGGGAAGATCCTCTTCGGTAGAGAGGTCCGTTGAATACCGACTCACCCCCTTCGCCAATAAAATACTTGGCGACAGCGCCACACGAACCCTAATGGTTATGGGCGGTACACTGGTGCTTCTGTTAATTGCCTGTGCCAATGTTACCAACCTGATTCTTTCTCGCGCTGCCAAACAACAACGCAATATGGCGATACAGGTCGCGTTGGGCGCACACAAAAAACATATCTTTTTGGCCCTGCTATGTGAAATCGGCCTACTAATGTTAGGGGCTGCATTACTTTCTCTACTTTTAGCCCTGGGATCGACGGAAGTATTAAAGGTGATGGCTACGGAACAAATTCCTCGCATTCAAGAGCTCACCTTAAACTGGCAGACACTGGTTTTTGCACTGTTGTGTGCCTTACTGCTCGCCCTGTTCTTCTCAACCATAGTCAGTCGCCAGGTTAATTACCGCGCACTGAATCAAATGCTGCAGAGCAGCGGCAAAGGTTCCGGCGTACAGATCTCGCCTCTAATCCGCAAAGTCCTCATCAGCAGCCAAGTGGCGATGACCAGTTTGCTTATCGTCGCCAGCTTGCAGATTTTCCTGCAAGCCAATCGCCTGATTAACCAGCCCTTTGGCTTCCCCTTGGACAACGTTCAAGTGATGACTCTGAATATCGGCAATCTTAGGAGTGCCCCCACTGCCGAACGGGAGAGTTACCTGAAGGCCATCAGGCAAAGATTGCTGGAGCACCCTAAAGTACAAAATGCCAGCCTGAGCCTAAACACTCCTATCTCCATCAGCCGGCCACTCTGGACCACATCCCTGAGTCATGATGCCAGCCGACAAAACCCGTTGATGGCCAAGACCACAGTGGTCGACGAAAACTACCTTTCCATTTTGCGTATGCCTTTGATAGCTGGCCGCCATATCAATGCGGCTGAATTTTCCGATAACAATCGCATGATGCTCGTCAACGAAACCCTGGCCCAGCAACTGGAACCGGATGGAGAAGTATTAGGCAATCGCTACTACTGGCGAGGTGACTTGCCCTACCAAGTGGTCGGTGTAGTACGCAACGCAAGCCTGCCCGGCAAAAAGGAACCCGCCCGCTTATTTGTGCGCGGTATCAATGTGAGCTATCCCCTACTGGTACTCAGGCATAAGCCTCACCAACCACTCAGCACCACAGAGATAAATCGGGAATTTGCCAAAGTAAACAGGCAGTACAAAGTTTCCGAGCTATTCTCCCTGGAGCAGGCGCGAGACCTTCTCCTAAGCAATGACCGGGTCTCAGTTTGGGTAACCACCGCCCTAACATTATTGGCACTCAGCCTCGCTGCCATCGGTATCTTTGGTGTGCTCAGTTACAGCGTGCAACTGCAGCGTACTGAGCTTGGCGTGCGCATGGCAATCGGCGCCCGCCCAGCGACAATTTTCTATCACACCCTAATCGATAGCTTGATTCCCGTAATTATCGGTATCGCTGTAGCGACTTTGGTAATAGTCCCACTGGCACTTTGGCTTGAGCAAAGCGAGTTCAGTATTGAAACCAGCCTCTGGGGCTGGCTGCTACCACCACTACTGATTATCGGCCTAACCGCCTCAGTTACCCTGCTTTCTGTATGGAAGATAATCAACAAACCCACGGTTTACGCATTGCAAGGAACAGGATGATTACTTTCCACCTGATAGCCGCTGCTTGAGGTTGCTCGCTTATCGTGCAATCTTTACCACAAATACAACGATAAGAAATGGAACAGCCAATGCAACCTCAGCAGTGGTTATCAAACGGAAAGATTTTTGAGCATCAAGGCCACCAACTTTTCTATGTCGATAGCAACCCAGGCTGTCGACATAAACCAGTACTGCTTTTGATTCACGGCTTCCCCACTAGTAGTTATGACTGGCAAAAGATATGGGCCCAACTGTCAGAGCACTATCGCTGTATTGCTATGGATATGCTGGGCTTTGGCTATTCAGATAAACCCAAGCGGCATAGCTACAGTATCCACGGGCAAGCTGATTTACATGAAGCTCTTCTGCAACATTTAAACATCAACAAGGTCCACCTGTTGGCCCATGACTATGGGGATACTGTTGCCCAGGAGTTACTCGCCAGAGCCAATAGCGGTGGTATCACGGGGTATATCTCAGCATGCCTGCTGAACGGCGGCCTTTTCCCAGAAGCTCATCAAGCTCGTCTCGTGCAGAAACTCCTGCTCTCTCCCGCAGGTTTTCTGATCAATAAACTAATGAATTATCGACAGTTTTGCCGCAGCTTCAGTGCCATTTTCGGACCAGAAACACAACCCTCCGACAGAGAATTGCGAGACCTGTGGCAAATTCTCCAATATAAGAATGGCAACCGGCTCCTCTATAAACTGATCACCTATATGCACGACAGGCGCCAGTATCGTCAGCGCTGGATCGACGCCCTAAACAAATACCCTGGCCCCCTACTGCTAATCAATGGCTCATTGGACCCAGTTTCGGGGAAGCATATGGTGGATCGATTTCGTCAATTGATAGATCGGCCAGCAGATATTGTTGAGCTGGGAAAGGTTGGGCATTATCCGCAATGGGAGGCGCCAGATAGTGTGGTAAATTCGTATTTAAGTTTCGTAGAGACTGAAAAGGATGAACAATTAATTCCTTCTTGAATGTCCTGGATAACTCTCAAGTACTAACATGATGACAAGGAGCTGGCTGCCAAAATTCCAGCCTAATACCAAGCACACCCCATTGATAAGATGTATTTTAAGCTTCATTTAAAAGTATTATTTTCTTCATTCCTAAGCATGTCCTATGCAATCATAGTAAGAACCATACCAAGCAACATTAAGAAAGTATTATGATCTACTCAACCACTGAAACCCTACCCGGACATGAAATTAAAGAGATACTCGGAGTGGTTACCGGCAACGTTGTCCAATCCAAGCATATTGGTCGTGATGTTATGGCTGGCTTAAAGAGTATCGTTGGCGGCGAGATAAGAGGCTATACAGAAATGTTATCCGAAGCCAGAAATAAGGCCCTTCAGCGGTTGATTGATAGTGCCCAGCAGAAAGGAGCCGATGCTGTAGTAGGCATCCGATTTTCTACAAGTGCCATTATGGAAGGGTCTTGTGAAATGATGGTCTTTGGGACTGCTGTCAAACTAAGGAAGTGATTAGCCCCAAACCACATCCTCTACTTTTTAAGCTTTTGTGACAGACTTGATGAAATATAGCTCTAACTGTTAATTAGCTTCAATTCAGGGGTACGAGGCTCCGAAATTAAATTCAATGGAGCCTCTAATTTATAACCACTTTGAAGAATCTAAATAGTCAAATTGCAACTATGGGCAAATTAAGCGTTAACTGATATTGAAGTAATTACAGGCGCTTTCTTATATCATCCAAAACCCACTCCAGCGGTTTATCTATCCCCTTATTATAACTTTGCCAGTCCTGCTTGATCATTACATCCGGTTGTACACCCTCTGTATAAACATCCTGGAACCTATAATTACGCTTCGAATAGGTTATAACCCAGTCGGAGTTAGGCAAAGAGAACTGGTCCATATCCTGATAACCAACAGGGTTCCCACCGGAAGGCTCTCCCACTAACTTGGCATTCAGAATTTGACGATATTGAGCCGCATTACTCATCGCTGCTGAATAGGTCTTACCGCCTATCAGTGTATAAACACCGTGATCCCAATCAATACTATCAACAAGGACCAGCCTCCAGGCTAAAGTCAGACCGACAAAGAAATCACCCCCGCCATTCTCCCTGAAATCAATAATCAGATTTTTCACATTATTTTTCTTTAAGAACTTTTCAGCATCAACTGCAAAGTCCTCCATATCTGAAAAACTTGGATAGCTTTTGAAGTATATATAAGCGGTTTGCGTATCTATATCAGCGGACATCCAGAGGTTAGATGATTCTTCGACCCTCTTTGACTTGAAGGGAGTGGTCTTTGGAAAAAGATGGTGAGTAATTTTAGAGTGGTAATTTCCCATAGACAAAGAAGACACCGATACAGTTTTCTCCCGACCAGAGTCGTCTGTAAATGTATAGACCGCTTTCTTAGTACTAGCTGAAATACCTGCTCCCTCGAGAACTTGTGCAACATTTATTTGAAAAGCTCTCCTTATTTTTAATGAATGCCCATTCTCAACCCCCTGCACAATAGGTGATAGTCGATCAATAATGGCATCTATGGGTGTACCGTTAATAGCGATTAATTTATGACCCAGTAACTGCCGGTAGGATTCATCGGTAGCGATCAGGCGAAGATCCCCATCAAACTCTAAGAATTGAAAAGGGTAAAGCTCTATATCCTGACTCCAAAAAGCAAGCTGAGTATGGCCATCCCCGATCATCCGGCTGATTTTCATCAATTCAACCATCACTTGATTTTCAGAAAGATTTGGCAAGTCGGATTTTAGTAGCAATAGTTTATCAGTGAGTTCTTCCTTAGAAACGTTATGGTAAAGATTTATATGATTCCTCTCTAACTCTTGATGGAAGTAATCAATATCTTCAACCCAGTCACCTGTATTTGAGATTGCTGATGCCTCGGCAGACAGTATTAGGCACAATCCAAGGTTTATCCATCTCAAGAACTTGACTAACACTCCCTCTCCTCCCTGATATCTTTTAACCAAATGAGAAATAGTCATGATCCACTCCATTTCACTTTATTATTTTGCAAAGGAAATGCAGTATACTCCCCTAGAGAGCAGAAAAGTGGGTTGATATAACATATAAGTACCCCTTCCCCGAGTGGTACAAGGGTGCCGCAGGATAGCCTATACGCTATTACCAACTAATGCAGTTTTACTCTCAAGATAGTTTTAAAGCTACTAAAGATCGATGCAGCTTTCCACTTACTGAAAGATCCCTCATGACAAGCCTAATTAAATATTTTTTCCTTTCTTTCCAGTTAACATTAGCACCTGCAGTAACAGCAATAACCATTCGTGATGATGTAAGTGACTCAGAATACCGTATAGATGCTTCTGAATTCCCAGCGCTTGTAGATTTACCGGGAGAGGGACATGGAGTACTTATCACCCCAAAATGGATTATTACAGCTGCGCATGCCATTACTTGGCAACATTGCATTGAGGAAGTCGTCATTAATGGCACTCCCAGAGAGATCGACAAATTAGTGATACACCCTGGCTACAAGAAGACACCTCAAAGGATGATTGATGAGGCACTAGAAACGGGAGATGCCAGTGAAATTGAAGCATTATTGGCCACATCAGATGATATCGCCTTAATCAAGCTTTCTCAGCCTGTCGCTGATGCTAATCCGGTGGGAATTTACCGTGAGAATGATGAGCAAGGACAAATAGTAAAGCTGATCGGAAAAGGAGCAACGGGTACAGCTGATCTCGGTCATGACCCCAAAGGCCCAAATCGAACAGAACTCCGCAGAGCATTTAACATAATCTCATCAACTCAAAGTCGTTGGCTTGGCTATGAATTTGATCAGGCCCCGGATGCATTACCACTTGAAGGCATGACGACGAATGGTGACAGTGGCTGTCCGGTATTAATTGAAGTTGACGGCCAGTGGTTACTCGCAGGTCTAACGTCCTGGAAGCATGCTGAAGACGTCGATATACGAACCTTCCGCCCCGGCACCTATGGACAGACTTCCTATTCCATTCGCTTAAGTCATTATGTAAGCTGGATTGACACAATGATTTCTAATCACTCATCTATTCAGCAATCTGTCAAAGCAGAATCTGACGGTTCATCAACTAAGTAACAATCCCTTTTTCTCCAAATCCAACCGCATGAGTTACCCGAGAAAATATAATGTACAAATTAATACCTTTCATCCTGTTAACTTTTTTAACTTCCTATGTATATGCCAGTTCCGCTGAGGACAACACCAAAATACGCAGAGCCGTACTCGACTACATTGAGTCACAACAAAAAGTTGAACCAGACCTAATGGAAAGAGGTTTAGATACGAAACTAGCCAAGAGAACCTACTGGAAATCCAAAGACGGCTCAGAATTCATCATGGAGACAGACTATGAAACTATGGTTTGGTTAGCCGAAAACTACAATAAGGAAGGCGATAAATTTACAGAGTCCTCCAAAATTGATATCAACATACTTGATATTGACAACCGGGTAGCCTCGGTAAAGCTTACTGTCGATGATTGGATTGATTATATGCATTTATATAAGAATGAAAAAAATGACTGGAAGATCATCAACGTTCTTTGGCAGTATCACGATACAAAACGGCACGTTAGCAAAAAATGATTTAGCATTCTGCTCTGCAGTTCTATGCGTAAGCATTGTTTATGTGGGTTTCGGTCTGGCATTCAGTATAGCCTTTGAAGTGTGCCAAGCTCGAGCCTGTGCCCACTCACAACATAAAAGGAGCACCAAATTGAAGAGGATCACCCTCGCCCTACTATTCTTACTAGCAGCCATTGCCTGTTATAAATTTGATGTACCTGTTGGCGGGGCCTTTTTTCTCGCTTTTGGTATTGTTTTTTTGAGAGGATCTACTGGATAAATCTGTTCAAATGCAAAAGAATGTCAGCCTAATAGCTAGTATCTAGGAATTTCCACCTAGGAATATAGGCGTTGACAGCTTAATCAATCCTCAACAATCCCACTTGCGCCCCCCCTACTAGCACTATCGAACCACATTCTCCTCTCACCGATACCTCCTTGGCTACAAATCCCAGCTCTGCTGATCCTCATTACCAAAGCTCAATACCCTTACTAACTCACATTGAGCAATACGAAAGCTTGAGACAACTTTCAAGACCAACTAAATTGTCCGCCACTTCATTCCACCAATTAGGAAATAGCCATGCTCCCTCACCGCTTACCGCGTTGGATTGCGGTCACTCTTCTCTGCCTTGTTGCTGTAGCCTGCACGCCAGAGAATCCGGAAAAGCCGGGCGAGACCTCTGCAGTTGTGGCATCTACGCATGGCCCACTCAAAAGCGGTGATGAAAAATCAACGGAGGAAATACCCCTATTGGTCTCTGCCACCAAGAATGGTGGTAAAGAGGCTAGCAGTGAGACTGGATCGACAACTTCCAATACCAAATCCATAAGCAGGTCCAGTGAAGAAGCTCCTTCCCAGGCTGCGACTTCCAACAAAGACACGATGCCGGTGGTTGCGGGTTCAACGGAGCGTGCTCTTACGGTGCTTCATATAGGAGAGCGGGTCTATATGGATGCACGAGCTATTGCGGTGATCTTCTCCGAACCCCTGCTGGGGAATACCCATTTTGGTTCCTACATGACCCTCTCCCGCGAAGATGGTGAAAATGTCGATGGGGGCTGGGTTTTATCTGACAACCAGAAGACTCTTTACTTCACTAACATCGAGCCGAATACCCGCTACCGAGTAGCGATAAACCCCGGCCTACCCAGTGAGGATGGATTCCAACTACAGAAGTTGAAGAAGGAAACAGTTCACACGCGGCGTATCGAACCCAGTATCAGTTTCACAAGTAACGGCAGTATATTTCCGTCTACGGTAACACCTGGCTTGCCGGTGACTGCCGTCAGTATCGAAGCAGTGCAAATCCATTTTCACAGGGTAAAGCCTGAACACTATTCCGACTTCTTTAGCCTGGTCAACAATCAGTCCCTGAAGTATTACTACCAGCTAAGAACACTGAACAATGTTGCCGAGTTAGTCTACAGTGCACATTTTGACCTTACTCAGGAAAAATATGTTCAACGGGATTTCGATCTCTCCATCGGCCATATTGAGCCTCTAAAGCAGCCAGGCATTTATGTTGCAGTCATGCAACCGGCCGGTGTGTACAACACCAACCTTTTCGATGTCACCCACTTCTCTATTTCCAACTTAGGCCTCCATGCCCGTTACTACCCGGAAAGCGTTGACCTCTATGTTTCTTCTCTGGACGAAGGGGAAGCATTGAAAGGCATCCAGGTGGAGTTACTGGACAACAAAGGAAGACTGATCAAGCAGCAGACGACCTCTAAAGAAGGGCATGTTCGTTTTCTGCTCAGCCAGGAGCAGGAGAACTCCCAGCGCTTCTTTGTTGCGCGAGACCCAGATACAGGCTATTTCTCTCTGTTAGATTTGCGCGAACCGGCGCTGGACCTGTCGGACTTTAAGCTGGGCCAACGCCCTTCCAGGCCGATGGAGTTCTTTATGTACGGTCCCCGGGACTTGTACCGTCCCACAGAATCCATACAGGTTAGCGGCCTGCTACGCAATTACGACGGGCGCTATTTAAAAGACCTACCGATCAAGGCGGACTTGATCAAGCCAGATAACACCAGTGCCCGTACATTCACCTGGCACGCCAGCGCGCCTGGATACTACGAGAAGCTCCTTCCCCTACCTCAAAATGCTCCGACGGGTGACTGGCGCCTGGAAGTTGAGTTGGCCGATGGACGCAAAGTGAATTACCCGTTCAAGGTAGAGGAGTTCCTGCCTGAGCGTATGAAGTTGGTATTACAAGACGGTGAAGAGCGCAGCCTGGTCCAGGGGCACGCTAAATCTTTGGAACTGGAAGTTGAGGGTAGTTATCTGTACGGCGCTCCGGCAGCGAATAACCGCTTGGAAACTTTGGTGCAAGTCGGCCACTACCGGGAACCCTTCCCTCAATGGAAAGGGTTTTTGTTTGGTGACGCCACTGAGCGATTGCCCGCACGTCAATTTAATGCCCCCACTATTGAGTTGGATGACAAAGGGCTTGGCAAGTTGCCATTGCGGTCCCGTTGGAGTCGCGCGAATAGCCCGCTAAAAATCAATCTGGTTTCCAGCCTGTTCGAGTCCGGCGGTCGCCCGGTAACTCGGCAGCATCCCGTTCTGGTTTGGCCAGAGCATCCAGTAGTCGGCATTCGCCCGAACTTTGGCAAGGAGAATCCCTCGGCCAATAGCCGACCGGAATTCGATATTGTCGTAGCCGATGCACAGGGTGAACCGGTCACAGGCCGCAATCTCAGTGCGGTATTAATCTCAGAGGATCGCCAATATTTTTGGGAGTACTCCGCTAGCCAGGGTTGGCACTATGAATACTCCACTGCCGAGTTCGAGTCTTTCAGCCGCCAACTGCAATTTAATGAAGAGACTCCCCTGAAACTCACGGTGCCTGTGGATTATGGCCACTACCGTTTGGAAATTACCGATACTAATAGCGGAGCCACCAGCAGCCTGCGCTTCCATGCTGGGCGCGACTGGTATTACTGGTGGCGTAAGGACCAAGTAGCGAAAGGCCAGGCGGCCCGCCCGGATACCGTGGCTTTATCTTTAGATAAACCCAAATACGCATCTGGAGATTTAGCGCAGCTCACTATAGTGCCACCGGCAGACGGAGAAGCGCTGGTGTTGGTAGAGAGCGATCGATTGCTGTGGTCTGAGCGTGTATCGGTAGAGAAATCGGGCACCAAGGTTGAAATCCCCATTTCAGCAGACTGGGACAGTCACGATACCTATATTTCCGTAACTGCACTGCGTCCGGCGGATAAGAACGAACGTATCGCCCCTAATCGCGCTTTCGGACTGGCTCACTTGCCACTGGACCGGGAAGCCCGGCGCTTGCCGGTGCGCCTGGAAGCCCCGGCACGCGCCCTGCCCGGCTCAGAGATAGAGGTCACCGTAATCACGGATCTGGATTCCATCGGCAAAAATGGCGGCACGGCCTGGACCACCTTGGCAGCGGTAGATGTGGGCGTGCTCAATATCACCCGCTTTGAAACACCAGATCCCTTTGAAGCCTTTTTCGGCCAGCGCCGCTATGGTGTCGATGTCCGCGATATCTATCACCGCATTATTGAGTCTGGTAATGGCAAGCTGTTGGAGCAACGCTTCGGTGGAGATGCTGAACTGGCGCGTGGTGGAGAAGAGCCTAATTCCGATGTGCAAATAGTTTCACTATTTTCCGGCCCGGTGGAATTTGATCAACAAGGCAAAGCCAAAGTTTCCCTTCAGCTGCCGGAATTCAATGGCAGCCTGCGCCTAATGGCGGTGTCATTCAGTAAAGAGGGGTTTGGCAGTGCTGAAGGAGAACTGACTGTAGCCTCCCCATTAGTGACCCAAGCTGCCCTACCCCGTTTTATGTCTCCCGGAGATACCAGCACACTGGCGCTTGACCTGAACAACCTGAGCGGCCGCACGCAAAAACTGACTGTAGAAATGCGTTCTGTGGGCGCTGTGGATATGGAAATGGGAGAGCGTTTGTTAGAGCTGGCCGCCGGCGAGCGCAAAACTTTGCGATTCCCCATAACCGCCAAAGACGCCACTGGTGAAGCAGAATTCCAGCTGGTTATCCGTGGTGCGTTAGATGAAGATGGCCAAGCTATTTCCATTGAACGCCAGTGGAGCCTGGGTGTTCGCCCAGCCTGGCCCGCCACCACGCACACCCAGCGCCGCCTGCTGGGCCAAGACGAAAGCTTCAGTATTGATACGGCTTTCCTCGATTCACTGATGCCGGATACAGTGCAGGCGCTGGTCTCCCTGGATAGCCGCCCGCAATTGCAACTGCAGGATCATCTGGCAAGCTTGCTGGGTTATCCCTACGGATGCCTGGAGCAAACTTCCAGCCGCGTTTACCCATTAGTAATGGCAACGCCACTACAACAAGAAAAATTGGGCATCGAACCTCTGGACGAGAGTGAGCGTGCGAAACGTATTGATGCCGGCATCGAGCGCATCTTTAGTATGCAAAAAGGCAACGGTGGTTTCGGCCTGTGGAGCTCGGAATCTCCGGAGAACCAATGGCTCACGGCTTATGTGGCCGACTTGTTACTGCGCGCTCGGGACCAGGGTATTGTGTTCGATAATGCACGCCTGGAGTCCACCCTAAAGCGCCTGCAAGAATATGCCCGCGAACGCGGTAGCTTCTATCAGCAGCGTTACAGTAGTGATCCTGACTTTTACGCTTATGCTGCCCGCTCCTATGCCGCCTATGTGTTGTCCCGTGTACAAAAAATATCGCTCGGCCAATTGCGTAGCCTGTATGAAAACGGCAGTACTATGACCCAGTCGCCCCTGCCGCACTTACACATGGCAATTGCATTGCACGCGATGGGCGATACCGCTCTAGCTCAGGAAGCCTTACAAAAAGCCCTCTCCATTGAACGCAAACGTCGCGATTACTACGGCGATTATGGTTCCGATCTGCGCGATACTGCACTGATGATTTCCCTATTGCTGGAACACGATTTAGCTACCGACAAAGCCGAAGGATTGCTGTTTGAAATGGTGAATCTACTCCGCGAACGCACGTACCTAAGTACGCAGGAACGTAACAGCGTGTTTATGGCCGGCGCGCAGTTGCAGCTGAATAGTGGTGAGAACTGGTCTGCCTCTCTGAGTACCGATGATGGCTTGCGAGAATTAAATCGCAACACCCCATATAACACCCTCTTCCGAGGCCGTGAGGCTGCTGAAGCTATTGAGGTAACCAGCCAAATAGAGAAACTTTTCGCTGCTATAAACACCAATGGCTACAGCAAACAGGCTCCCGCAGAGGTGATGGATAAGGGCGTTAAGGTCAGGCGCAGCTACCACAAACTAGACGGTTCGAGTGTGGTGCCGACTCAGGTACGTGAAGGTGAACTCTATCTGGTGCGCCTGCAAATCGACGCGGACCGACGCCTACCCGACCTTCTCGCAGTGGACCTGCTGCCCGCAGGGCTCGAACTGGAAAACCAGAACCTAGCCGATAGTATCAAAGTGGATGAGATTGAGTTCGACGGCAAGAGCATCGCTCAATGGCAGAACGAACAGGACAATGTTCAACACGTGGAATTCCGTGATGACCGCTTTGTAGCAGCGCTGGATCAATCGGAATGGAAAACCACCAATCTCTTCTACATTGCCCGAGCAGTAACTCCCGGTCGCTACCAAGTACCTCCTCCTTTTGTGGAGGATATGTACAATCCTGAACGCTTTTCCATTGGCAAGAACCCAATGGAGCAAGTGCAGGTAATCGGCAAGCAGTGAAACTGTTGGTCACTTCAACAGCCCGATGGAAAAACAGCAGTCGCGTATTTCGCGCGCTGCTGCTCTCCCCTTTCTTTCTTTTGGGTTCACTCTTAGGCCTGGATACTATTTTTCCTCCGCCTTTACCTGCAGCGCATGGTTTTGCCCGGGTAGTGGCCGATCGCCATGGCAAGCCGTTGCGCTTCTTTGCCGATAATCGCGGAATATGGCGTTACCCCATCACTCGAGATGAGGTATCGCCGCGATTTATCGAGGCACTGCTCACCTATGAAGATCGCCATTTCTATCAGCACCCTGGAATCAATCCCCTTGCTCTCGTTCGTGCGGCCGGCCAATACCTTCGCAATGGACATGTGATCTCCGGTGGCTCCACCCTGACCATGCAGGTAGCGCGCCTGCTAGATCCACATCACAGAACTTTAACCGGTAAAACCAAACAAATGTTGCGTGCCCTGCAGCTGGAGTGGCATTTCAGCAAGCGGGAAATTCTCGATCTCTACCTTAACCTCGCACCCTACGGCGGTAACATAGAAGGCGTGGAAGCCGCCAGCCGTTTATACCTACGCAAATCGGCTGCCGACCTTACCCACGCCGAAGCAGCGCTTCTGGCAGTATTGCCCCAAGCTCCAAGTCGCCTGCGCCCCGATCGACACCCACATCGCGCTCAGAAAGCGAGAGACAAAGTACTGACCAGGTTGCAGACCTACGGCGTTTGGAGCAAAGACGAAATCGAGCGCGCGCAGCTAGAAAACGTCTATGCCGAGCGCCTGGAATTCCCACAGAACGCGCCGCATCTATCGCGCAGACTGGTAGAAACCATCAGTGATAAAGAGGTGATCCACACCACTATCGACGGCAATATTCAGAGAGGGCTGGAGGATTATCTACGTGATCATATGGAGAGCTATCCGCATAAAACTTCTGCCGCTGTTGTAGTGCTGGAGAACTCCGATTTATCTGTACGTGCCTATTTGGGTGCCTCCCATTTCGGCGACGGGCGCCGATATGGCTATGTGGATATGGGAAGAGCCATACGCTCGCCCGGTTCCACTCTCAAACCATTTCTGTATGGGCTGGCAATCGATGGAGACCTGATCCACAGCGCCTCCTTACTCAGTGATGCACCTCGCATTTATGGAGATTACCGCCCAGAGAATTTCCACCGTGGCTTTTCCGGCCCGGTCAGTGCTACTGCCGCTTTGCAACGCTCTCTCAATGTCCCAGCTGTACAATTACTGGAGCACTACGGCCCCGGTCGATTCGCAGCAACATTGGAAAATGCCGGCCTCTCACTGCAATTCCCCAGCGGCGGTAAACCCAATCTGGCGATGATATTAGGTGGCGTAGGTGCCCGTCTGGACCAACTCACCGGAATTTATGCAGCCCTCGCTCGCGGTGGACTCGCTGCAGCACCCCGCTATTTACCAGAAACCCCACTGAGAGAGAGACATCTGATGTCCCCGGAGGCCGCCTGGATCACATTCGAAATGCTGGCTTCCAATCGCAGTGGCTCGCGCCGCTGGCGCAATCTGGTAAGGCAAACCAAAGCAGATATTGCCTGGAAAACCGGCACCAGCTACGGCTACCGCGATGCCTGGGCGATTGGTGTAACTCCCGGTTATACCGTAGGTGTTTGGATAGGCCGCCCAGATGGCACCCCTCTACCCGGCTACTATGGCTCCATCAGTGCTACACCGCTATTAAACGCAGTGATTGCAGCACTGCCAGGCAACAAACAGCAGCGCCTGGCAAGACCAGAATCAATTGCTAAAATCGAAATCTGCTGGCCCCTAGGAGGTCAAAAATCGTTAACACAAGCAGAACACTGCCACCAAGAACGCCATGCCTGGCTGATTCATGGCCGAGCACCCAGAACTCTACCGCCGAAAAGCGAGCCCTTGCATGCTGCGCAAACATACCGCTTCTTTATCAACCAACAGGGGTTACGTGTTAAACCCAGCTGTATGGACTCCTCGGCTGAAAAGCGAAGCATTGCCCTGTGGCCTAAAGAGCTGGAATCCTGGCTGCCTGCTAACCAGACTCGGGCCCAACAAATTCCACGGACAGCACCCGAGTGTAACGCCCCAACCGCAACTTCAGGTACTCCATTAAAAATTGTCGGTGCCGGCAATGGCAATCAATACCGCCCAACTGGCAACAATGCTCCTTTACCACGATTAAATCTCAGTGCGATTGGTGGGCAAGGAAAACGCTACTGGTTCGTCAATGGCGAACCAAAAGGGGAAACTTTAGGGACTCAAAATCTTGAACTCTCACCGCAGAATGGCCAGCATCAAATTGCCGTGCTGGATGAGAGTGGAAATCTGGATCGGATTGAAATATACGTAGGGATTAACGATTAAATGACACATTATCGATATGGACAAAGATAAAAGCTATCGCAGAGCTCATGAACTCCAAACTTCTGGGAAGCTTTCTCAAGCTCTTCAGCTGTATTCACAGTTAACGGCCTCGTCTAATGACCCAAGATATTTCATCGCTTATGGTATGTGCCTTCAAGATTTAAACCATTGGAAACAATCCATAGCGGTTTTAAAAAGAGCTATTGATCTAAAGCCCAGCTACTGCCTACCAGATGCACAACTTTCTCTGGCGATAGCTTACATTAAGACAAATCGAAAAAAAGAGGCAATAAAGCTACTGAGTCTTTGTGCAGCAAGGGCTCCTGAATACCCAAGTTACGACACGATTCCTAATAAAGCCAAGGAGCTGCTTAAGGAATGTAAATAACAAGCCAAAGTGATGGACGATTGAAAAAGGTCCAATCCTATTTTTTCAGCCGGGATAAAATTTTATGACACAATGAGGTCAAGTCCTGTTGCTCTTCAGCCGTTAATCTGACCTTGCAGGCCATATCTTCAAGTATATGAGAGGTTTTCTGCTTTAGATTGCGCCCTTTTTGGGTGAGGACAATCACTTTGGCCCGCTCGTCCACGCTGGACTTTTGCCTCTCGATAAACTCTTTTGCCTCTAACCGTTTCAGCACTTGAGTCAAGGTGCCTGCATCCAGGTACGTCTGGTGGCTTAGCTCTTTGATAAAAACAGAGTCCTCATTCCAAAGGCTCATCATCACCAGAAACTGCGGGTAGGTAAGATCAAACTGATCAAGCTCCGGCCTGTATTCACGCACCATAGAGTTGGCTGTTGAATATAAGGCAAAACACACCAACTCTTGGAGATTGAACTCTTTTAGGGTCATCTTGATTGCTCACTGAACATACCAATATATTATGCGCGCAAAATACTTGACGGTAAACCCGATCTTAAACAACAATACTTTGCGCGCAAAGTATTGTTGTTTAAATTGGAGGAGTATTACGATGGATATAGTCAATTTTTCTGGTGTCAGGTCTAGTAACTGGAAAAAAATTGAAGCAAGGGAGGTTGCTCCCGGCATATTCGAGAGGAGTCTATGGAGAGAGGAAGCAGGAAGCTGGGTGTCTGTCTTCGAGTTTCTACCTGGAGCCAGATACCCAGGTGTGGAAATACATATTGACGGCGCAGAACAAATTTTTGTGATTTCCGGGGTCTTTAATGATGGTAGAGACGATCATCCTGAGGGGTCATTTATTCACAACCCCATTGGTTCAGCACATATTCCCCAGTCAGAAGCAGGATGTATTATCTTGTTGAAATTCCAGGCGGCTTAAAATTTTCCTACCGTCTTGGGGCCCTATTCCTGGCATAGGGCACCCGAGATGCAGTCATTTACACCCGTCCCTCTATCCCCTTCTGCCAACTCAAATGTTTTAACAATTCTTTAGAACTTACACAGCTAATTTTTATATGCTAATTTTTACTTTCACCCTATTCATTACTCAAACTCCCAGGTATTACTTTGAAATTAGTATCCCCTTCAGCAAACTATGAGGCTAGTTATCGACAATATATAGAGGAACTGGGAAATGAAGAGCGCTATCCCTTTCCTATGGATTTTGATCATGCAGACTTCGAAGCTCTCATCCAAAAGCTCAGTAACTTTGCACAGGGTAAAAACCTACCGGAAGGCTTTGTCCCAAGTTCTACACTATGGCTTGTTGATGAAACTGAAATCGTAGGCGTCACCAATATTCGCCACTATCTGAACGATAGAATTACCCACTGCGGTGGGCATATTGGTTTGGGGATCAGACCCAAGTATAGAGGCAAAGGATACGGTAAACTCCTGATGAAACTCTCGATCCAGCGGCTTCAAGAAATGAGTGAAGGGCCAGTTCATATACACTGCCACAAAGAAAACTCAGCTTCTGCCAATACAATTAAGGCATGTGGTGGATTATTGGATTCTGAGATCGAAGCAGATGGGAAAATTGTACAAAGATACCTTGTAAAGCCAGGCGATTAATTCCTACAGGAAATTCACGAACCTTAGGTTTAACCAATCAATACGCTAATCTGTCTCCCCAGGGATAGCACCTAACGTAGATTAGGTGCTTGGTTAAGAATATCGAAGTATGAATGGAAAAATGAATCGATTTACTTATAGAAGCTTATTCTGTATCAGTCTCACACTCTCCAGCAATCTTGCAAGCGCGGAAACTTATCAGTGGGTCAATCAAAACGGGCATGCTAGCTTCTCGGATAAAAAACCGTCAGCCATATCAGCTAATCCCCTTAAAAGCACCGTTAAGAAAAAGAAAAAGCAAGAGCGTAGCAAAGCAGAAATCCAGCAGGTTTTTGATAAACACAAGGGGCAGCTTTTTCGTTTATACCTAAATGCGCGCAAACAAGACCCAGACCTTGAAGGCGGAGCGGAATTCATTATCGATATTGAGCCTAGTGGCGAAGTCGCCAATATCGCACTGGCCAGCTCCAGCCTCGATTCCAAGCCGTTTACCGATCAGTTAATGGCCAAAATTCAGCAATTTAACTTCGGGGCTAGCAACACACAAAGAACAACGATTCTCTACCCAATTCATTTTTTACCCGCCCAATAACGGCCAATTGACTTTGTGATCTAATCCACTTGTGAGCAATTATCCCACTAGCGGAGATATGGATAATTGATCACAAGAACAGCCTACAAATTGCAAGCATAAATACTAAGCTACGGTATGTAAGTTATGCTCAAAATTGGTTTTCAAATAACACTTCACCCAATGCTAACTGGCCACCACGTCCATTCGCTGCTTTGCTAGCCTTACCCACGACTATCATCATTCCGATCAGATAACCTTCTGGCAGGTTTATAAGCTCGGCCACTTTATCTGAGTCAAATCCAACGAGCGCGCCGGTGTCATAGCCCAGTGCTTTTGCCGTAAGCATCATGGTTTGCGCCGCTAAGCCACAGCTCCTTATTGCCTCATCTCGTTGTAATTGGGGTTTATCTCTATAGAAGTCGGTTAACATCGGGACTAAAAGTTCCCTTGCCTCTCTGGGTGCATCGGCCCAGTAGCGTTCGGGGCGATCTTTCCAGGCATTGATATCTGCACAAAGAACAATCAGCTCAGAGGCATCTTCCACCTGTTGCTGGCCCCAGGCGGCGTCCTTCAGTTGCGCGCGGAGTGCTGAATCAGTCACTCTTAGAAAGCGCCAATGCTGGATATTGTATGAGGTAGGCGACAACATCGTAGCTTGGATAAGTTGGGTAAACTCACTTGATGTCATCTTTTCAGATACATCGTAATGCTTTACCGAACGGCGAGTTTCAACAGCAGTGAACAGGTCCATAATTTCCCTCTGACAATTAATCATCTTGTGAATGTCGATGAGAGAAAGCTTATTGGGTTTCTCCTGGCTTGATAATGGGCTCTTTTGTTAAATGATTGTTGAGAAAAAGTTTACAAACTAACAATCCCAATAGGGAATGTCGCCACCAAAATACTCAATGGCAAAGTCTATAAAGGCCCGTACCTTGGCAGGCATATACTGCCGCTCAGGAAAGACGGCATAAATAGACTTAGCCGGCATTTGATATTCTTCAAACAACGGCACCAAGAGACCACTCTTGATATCCGCTCCTGCGACAAAAGTCGGCAGGCGGCCGATGCCAAGCCCCTGGAGAATGGCTTCCCGCAGCGCTTCACTGTTATTGACCTGGTAGTTACCCCTGACTTCTATGGTGTGCAGATGGTTATCCTGAATAAAATTCCACTCTTTTACATCCCTGGAATAAGTAAACATCAAACAATTGTGCTCTGTTAGCTGTTCAAGCTCGATCGGTTTGCCGAACTCTTCCAAGTACGCGGGAGAGGCACAGAGCACGCTTTGCAGAGGCGCCAGCTTGCGGGCAATCAAACTGGTATCAGGCAGGTCACCACCACGGATAGCGATATCAAACCCCTCTCCAATAAGGTCTAACACCTTATCGTCCATCACCAGATCAATCGTGATTTTTGGATAGCGCTTGAGAAACACTGGGATAAGCGGTGCCAAATGCAACCTGCCAAAGGACATTGGGGCATTGATTCGCAAGCGCCCCTGAGGCTCACCTTGAAGCTGAGTCACTGCATCCTGAGCGTCCTGTGCGGCCTGGTAAGCGATTCGGGCATGCTGAAAAAAATGCTCGCCCGCCTCGGTCAAGCTCAGCTTGCGGGTGGTGCGATGCAATAGTTTTACCCCAAGTTGCTCTTCCAGCTGACTGACCCGTTTACTAACTGCAGACTTGGATATCCTCAGCAACTTGGCGGCCGGGGAAAAGCCACCGGTTTCGGCCACTGTGACAAATACCGGTATGGCTGCAAAACTTTCCATAAACTACTGTTTCCTTTTTCTCAACAGTATGTATCTTAATTGATGGATTATCAGTTTATCAGAAACGAGTTACTCTGATCTCGCTTTTATTGAGGGAAGAGTCATGCGTGAACTTTCAAGGGGTATCAACCCTACAGCAACGGCAAGCAGCGGCACATCATTGTGGTGGGTTCACGGCTTGATGATAGCCTGCACATTACTTGTCGCTGGCTCATTTCCTGTTGGTGCGTTAATCGCCGATTCGTTACCGGCAGATTGCTTGATGATGATTCGGTTCTTAATTGCAACAGGGCTATTTGCGCCCTTCATATTTTTAAAGCATGGATTTCAGCTTCCACACCCCAAAAAGCTACTGGGTTATGCGCTACTCAGCATCCCATTGGTTATCTTTTTCTGGTGTATGTTTGAAGCGCTCAAATACACCACAGCAGTAAATACCGGCGCCCTTTTTACAACCGTTCCTGCAATGACTGCCGTTTTTACCTTGATCATCAATGGTGAGCGTAGCAGCGCCCGCAAAGTCATCGGTCTTACTCTTGGAACATTGGGTGCGGCCTGGATTGTATTTGAAGGGAGTATTACAACAGCGATAACGCTGGATCTAAATAGAGGGGATTGGATATTCACCTTAGGTGCTATATCACTCAGCTTGTATAATCCACTGATCAAGAGAGTCCACTCAGGGGAGCCTACAGAGGTTATGACATTCTGGGTTATTCTATTTGGCGCCCTCTGGTTACTACTGCTTTCATTCCCAAGTTTAAGCCAAATAGAATGGCGGAATATACCTGTCGAAACTTACGGAGGGCTATTCTATTTAGCCTTATTCACAACATTAATCAGTTTTTTCCTACTGCAATTTAGCACAATAAGAATCGGGGCGACCAAAGTTGCAGCATACAGCTTCTTGAATCCGGTATTTGTACTGGTATTGGCTACAGCATTGGAAATGACGAAATTCACTATCAACTTTATACCTGGAATAATCTTAGTATTTGCAGCCATGTTATTTATCCAAACAGAAAAACCCAAGAAAAAATACCCCTGAATAACTCAAGAACAATAGAATCAAATTGCCATCAATAGGGGCAATATTTCTAGTCGACAGTCTTTTCTATTTCATAAATTGCATCAGAAATATCTTCCAACTTAGAGGACACTATTACCTGAGCATCATGTAGACCTTGATTATAAAACCCTGCCCCCATCTCCTTTGCAAGAAAATCAATAAAGAACTCCGCTTCAAAACTGCCAATCTCCAACTCAAACTCTTTAGATAAATAACCCCTAATCTTTTCGATTAGCTCTAACTTTCGCCTTTCTTCCAGTTCTATTGTCGACATCACCTATTTTCCATCAATACACAAATTTAGAACAAACACTTAGCCCCATATGAGAATAACACAAATGTTGAGACCCTTAATGAATCCCAAATGCATGACTCCAAGTAAACAACATGTACAGCGGCGCATATCTTTATAAGCAAACCGGACAATGTTAGATTCGAATCTATTCGGATTAACTAAAAAACGGGATCAAAATGAGACTTTTTAACTACTTCTTTGCCCTGCTTATATTGGGTAGTAGCTCTGGCTGCTCAGAATCAAGCAGTGATAGATCAACAACTTCATACAGTCCCAATGCCCATACCGCCAGCAACAGAGTTGCAGATATCCGGTTCCCGGAACCTATCACAGGGGGCAATCGAGGTGGACAAGATCAGTATATTGCTTACGAACATTTCCTGACAGCTGAACTACCTGCTGAAGAAGTTGAACCTGTATTCCACAAACTCCAATTACTTTGCCAACAGGAGATGGAGAAAAAATGCACTATATTGCATTCTAGTCTCCGCAATGATGAAAAATCCTACGGAAGGATTCACCTTAGAATCCACCCCACCGGAGTCGATAAAATCATTGATCTGGCATCAAAGCAAGGAAGAGTGATACAACAGGAAACCAAAGCAGAAGATTTACAGGATGTCATTATCGACAACCAAAAACGTCTTGAAATGCTGCTCCAGTATCAATCGAGACTTATAGAGCTGGAACAAAAATCTGCGAGTGACATCGATACCCTAATCAAGGTTGCTGAAAAGTTAGCATCGGTACAATCTGATATTGAGTATTCACAAGGTAAAAAAGCTGAACTGCTGAAGCGAACTCAGATGGACGTGGTTCACATCGAGTTGCACTCAAAATCCTACACTTCTTTCTGGCGTCCCATATTAGACTCCCTATCTCATTTTCGTGAGAATTTGTCTGATGGGCTATCTGAGGCAATCACTGCAATCGCCTACCTTATACCCTGGACTTTTATCGCCCTTTTTTTATTTTATATGATTCGCATAATTTGGCGTAGAACCAGAGCTTAGCTACTTACATAACCCCATGATACTTGCATGTCTTAACCGTGCTAAAGAACTCGTAAGAAGCTTTGACTCCACAGGCGAGATATAAAAAAATCCGGATCATCTAAAATGATCCGGCTATATATTATGGAGCAGCAGCAACTACTTAGAAGTTGTAGTTAAAGCGCACACCGTAGCTCATTGGGGTAGAGAATGGGCCAGATACCAGGCCATCACTTCCATCTGCATAGTACGGAACAACTTCGTCAGTCAGGTTGTTACCAAAGGCTTCAACATTCCACTGATCGTCCGGGCTTACATACTTCACAGAAGCGTTCACCATCCAGAAAGAATCGCGGCTGTCATCAAAAGCAGAAGTATCTCCAGTGGGGAAGTCGTGCTTGTCAACATTCCAGTAGGTCAGATAAGACTCATCTTCCCAATGGATGCCTATAAACGGAATAATTGCACCGCCGTGGGCCAACTCAAAAGTATGATCGTAGTTGATGGTGAAGCTGAATTCAGGCGATACCGGCAGCTCATTACCCTTTAAGTTACGGAATAACTCGGGGTTTTCATTAGAGTAGGCATCCTCATAGCTTGATATTTCAAACAACGCCTGGTTATTGAAGTTCCAGCGACCCCAAAAGTCAGACGTGATTTCAGTCTGCATCCAGGTCGCAAATCCGCTAATCCGTCCATTAGGGTATGGTGCCCAGTCAAACTCCAGCTCCAAGCCCATAATCTCTGCTTCAGAGGCATTCTTAGTTAAGTAAATTACCACCGGCTCAGTAGTAATTTCTCCAGCGTCCTCGCCCTCTTGCTCTATAGCATAAACTGAAAATGCTGTATCTGGTGCAGCCAATTGCATATCCTGATACTTGGAGAAAAAGAATGTACTCGCTAAATTAAGCCGCCCATCCAGGAAAGTGCCTTTAGCACCCATCTCCCAAGTTACTACCTCTTCCTCACCATAACTAGTATCGATTACCTTCTGAACTATACGATTGCCGTCAGCATCAAGGGTATACTCAGCGGTCGTAGGGTCTTGCTCATACTGAATTACAACGTCACCCAACCCGCCAGACTTAAATCCAGATGCAACATAAGCATACAACATCACCTCATCAGTGAGATCATAGTCAAGGCCAATTCGAAAGTCTGATGAGTCCCAACTCTGACTGGCATCATTGTAAGTTTCTATAGTGTAAATTGAACTATCGGCAAAATGGTCAGTAGAAAAGCTATTAAAGGTGCCCTGTAAGTATGCGGGGAAACAACCATACTCTTCATCTGATTCAGTGGACCAATCACGGAGACATTTAAGGTTGTTACCACCTTCATCACTCTTCTTGTCTTCGGTATATCGGCCGCCCACAGTCAAGTGAAGTGTATCAGTGAGGCTATAGGTTGCCTGAGCAAAAATCGCCCCAGCCTCAACAGTTCTATCTGGCTGCCTCCAGAAGGTTGCATCGCTAAGCGAGGCTAAGAAATAACCGTTTAAGTCTGTATTCTCATGAAAATAGAATAAGCCCGCGATCCACTGAAGTGGGTCATCGCCTGTAGATTGTAACTGCAATTCATGGGAGTAAGAGACATTTTCTGAGTCTGTAATGCTCATACTCATATCCCAGGTATTGCGACCAGCATCAATATCAATCAGGTTGCTTCGTTCCTGAACTGCATACCCGGTGTTATACACAAACGCCATGGTATCGTTGAAATCCCAGCGGAAGTTAGAACGGAATGAAGTCATGGTGAGGTCGAGCTCACCTGGTACATTCACAGCAACAGTGTACTCGTCGGCACCGGAACCGTAGTATGTTTCACAAGTTGTTCCATCTCCACGTTGCTCGGCCTTTTCACAGTCAATGGTATTAATACCACCAGCACTTTCATCTTGATAATGCTCGGCTACGGCATACCAAGAAATGTCTTCAGTTGGCTCCCACAGAGCGCCTATACGTACTGCCTGCTGGTCAACATTTCCGTAGAAGTCTTCAGCATCAGCCTTTACCAGGGAAACATCCTCAGATGCCCACCAATTACCATCCTGAGTAAATGTACGCGCTGCATCATTAGAAAGAGTGGTCGCCCCGAGACTATCCGCTCTGATATAACGGTTGTCATACTGGTTTGCGTCGTAGTAACCAGTTAGATAGGAATCCCGGGTCTCGTTCATAAAGGACGCACGTAGAGCAAAGGTATCTGAAACCGGAATATTAATAACGCCTTTTACCAGCTCTTGATTCCAGCGACCCAGCTCAACTCCGACTGAACCTTCAAACTCGTTAATTACCGGTCTCTTGGAGATAACATTAATGGCACCAACAGTAGAGTTACGTCCATAAAGGGTACCCTGCGGCCCACGCATGGCTTCAACCCTTTCTGAGTCAAACATCATTGCCATAGCGGACTGGGGGCGCGAAGAATAAATACCGTCGAAGTGCAGACCAACAGCAGGGTCACCAAACTCGGTAGTGTTAGTTGAGCGCACGCCCCGCATGGAAATTACTGGTGAAGACTGGGAGGCATCATAGCCAATATCCACATTAGGGATAGTGTTGCCCAGATCTTTTACATTCTTAATACCCTGGCGGTCGAGCTCTTCCTGCGTAAATGCACTGATCGCTACGGGGGTGTCCATCAAATTGGTTTCGCGCTTGGTTGCGGTAACCGTTACTTCTTCCAACGCCCAGCCATCTTCTTGATTACTGGTTTCCTGTGCCCAGGCTGAGGCCACCGCTATATTGGCCATTGCAATCGCAAGGGTAAGTGGTTTTTTAATTGTCATTGATGTCTCTCCAATCTGCTGCAACAGGGAAGCCGGATTTGATTGTTATAAATGGCTAACCTACGGGCCGTCGGCTGTACGTCGGCTAGGTTAAAATCTCAAAAAGGAGAGTTCTGTGAAACTGAGATACGACGGGGCGGATCGCGATTAGGATCAATCGGACCTTTAAACCAATCGGAAGGCGATGTAGTACCCTAGAGGCCCTGCGGCAGCCGCAGAGCGCTAGTATGTTTTTCCTAGATAGGAGGGAATTTTAGAGCTTCATTTCAAGGTGGGTAACTCAGTACTTCAACGGGGCGGGTCAACCCGATCGGTTACAGAAGTATTTACCCGAAACCAGCCTGCAATAGAGTAGCGATCCCGATTAGCTGGTAGAACTTCGTGGGGAAACTCCTCGCTCAAGAAGGTCACCACCGTTCCCATTAGCGGAGTAACTTTGGTGCCGGCCCTATCCTGCTCATCTTTGTATAGCACAAGCTCACCAGCGTCTGCAGTGTTCCAGCCTGGATTAAGGTAAACGACCAATGAAAGCACCCGATTCGCCTCTCCGCGAAATGCATCGTAGTGCCTTTTGTAGTAGTCCCCAGGACGGTAATGGGCAAAATGGCTTTCAAATGAAAAGAGTCCCAGAAAAAGACGCCTGTTAAGATAAACCTGAAGCTGGCCCGCCCAGTTGAGCCAGTCTCTTCCTGTAGCAGATTCCCCGGTAATCCAACAAATTTCATCCGTTCGCACGAATTCATTCCGTAGGTAATCGTCGCCTCGCCCGATCCCTGCATCAATAAATTTCTCTGCATTCATTTCCTGTTGATAGGTAAAAAGCGCATTGGAAAGAGATTCAGGAAGCGCGGCATGGCGAATACTATAGCCCTGCTCGGTAAGATCCCTAGCGATGTGTGCAAATAGAGTCTCATCGATAGTGTTATCGCCACCGAGCGACATCAACAATTTTGCTGCTACCAAGTTATTTTCCTGCTAACAATAAGAGGTGCGGCGATGGGTGGAAATTTCGCCACAGGCACTGCTTAATAATCAATCTGTATTCTTATAGAAACAGCGTAATACCCGAGTGAGATTGCGGCCGAGGATAAGCCAGGAGCTGGAATGGGTGGCTCGGGGTGCAGGGAAAGGTAGCCCAAAGCTGCTTGAGAGTCTACGAAAGTATTGAGTGAGTCGGCTAATAAAATAGAAACCCTTCAAGAGTCCAAGCCGACTACTCAAAAGGGGCGTATCACGCCCCTAAAGATGTGATTATACCAAGACTAGAAACTATCCCCTGGCACCCTCACCCAGCCTTCCATCAGGATACGGGCACTACGGCTCATAATGGCTTTGGTGGCAACCCACTGGCCATCAACAACTTTCGCATGGGCCCCAACCCGCAATGTACCCGAGGGATGGCCAAAGCAGATGGAATTGCGATCACCCCCACCGGCGGCGAGGTTTACCAAGGTGCCGGGAATCGCCGCTGCAGTACCGATAGCCACGGCGGCAGTGCCCATCATGGCGTGGTGCAGCTTACCCATGGAGAGGGCTCGCACGAGCAAATCAATATCTTGCGCCGCTACCTTTTTTCCACTGGAGGCGATGTAGTCCTGCGGCTTGGCGACAAAGGCAATCTTCGGCGTATGTTGCCGGGCCGCGGCCTCCTCTACAGAGGAAATCAGGCCCATCTTCACCGCACCGTAGGCACGGATGGTCTCGAACATGGCGAGCGCCTTGCTATCGCTATTAATGGCATCCTGCAACTCAGTGCCGATATAGCCAATATCTTCCGCATTGACAAAGATCGTGGGGATACCGGCATTGATCATGGTCGCCTTGAGCACACCAATCCCGGGCACTTCGAGATCATCGACGGGGTTACCGGTGGGAAGCATGGCACCCTCGCCGTCCGAGGGGTCCATAAACTCAATTTCCACTTCGGCAGCCGGGAAGGTAACGCCATCCAGCTCGAAATCTCCGGTTTCCTGCACTTCACCATTGGTAATAGGCACATGGGCGATAATGGTTTGGCCAATATTGGCCTGCCAAATGCGCACGGTGCAAATACCATTCTCTGGAATTCGCGCAGCATCCACAAAGCCGCTATTAATCGCAAAGGCTCCAACAGCCGCAGTGAGATTACCGCAGTTACCGCTCCAATCGACCATGGGCTTATCGATGGAAACCTGGCCAAACAGGTAGTTCACATCGTGATCGGGCTTATCACAGGCAGACAGGATCACCGTTTTGCTGGTGCTCGAAGTGGCACCGCCCATCCCATCGGTATGCTTTCCGTAAGGGTCCGGGCTGCCAATTACCCGCAACAGCAAATTATCACGAGCCTCTCCGGGGACCTGCGCAACTTCGGGTAGATCCTGTAAACGGAAGAAAACGCCCTTGCTGGTGCCCCCGCGCATATAAGTCGCGGGGATTTTGACTTGAGGAGCAAATTTCAACATTTAAGCCGTCGCCTCTGCTTCGAGGAAGTCTTTCGCAAAGCGCTGCAAAACACCCCCAGCCTCATAAATGGAAACCTCTTCTGCAGTATCCAAGCGGCAGGTTACCGGAGCTTCAACTGTCTCACCGTTGGCGCGGTGGATCAGTAGAGTCAGCGTGGCATGGGGAGTGCGCTCACCGATCACATCGAAGGTTTCAGTACCGCCGATGCCCAGGGTTTCGCGGGTGGTTCCCGGCTTAAACTCTAGCGGCAACACGCCCATACCGATCAGGTTAGTACGGTGAATACGCTCGAAGCCTTCGGCCACAATCGCTTCTACGCCGGCCAGGCGCACACCTTTCGCGGCCCAGTCACGGGAAGAGCCCTGCCCATAGTCGGCACCAGCAATGATAATCAGCGGCTGCTTGCGATCCATATAAGTCTCGATCGCCTCCCACATCCGGGTAACCTGCCCTTCCGGCTCGACACGAGCCAGGGAGCCCTGGCGAATCTCGCCCTTATCATCGCGCACCATTTCGTTGAGTAGCTTCGGATTGGCGAAAGTTGCACGCTGGGCAGTGAGGTGGTCGCCACGGTGGGTCGCGTAGGAGTTAAAGTCCTCCTCCGGCAAGCCCATCTTCGCCAGGTATTCACCGGCAGCACTGCTGGCCAGAATGGCATTGGAGGGAGACAAGTGGTCGGTAGTGATATTGTCACCCAGCACCGCCAGCGGGCGCATGCCCTTCAAACTGCGCTCGCCTGCCAGGGCACCTTCCCAATAAGGTGGCCGGCGGATATAGGTGCTCATCGGGCGCCAGTCGTAGAGTGCGTGGCCCTGCTCTTCTGCGGCATCCCGCTCTTCGAACATGGGAATATACACATCGCGAAACTGCTGTGGCTTCACGCTCTGACGTACGATCGCATCGATCTCTTCATCACTGGGCCAGATATCTTTCAGGGTAATCGGGTTGCCATCGGCATCGTATCCCAGCGCATCTTTTTCGATATCGAAACGGATGGTGCCGGCAATGGCGTAGGCAACGACCAGCGGCGGTGACGCCAGGAAAGCCTGCTTGGCATAGGGGTGGATACGACCGTCGAAGTTGCGGTTTCCAGACAGGACCGCAGTAGCATACAGATCGCGGTCGATCACTTCCTGCTGGATTTTCGGGTCCAGGGCACCGCTCATACCGTTACAGGTGGTGCAGGCGAAAGCCACTACGCCAAAGCCCATCTGCTCCAGATCAGGTAGCAGGTCGGCCTCTTCCAGATACATTTTTACCGTTTTGGAGCCTGGAGCCAGGGATGACTTGACCCAGGGCTTACGGGTCAGGCCGAGCTTGTTCGCATTGCGGGCAATCAGGCCTGCGGCAATCATATTGCGCGGGTTGCTGGTATTGGTGCAGCTGGTAATCGCGGCAATAATCACAGCACCATCGGGCATCTCACCGGCTTTCTCTTCCCAGGCTTTAGCGATTCCACGATTAGCCAGTTCTGAGGCCGGCAGCAGCGCGTGGGGGTTGGAGGGGCCAGCAAGGTTACGGCCCACTGTGTCCAGGTCGAACTTCAGCACGCGCTCGTATTCGGCATCCTTCAAGGTATCGGACCAGAGGCCAGTCTCCTTGGCAAACTTCTCTACCAAAGCTACCTGCTCATCATCACGGCCGGTGAGCTTGAGGTAATCGATGGTCTGCTCATCGATGGAGAACATGGCCGCAGTCGCGCCATATTCCGGCGTCATATTGGAAATAGTGGCGCGATCACCCAGGGTCAGGTTGGAGGCCCCTTCACCATAGAATTCCAGGTAGGCACCGACCACGCGCTCACGGCGCAGGAATTCAGTGAGAGCCAGTACCAAATCGGTACCAGTAATACCCGGCTGCAATTTTCCGGTAAGTTCCACCCCAACGATATTCGGCAGACGCATATAAGAGGCGCGGCCGAGCATCACGCTCTCAGCTTCCAGGCCGCCAACGCCCACAGAAATCACACCCAAGGCATCGACCATCGGCGTGTGACTGTCGGTACCAACACAGGTATCCGGGAAGGCCACGCCTTCGCGCACCTGCACCACCGGAGACATTTTCTCCAAGTTGATCTGGTGCATGATGCCGTTGCCGGGAGGAATCACATCCACATTTTCAAACGCGGTTTTGGTCCAGTTGATAAAGTGGAAGCGGTCTTCGTTACGACGCTCCTCTACCGCACGGTTTTTTTCAAAAGCATCCTTCTCAAAACCGGGGTGCTCGACCGCGAGGGAGTGATCCACAATCAACTGGGTGGGAACAACTGGATTTACCTTGGCGGGATCACCGCCTTTTTCGGCAATGGCATCGCGCAGACCGGCCAGGTCTACCAATGCGGTTTGGCCGAGAATATCGTGGCACACCACTCGCGCCGGGAACCAGGGAAAATCCAACTGGCGTTTGCGCTCAATAATCTGCTTCAGGGAGTCGGTCAGTTTTTCCGGCTCACAGCGACGTACCAGGTTTTCCGCCAGAATACGTGAGGTATACGGCAGTTTGGCATAGGCTCCGGGCTGGATCGCGTCAACGGCGGCGCGGGTATCGAAATAATCGAGGTCGGTACCGGGCAGTGATTTGCGGTAATCAGTATTCATAGCTAGGTAAATCAGTTCAGTCGAATCTTTTTAAAATCGTGTCTCTTCAGAAAGTGGCTCCAGGTCGCCAACCAATGGCAACCTGAAGCCGGCACACCGGGTGTGCATCATTTCAGTAAGAAATGAAAATTAACCGCGCTCGGCGATAGGCGGTACTTCGCGCGGCTCAACACCTACATATTCAGCGCTAGGGCGAATAATGCGGTTGTCTGCGCGCTGCTCAAATACGTGGGCAGCCCAGCCGGTAACACGAGACATTACAAAAATCGGCGTGAACAGCTTGGTGGGAATTCCCATAAAGTGATAAGCGGATGCGTGGAAGAAGTCGGCATTACAGAACAATTTTTTCTCACGCCACATGACTTCTTCACAGCGAACAGATACCGGGTACAGCACTGTATCACCAACATCTTCAGACAGTTTCTCAGACCAGGCCTTGATGATCTCGTTGCGCGGATCGGACTCTCGATAAATGGCGTGGCCAAAGCCCATAATTTTCTCTTTACGCTCCAGCATGCCCAGCAGTTCTTTCTCTGCTTCATCCGGGTTGGCAAAACGCTCGATCATTTCCATTGCCGCCTCGTTGGCGCCGCCATGCAGCGGGCCACGCAGAGTGCCGATGGCACCGGTAATGCAGCTAAACAGATCAGACAGAGTAGAGGCACAAACACGGGCAGTGAAAGTGGACGCGTTAAACTCGTGCTCTGCGTAGAGGATCAGGGAAACGTTCATCACCTGCTCATGCAGTGCGTTGGGCTTCTCGCCACGTAGCATATGTAGGAAGTGGCCGCCGATGCTGTCGTCATCGGTATCTGTTTCGATCCGCACGTTGTCGTGGGTGAAGCGATACCAGTAGCAGATGATAGAGGGGAAAGCGGCCAGTAGGCGGTTGGCTTTTTCCAGTTGCTGGGCAAAGGACTCTTCCCCTTCCAGGTTACCCAACATGGAGCATCCGGTACGCATCACATCCATCGGGTGGGCATCGGCGGGAATGCGCTCTAGCACTTCTTTTAGCGCTTGCGGCAGGCCGCGCATGCCCTTTAACAGGGCCTTATATTCCGCCAGTTGGTCGCTGGTAGGCAGCTCTCCATAAAAGATCAGGTAGGCAACTTCTTCAAACTCGCAGTGTTGCGCCAGATCTTTAATATCGTAACCGCGGTAAGTGAGGCCTGAGCCGGATTTACCTACCGTGGATAACGCCGTTTTACCCGCTACCTGGCCGCGCAGTCCGGCACCACTCAATGCTTTATCTGACATCTTCCTTCTCTCCCCTAAATTGACACAGTCTCTGTGTTTATCCGAAAACCGCCGTATGAGCTGCCAAATCCGGCGGCTCATACATTTTGTAAAGTGATTTACTTCTTAAACAACTCATCGAGCTTCTGCTCGAACACGTGATAATTGAGGTAGTCGTATAGCTCCTCACGGGTCTGCATGGTGTCCACTACTGCTTTTTGGTCACCATTTTGCAGAATACTGGAGTACACATTCTCCGCCGCACGGTTCATGGCGCGGAACGCCGACAGCGGATACAGTACGATATCTGCGCCCGCTTCACCCAACTCTTTAGCGTTATAGAGTTCGGTTTTACCAAATTCAGTGATATTCGCCAAAATGGGCACATTCAGCGCGTCTTTAAATGCGCGATAATGCTCCAACTCAGTGACCGCCTCGGCAAAGATGCCATCGGCACCGGCTTCGATACAGGCCTGAGCACGTTCAACAGCGGCATCTAAACCTTCTTGAGCGAAGGCATCGGTGCGGGCCATGATAAAGAAGTCATCATCGGTACGCGCATCCACGGCCGCCTTGATGCGATCCACCATCTCCTGCTTGGAGACAATCTCTTTATTCGGGCGGTGACCGCAGCGCTTCTGCGCCACTTGGTCTTCGATATGTACCGCTGCAGCACCGGCACGAATCATTTCTTTGATAGTACGGGCGATATTGAAAGCGCCGCCCCAGCCGGTATCAATATCCACCAGCAACGGCAGCTCACTGGCCGCAGTAATACGGCGTACGTCCTCGAGCACATTGTCGAGGCTGGTCATACCCAGATCCGGCAGGCCGTAAGAGGCATTGGCAACGCCGGCACCGGAAAGGTAAATCGCCTTGTGACCAATACGCTCGGCCATAATGGCGGAATAGGCATTGATGGTGCCAACCACTTGAAGCGGTTGGTTCTCGGCAAGGGCGCTGCGGAAACGCGCGCCGGCGGAAGGCTTTTGGCTCATGCTCTACCTCAGTTTATTTTCAATGTTCTGCCTGGAAGCACGGATATGTCGGCGCATCAACAGCTCCGCCAATTCACCATCCCCCGCTTCTATGGCTTCGATAATGTGGCTGTGTTCGCGAAAAGCGCGCTGAGCCCTGGGGCTGGCCATGCCCAATTGATAGCGATACATACGAACACGGTAATAAAGACGGTTGCACAGGGTGTCGATCAACAGATCGTTCTTGGAGGCCTGCACAATACGAAAATGGAAGTCGAAATCCCCCTCTGGCTGGAAGTACGCCTTACCGGCTTGCAGCTCTTCCTGCTGCTCATGACGGGACAACATCTGGCGCAGTTCCAACAGGTCTTCCTCGCTGCGCTGCTCGGCGGCAAGACGGCAGGCCATCCCCTCAAGTGCTTCTCGCACTTCGTAGAGATCTAACAGACCGCGTTCACTCAGCTCTACCACGCGAGCACCCACATTGACCCGGCGCTCCAGCAAACCCAGTGACTCCAAACGCATCAGGGCTTCACGCAAACTGCCGCGACTGGCATTGAAGCGGCGGGCCAATTCCGGCTCGCTGATTTTGCTGCCCGCGGGAATACGCCCCTCCACAATTTCGCCGCGCAGGGTTAAAAACAGGCGCTCAGCAAGGCTTTGATGAGGCTCCCGCAGGGGGCTATTTACTCCAGTCGAACCCATAAGGTTTCAATATTGTCGACAATTTTTTGGGATGGCAGACCTTAAATCACTCAGACCTGAACGTCAACTCGAATCATTGTGAACAATTGTTGACAATTTATGGCGCAAAATGACTTCTATCACAGTAGTAGTCTTGCCTCCCTTAAGTGGGCATAATAGCGCCCGCGCCAGATACGGCATGCCCTACCACCCTGGGCGCTCTATGCTTATTTGGGGTAGGGAAAAAATCCCGACGAATGAATTTTCCAAACCCCGGTACAGCGCTCATTAACAAAGGCTGCCAGCACCCAGGTTTCAGACAGAGTTATGCCGAAGAGTATTATCAGGCGATGGCTGCCAAGCCCCGAAGAAATCCGAGCCAAGAATGGGCTCAAGTTTCTGGGGACTCTTCTTCACGATCCCAATCTATTTCACCTGAACCGTCACTCGGTTTCAGTCGCTTTTGCCGTTGGCGTTTTCACCAGCTTCCTGCCGCTACCCGGGCAAATGGTTATTGCCGCACTGCTGGCCCTATGGCTGCGCTGTAATCTGCCGCTGTCCATCATCCTGGTATGGATTAGCAATCCGATCACCATGCCCGCGATTTTCTACAGCACCTACAAGCTGGGCGCCTGGATTCTGGGTACCCCCCCGGTGGACTTTGATATCGAGCTCTCTTGGGAGTGGCTTACGGACGAGGTGGGTAAAATCTGGATGCCGCTGTTTTTTGGCTCGGTATTGGCGGGGGTTTTCTTTGCCACTGTCGCCTATTTTTCCATGCGCGCCCTATGGCGCTGGCACGTGGTAAAACGCTGGAAACTGCGTATAGAGCGCCGCTCTGCGGTCAGCAGCTGACCTTACTGTTGCAATACCTGCCAACACAAAACAAAGCCGCGGCTCCCGCGGCAATCGACAGCAGTGCCGGTAGGGCTTGATTAGTAAGGCTTCCCAGCCCTAGAGCTGTAAATGTACCGACCAGAAAGGAAATGGAAGCTGCCTTGACCCTATCTCCCGAGGCGGTTAAGGCTACCATCCAGACCACTACCAGGGCTGAGTTCATAGCGCCAAGGCAAACCAACCACAACGGAAAAATCTGCCAACCCTCGGCATAGCAAATCGTTCCCTCGCGCATGCCATCCGGGAAAAAGGTCTTTACCCGCCAGTTTTCAAATTCCAGACTTGCTATAAGAACAAGAATCTATGAGATGACTGCCGCTGGCAGCGGCAGTCACTTACGCAATATCTGTTGAGCCCTGACCAGCGCCAGCTGTTTATTCGTTGCGCAATGCCGCAGCGGGCTGCACGCGACTTGCCTGGAGAGCGGGATAGAGCGTGGCCAGCAGGCTAAGCAGGAAACCCGCGCCAACCACCAGAGCCACATCGGCCCAGGAAAGCTCCGATGGCAGATAATCTACCGGATAGACATCAGACTTTAGAAACTGGATGCCGAACGTGGATTCAAGACCCGCCACCAGGTCAGTTACCGTCAGCGACGCCAAAATTCCCAGTGCACCACCAACGAGAGCACCAACCAATCCTACTAGCGCTCCCTGACTAACGAAGGTGAGAAGAATCTGCCGGGTGCTTGCGCCCATAGTACGCAGAATGGCGATATCCGTATGCTTGTCGATCACCACCATCACCAGGGTCGAGACCACGTTGAATGCGGCAATGGCGATGATCAACAACACCAATAGTCCCACCAGATTGCGGGACATCTGAATCGCCTGGTAGAGATTACCGTGAGTGCGACTCCAATCCGTGCCGTAATAGCCATCGCGGGGCAGATCTTTCAGCAGTCTCCGCATGATCCAATTGGCCTCGAGCATCTCGGTCACACGCAGCTGTATACCAGCGCCACCTTTTTTACCGGCCAGCCCCTGGGCCTGCTCCCAGGAAACCAGCGCTAAGGACTGATCCAGAACCGTTCCCGAGTGAAAGACTTCCGCCACCTTGAAGCCGGCCACATGGGCGGCACGACGGCCACCAGAGGCTGCATCGTTGTTCGGTACGATCAAAGACAGGTAATCGCCCTGCTCCACTCCCAGTTTTTCCGCAATACCGCGCCCCAGAATCACTCCCGGCGCGGAATCATCGAGTATCGCTGGAAAGGCATTCGGGCTGAGGAAATCACTGATGTTCGACACATTAACGATGGTGTCCGGGTTGACTCCCTGCACTAACAGCGGTGTTACCTCGCTGCCGCGACGGGCAAGCGCATTCACCTGCCAAACTTCCGCTGCAGACTCCACCTGGGCATCCGCCGCCAGCTGATCGCGCAAAGCGGGCCAATCCACCTCCGCAGTGGCGTTATAGAGAGTGGCATGAGGCATGATGCCGAGAATGCGCTCACGCAGCTCGCGATCGAAGCCATTCATGACTGACATCACCACGATCATCAGGGCAACGCCAAGCACCAGGCCAATCATCGACAGACCAGAGATAAAAGAGACCAGGCCGGCGGAGTCATCGCTGCGGCGCTGGGCTCCCGCGTAACGCAGGCCGATAAAGGCGGGGAGTGGCTTAAACATGATCACCCTGGTGCCAGTCACTGAGAAGCTCACCATCCACCAAGTGCAGGCAGCGGTCCAAGGCCGCGGCAAGATCCGGGTCGTGGGTAACAATCACAAAACTGATGCCCATTTCGCGATTGAGCCGGTCCATCAACTTGTGAATCTCCCCTGCCGTCGCTCTATCCAGGTTTCCGGTGGGCTCATCCATCAGCACACAGGCCGGGCGAGTCACCAGTGCCCGTGCAATCGCCACGCGCTGGCGCTCACCACCGGATAGCTGTGAGGGTTTATGGCCAATTCTTTCCCCGAGACCCACCGCTTCCAGCATGGATTTGGCCTCGGCTCGGGCATTTGCCACACTGTGCTTACCGATCAGCAATGGCATAGCCACATTTTCCAGAGCGGTAAATTCGTTGAGCAGATGGTGAAACTGGTAGACAAAACCGAGACTGCTATTGCGCAGCCAACCGCGCTCATTGGCATTGAGTGTCGCCAGGTTCTGGCCAGCCACCCAAACTTCTCCCGTACTCGGCGTATCCAGCCCGCCGAGTAAATTGAGCAGGGTAGACTTGCCAGAGCCAGAGGCCCCCACGATGGCGAGCTTCTCACCCCGCTCTACCTGAAGCTCCACTCCACGCAGAACCTCAAGGTCCCTGCCCCCCTGGCGATAACTCTTGCGCAACTGGCGACAGGCCAGGACGGCATCACCGGGAGCCTGCGCCGGCCTCGCTTGCTCGGCGTCTATTTCCACTCGACTATTCATCAATATTTGCCGCTTCCAAATTCTAAGAAATTACTTTGCAAACCAATCATATCTATTTGATTTACAGAGACTTTATTCATATCGCAAAGCTTCAGCCGGCTCAATTTGCGCCGCCCGCCACGCGGGGAACAGTGTCGCCAGTAAGCTCATACAGACAGCGGCGGATAACACCACTACCGCATCCCCCAAACGAAACTCCGACGGCAGGTAGCTCACGAAAAATACCCGTGGATCAAATATCTTGGCACCCAGTAGATTCTCGACCCAGCTCACCATTTCGGTGAGATTGAGCGCAACCAGGACTCCCAGCAAGGCGCCACTGAAGGCACCGATCAACCCGATAGCACTGCCCTGTACAACGAACACCACCATAATCTGGCGGGATGTGAGCCCAAGTGTCCTGAGCACGGCGATATCGGAGCGCTTGTCCGCCACCATCAGCACCAGGGCTGAGACAATATTGAAGGCCGCCACTGCTACGATGATCATTAACATCAAAGTGACCACCGTCTTTTCCATCTTCACCGCTTGGAACAAGCTTCCCTGAGAATGACTCCAGTCCTCCCCACTGAACCCCTCACCGAGATTCGCGGCATAGGGCTCGACCCTGCCCAGGGCATTGTCCATATCGTCGAAACGCAGCTGCAGCCCCTGCACCTTGCCGGACATGCGCATCAGTCGGGCCGCATCCTCAACATGCATCAGCGCCACATTTTGGTCCACCTGAGCACCCACTGAGAAAACACCGGCGACGGTAAAGCGTTTGGTACGCGGGAAGATACCAGCGGGTGTTACCACGACTTCAGGCAGGGTCAGAATGACGGATTCACCGGGCATCACATTGAGCTGCTGGGCGAGGATACGACCGAGCACGATACGGTAACTGCGCGGCTGCAGCTCATCCAGGCTGCCCATCACCATGTTCTCACCCACTTTGGAGACGTTGCGCAGTGCTTCGGGATCGACACCCTGGAACTCAACTCCGTGGCTATCGCCGTAGGCGCTCAACAGGGCAAACCCTTTCACAAAGGGGCTCACCGCCTCCACATGGGGCTGCTGCACAAGCTTTTCGGCCACGCTCTGCCACTCCTGCAGGCCGCCTTCACGCTCGACAAAGCCGTGGGGCACCACGCTCAATATCCGTGTTTTTAGCTCACGATCGAAGCCATTCATGACTGAAGTCACGACGATCAAGGCAAAAACACCCAGCGCCATGCCAACCAGGGAGAAGCCGTTGATAAAGGAAATAAACTGCTGCCTGCGGCGGGCAGCGACATATCTCAGGCCGATAAAAAGGGGGACAGGTTTTAACATAGAGCCGATTTAAACGGAAAATAGTCAAGAAATCCAAGGATTTAAGCAACTTCAACGTTTAGAGAACGTTTTTAACTTAGCCCGTAGATTCTGCAGTTTTGTCTCATTCCAGCCTGGGGGCTCGGTCAGGGCTATCCAAGCGAGGGTATATCCCTCTGCAGAATAGCGGTGCCCAAAATCCTTCGGTGTCACCCCAACATTAAAGTCCGCCAACAACTGCAACATAGTGACAACAGGAAACCAGCGCAGATCCGGAGAGACATCGGGCCCCCTCGGGTGCTCCAGCCAGTCGGGCCTGCGAAGCGCCGAGCGCCAATCAAAAAAAACGATTGGATCACTGGCGTGCTGGAGAAAAGCGATACGGAATTTACCCCAGGGCTCTTGCCCCAAATAACCACCATATTGGTTGCCGAAGCGCACCACCTTCCCTCCCCTGAACTGGGGAAGCCAGGCCAGCGAGCCTGGATCGCGATTATCAGTAATCACCCTCCAGGCTTTCATACTAAAAGGGGGACCGGCCCAGAGCGCACCATCGATGGGGTTATCGATAATATCGTAGAACTCAAATGCGTCTTCAGACAGCTTTGCCCCCAAACTCAGTCCATATAGATAAAGCCTGGGGCGCTTACTCACAGGCAACTCTTTCCAGTAATCGTAAATCACCTTGAACAGTGAGCGTGCTGAGGTTCTGATATATTTATTGTCGGTAAATAAGGCGCTAGGACCTGGTAAATATGAATACTGAAGCGCGACTGTAGCCACATCACCCCGGTATAAGAACTCAAGTGAATTCACGGCACCCGGGTCTATCCAGCCATCTCCCACGGGAGTTGCGATCAACAAAATTTCCCGCTCAAATGCCCCGAGCCGCTTTAACTCCTCAAGCGCCAAGAGTGCACGTTGTTGTGGAGTATCCGCAGAATGTATGCCCACATAAACTCTGATAGGGTCTATTCCTTCTCCAGCAACCTCCCGAATATCCTCGACAGTGGGTCCAAGCGTCAGAAATCGGCGCCCTTCATGCCCGACACTGCCCCAGGACAGAAACGAGTCCGCCCCACCTGTCTCACTGGGGTTCTCAGGGGGCGGCAGGTTCTCAGCAATAATCAAATCCAGCTTTTCAGAGATGATTGAAATCGTATATAGACCCGCTTGAAGCAGCACCCCACTCAACACGCTCCAATAAATCAATAGCGCAATAAGTAACCCGGTGAGCATTGCCACTCGCTCTGGAATAACCTCTTCCAACCGAGCAGACACCGCGAGAACTATCTTACGGAAACCTTTACCGATCATCCTGAAGATTAGAAACACACAGAACGCAACAGCTCCGATCGTAACAGGGCCAATACCGGAAACCGATGGCATCCCCATTAATGAGCGCACCGAGTTCTGCCAGTCTGTCCCTTGCCAGAGAAACCCAAAAATCAGGCTGACGCCAATGAGAATCACCAAGATCCTCAATCTACGTTGTTGCTGATTAGTTAGCGGGGGATCAGGAATCTCTAAATACTTCCAAATCCGGCGGAAAAGCACGCCCAAAGAGTAGCCGATGGTGAAGGCGACGCCGGAAAGGATGCCCTGAACAAGGGAGCTGCGGGGAATTAGCGAAGGGGTTAGGCTCAGAGCGAAAAAAATTGCACCAAGCAACAAGCCAGCAAATGAAAAAGCAAGGGTTGTTCGCATCCATGCCTGCCCGCGCGACCAAGATATTCGTCAAACTAGCACAGTACCTACCCCACCTGAATCAGCCTCGGCATTTCCATATTTTCAACGCACCGGGTAGGTTCTGAGCTTTTCCCGCAGACGCTTTAGCTCCTCATCGCTCCAGTCAGGTGGCTCCGTCAGCGCCATCCATGCGAGGAGATATCCATCGGGAGAATAGCGATGACCAAAAGCCAGTGGCGCAATCCCCAGATTCAGGTCTGCCAGCAGCTGAAGCATGGTGACGATTGGAAACCAGTGAAGATCGGGCGAGACATCCGGCCCCCGGGGGCGCTCCAGCCAGTCGGGCTTTCGTAACATCCAGCGAAAATCGAAGAAAACAATGGGGTCACTGGCATGTTGTAAGAAGGCAATGCGGAAACGCCCCCAGGGCTCCTGCCCCAAATAGCCACCGTACTGATTGCCAAAGCGCACAACCTCCCCCCCTCTAAATTGCGGCAGCCAGGCAGGAGTACCGGGATCACGGTTGTCCGTTATTGTGCGCCAGATACCGGAACCAAACGGAGGCCCAGCCCAGAGTACGCCATCAATAGGGTCATCGATGATGTCGTAGAAATCAAAGGAGGCTTCAGACAATTGAGCGCCAAGGCTCAAGCCAAAAAGATATAACCTGGGGCGTGTTTCGACCGGCAAATCTTCCCAATATTCGTAGATCACCTTAAATAGTGCCCTAGCCGATTCCACGCCGTATCGGTTATCGGTTAAAAATGCAAAAGGGCTTGGCAGGTAGGAGTATTGTGTGGCGACACTAGCCACATCCCCCCGATATAGGTACTCCAAAGAATTCACCGCCCCAGGGTCCAGCCAGCCTTCACCGGTGGGGGTCGCGATCAGTAAAATCTCTCTCTCAAAAGCATTGAGGCGCTTCAGTTCGGCCAGGGCCAAAAAGGCCCGCTGTAAGGGGGTCTCTGCCGCACGCAGCCCAACAAAAACTCTGATCGGTTCTTTGCCCAAGCCGGCAACTTCACGAATGTCTTCAACGCTGGGCCCAAGTGTCAGAAACCGCCGCCCCTGATGTCCAACCGACTTCCAGGATAAAAGAGAATTGGCTCCCCCCACTTTATGTGGAGCCTCAGGTGCCTTTAGCCCCTCCGCAATAACCTGGTCGTGCCTTTCCCAAATGATTGAGATGGTATGTAGCGTCGCTTTTAGAAGTACCCCATTCAAAATACTCCAGTACAGCGCTAGCGCTACTACTAGCCCCGTGAGCAAAGCCACCCTCTCGGGGATATGCCTGGCGAGGTGCTGGGAGACAGCGAGAATAATATGCCGAAACCCTCTCCCCAATAGCCAGAAAGTTAAGAAGATAAGCAGGGCCACCGACCCTACGGTAAAGGGACCAACCCCGGAAACTGGTTGCATACCCATCAGGGCGCGCACCGAGTTCTGCCAGTGAGCACCCTGCCAGAGGAAAATAACGATCAGATAAATGCAGGCTACCAGCGCCAAGCGCTTGAGCACTTTACGCTGCCCGTGGTTCAGAGGAATGTCGGGAAGCTCAAGGTAGTTCCACAGCCAGTGCAAAAACACACCGATGACATAGCCGAAAGTGAATGATGTTCCCGCCAGAGCCCCCTGTATTAAGGTACTGCGTGGAGTCAGCGAGGGAGTGAGGGATAGAGCAAAGAGAATGGCGCCTAGCAATAGCCCCAGAACTGAGAAGGTTTTTGAGAGTCGCATCCATGCTCGCCCGCAGGACCAAGGCCAGTTGTCAGCCTAGCACACACGTTCACAGCCCTCGCGAACCTTTTTCCCTCTTCAAGGCGCCTTCAACGGTATAAAAACGTGAAGAAGTCCAAGTGTTTTGGCATTTTTTCTGTTCTAATGGCCTGGCGTATTCGAACACTTAAATCGGAGAACAATAAATGTTCAGCAGAAATCGCAACGGAGTGGCCCGAATTGCTGGTACCGTGGCACTTCTTTTGGCATTTGGCGCTCAGGCAAAACCCCTGGAGATTCCTGTGGGCTCCCAGGGCAGTGAGCTGTCCTTTGGTGAGGCTCGCGGAATGAAGAAAAACGATATCAGCACGCGCCTGGGTGAGCCCCTCAGTATCAAGGGCCCAATTGGTGAGCCCGCTATTACCCGCTGGGAATACAGCGACTTCTATGTCTTTTTCGAACGGGATACTGTGCTCCACACGGTGAAAAAGCCGCGCGGCTGAGATTGTATTGCATTGGGCTAGGCGTCAAATTCTTACCTAGCCCCTCCTCCCTTTCTTTGGCGAACAGCCCTGTTCCCCCTCCCCGGTACCTAAGGGACTGGATTTCCCCTCGGCAAAAGGTCAATATGCCCGCCGTAACTTCACCTTGGTGGAGTGGTCAGCTTTTAGGCAAGTTGACAGAACACCACCTTCAGGACCAGCGAGAAACCGATAGAAAATGACAGTAAAAGTCGAATCCGTAGATAGCCTATTGAAATCCAGCGGCCGCGAGGGCGAAGAAGTTCGCGTGCAAGGCTGGATCAGAACCCGTCGCGACTCCAAAGCCGGCCTTTCTTTCCTGGCGGTGCACGACGGCAGCTGCTTTGACCCTATTCAAGTAGTTGCAGAGAATCACCTGCACAATTACCAGTCTGAAGTACAGCGCCTGACCACCGGCTGCGCGGTGGATATTATTGGCACCATCAAGCCTTCAGAAGGCAAGGGCCAATCGATTGAGTTGTTAGCTACCGAAGTTCAAGTGGTCGGCTGGGTGGAAGACCCGGACACCTATCCTATGTCCCCCAAGCGCCACACCATGGAGCACCTGCGCGAACATGCGCACCTGCGCGTTCGCACCAATGTCAGCGGCGCGGTGGCCCGTGTGCGCAACTGTATTGCCCAGGCAATTCACCGCTTCTACCACGAGAACGGCTTTAACTACGTACACACGCCCATTCTCACCGCCTCAGATTGTGAAGGTGCCGGTGAAATGTTCCGGGTCAGTACCCTGGACATGGAAAACCTGCCGCGCAACGAGCAGGGTGCCATTGATTACAGCAAGGACTTTTTCGGCGAAGAGAGCTTCCTCACCGTATCCGGCCAGCTGAATGTGGAGAGCTACTGCTTAGCTCTGTCCAAGGTTTACACCTTTGGCCCCACTTTCCGTGCGGAAAACTCCAACACTACCCGCCACCTGGCCGAATTCTGGATGGTTGAGCCGGAAGTCGCCTTTGCCGACTTGGCCGATATCGCCGATCTGTCTGAGCAAATGCTGAAATACGTATCCAAAGCGGTGCTCGAAGAGCGCGCCGACGATATGGCCTTCTTCGCCCAGCGTATCGATAAAGAGGCCATTAGCCGCCTGGAGAACATCATCGGAAATGATTTCGCCCGCATCAACTACTCCGATGCCATCGAAATTCTGGAAAACTGCAACGAGAAGTTCGAGTTCCCTGTATCCTGGGGCATCGACCTGGCCTCCGAGCACGAGCGCTACCTGGCCGAAAAGCACTTTAAGAAGCCGGTTATTGTTCTGAACTATCCGAAGGACATCAAAGCCTTCTATATGCGCATGAACGACGACGGCAAAACCGTGGCCGCCATGGATGTACTGGCTCCCGGTATCGGTGAAATTATCGGTGGTGCCCAGCGTGAAGAACGACTGGAAAAGCTCGACGAGCGCATGGACGAAATGAACATCCCCAAAGAGCACCTCGATTGGTACCGCGACCTGCGCCGCTACGGCACAGTGCCTCACGCGGGCTTCGGTCTGGGCTTCGATCGTATCGTCTCCTACGTGACCGGTATGGGTAACATCCGCGATGTTATTCCCTTCCCCCGCACACCCAAGAACATCTCGTTCTGATGAAAAAGCCCCGCTCTGCGGGGCTTTTTTCTTGCACTGGCAAAAAGCTCACTCCCGATCAGGTCGATAGGCCTATCGCCGATGCAATAATGTCATCACTGGCCTTCTCACTGATCATATAGACCGGCACTACAATAAAGAAGCCGGGAATACGCGGAAATACCGAAGCGTCTACCACTCGCAAATTATTGGTGCCATGCACACGGAATTTACTATCGACCACAGCCATAGGGTCGCTGGACGGTCCCATTTTGTTTGAGCAGGAAGCGTGATGTCCCCACGCCTGATTTTTCACAAACTGACCAATCTGCTGATCGGTCTGTGCCTCACTACCGGGCAATAGCTCTTTGGATACACGCTTGCTAACAATCGGGCCGGACATAATATCCCGGGAAATTTTTACTCCCTCGACCACCGCCTGCAGATCCTCCTCAAAGGCCCCACTCCCCTCATCAAAATAGTGAAAATTAATTTCCGGAGTATCTTGCGGATTTGCTGAACGCAAAGTTACCCGCCCAGCAGTATTATTGGTGTGACCTTTAAGTACAATCCAGGAAAAGCGATCTTTGTACTCCCTCAACGCCTGGGAATAACCTGGGAAGTAACCATGAAAGTCAGAGGGCGCGCCAAAAATAAACAAATCAGGATCTGGTAAATCGGGGCGAGAGCGCTTCACCAAGGACAGTACAGGGCCATTGCCACTATAAGGACCTTTATTCAACCAGCCGTAGCGATATCGGTTTAAACAGGGGTCGCCCTGCTCGCCCCAGGTACAATCTTTGAGCAGTGCCAGATCCTCAGCCATCTCACTCACGACGCCCACCTCGTAGCGATCCTGCAGGTTTTCACCGACACCAGGCAAATCTACTACCTGATCAATACCATGCTGGAGCAGCTCTTGGCTTGGGCCAATTCCAGATAACTTCAATAGTTGAGGGCTGTTAAATGCACCTCCAGACAGAATCACTTCCCTACTGGCCCTTACCTGGCGCATTACGCCAGCCGAGCCCGAACCATCATGATAGGGGTCCGCCTGATAGAGACTCGCCCCTTCCATAAACTCCACACCAACAGCTGTTTTTCCATCAAACATCACCCGGGTTGCCAATGCATTGGTGCGTATATGCAACAGGCTCGGATAGATACTTTGGGTGTCCAAAAGGTGCTCGCGGACACTCTTGCGACGACTTCTACTATCTGCAGCCATCGGGGCAATAAAAGGACCTTCCTGCCCTGAGGCTACATCCCAGTGATTTATATCCAAGCGCAGGTTGCCTGAAATAATCTGTTCGAGAGCGCCCTCTAACCCATATTTCGCCAACGCCGCCTTGACAATTTTTAATATCGCCGGGTCTTCCAGCAATAAAGCAGGGTTACCTCTATTGGTAGGCAACCATCCATCAAAGCCATGGCGAGAGGGGTTCGAAAAAATGGGACGGGGAATATACTGGCAACGTTCAAGCCGCTCAAAATATCGCCGCATATTGCCGCTTGCCCAACTACTATCCCCGGTGGCCTGGGCGATGCGATCAAAGTCATTATTATGAGGATAAACTGTAATCAGCGCATGATGTGTGGTGCAGCCACCTATGGTACTGGCCCGAGGATATAAAATACCTTTGCCCGGGATATATTTGTCATCCAACTGCTGTTGATTGATATCCCCATAGTGTTTAACGAAAAAGTCCCAGCTCAGCTTGCGGTCCTCGGATGCAAATGGGTGCCAGGCGGGAATATTATGAGTGTCATCACTAGGGTCATTAGCACCAGCTTCAAGCACCAATACTGAAAAACCGGCTCTTGCGAGGTTTGCTGCCAGCGGTCCGCCACCTGCGCCTGAACCAACTATCACATAATCGTAAGTATCATAAAACTGGTTGGAACTGCCTGAAAATGCTGAGCCCAATCCGGAAGTAACAGCCCCAGCCGCCAAACCCGCTTGAATAGCGCGCTTGGTAAAAGTTCTTCGGCTAACGCCTTCCGTACCCTTTCTTTTGTCGGGTGTTTTTTTTCTATCCATACTGGTTATTCGCTCTAACGTTTTTAAGATTGCATTGAGTGCTTGGGAGTGTGAAAACGGTACAACTTGGTAAAACCAACCACTGGAAAACCACCACTAAAGCTCCTCAAGCCTATCTACAGCAGCCCTTTAAGCAATCATGGAAGCACTGTTTTAAAACGGGCATCTCAAAAACAGACAAATAACAAGACTCAAAATAAAACGGGCACCTCCCTATACCCAAACCATCACAGCTTCCACTCAAGAAACTGCAACCCATAAATAGAAAAAACTTGACTCATCAAAAAATTCTTCTCAGAAAGTTATCAATCACTAACATTACCAACAGTTCAAGCTACAAATCGGCGGACAAAAAGCCACCCTGTTATTAGGCGGTTTTATTTGATTATTTTTTGCGCCCAATCATCCCTAGGTTACAAATAGCGACAAACAATCAATCGGTGAGAAAAAAACACACGAAATTTTTCAAATTTTATACAATATTGCTACAAAACGACCGTACTTGTTGCGCCAAACGCTGAGGCGCAGTTATGATTGAGATCAACAAGCATAAAAAATAAAAGAAATATTTTTGTTTTTAGAATCAGGAAGAACCAAAAACAAGATGTTTAGCTGAAAAAACGTCAATAACAACAAAAACACCAACCCCGACAGTTTTTATAGGGAGAGCAAGATGTCCCTCAGAGAAATGTATATCGACTCAAATTTCCTACCTAAATTTGGCCGCTTCGAGCAGGAAGAAAACTTCGAATTTCTCACATCCAAACTGGATACAACCTTCCTGAATAACAGAACTATTGTTATTGCAAACGGCAAAGGGATACGGGTCTTTGACCAAAAAAGTATCAATCAATCAAACCTGAATGGTTGGGTCTGTCGCTTTACAGCGAGCACAAAACTCCCTAACGGCATTAAAATTACCGAGCACACCTCTGGTCAATATTTTATTTCCCCTGAAAGAAACATGACTACTGAGCGCTTTATAGAACTCCTCAAGGAAATGTCTCTCAGCGCAATAACATTATTTAAGCATTCTGATAAAGCAGTTTAAACCCAAATACAAGTGGACATCACTCTGCCACCCTCGATGGGACAAAGTTATATTTAGTATCACATAGCATTTTTTAAATAACATACACCCAATAAGGAGCATTTCTCATTCAACTTAAAGGTGCTCGGCAATAGATTTCTTTTTGTAAAACATCAAAGCAAGTATAACCACATAATTATAAAAATTTTGGTGCACCCAAACACCAATAAGAATTTACTGCCCGCATTAAATATTAACACTAAAAAAACATAAAAAGCTGTATATCCCTCTATCTACAAGAAAGGAGAATAGAAATGCCCAACCTTGTCCGCAGCCGCAACAATGCAACTAGCTGCAACGATATGTTAGGTGATCTAAGCGCTGCCCTTGGCGTCACCCAAGCAAATATGCGCTGTATTGGTGTAATGATACAGGCAGGGAAAACACTAACTTCATTTAGCAATATTAAGAAGACTATAGGCGGCGGGCACGTTTCACCATTTGTAGTGAATGCCAACGGACTGCAAAGCTGGGATGAGATCTGTGGTAACAGCTGGCAGGTCTGGGCACAAAATTCTGCCTCCGGCGAAACGCACGGCACTGTCAATAATGTTATGTTTTATCCAAGTTCAGCAAATGATGTCACTATTTACGTGCACCCCGCCTCTGATACTGAAGTTGCAACTGTTGTCAACAGAGCCCAACAGCTATTAAATTCCACCAGCCTCGTCTACAACCATAATCCAACTCTGACATCCAACTTCCCAACCTCCGGGGACTGCGTTACCAAGAGCGCATGGGTAATGGGAGCCTTTTCTTATTCAAAGCCCATGCAGGGCGCAGTCACTCCCTGGGGGCAGGCCGTTATCTATGAAGCCTACACGTCTCCGGTCAACTTTATGAGTAAATGGGTTAAGATCAAAAACAAAGGTTGTAAGCTTGGAGTGATGAACTGATTTCTTCCCACGAGATAAATCCTCTATCAGGAAACCTACAGCTGTAGCCCGGCGGAGAATTTAATGAGTCTATTTTTCTTTTGCCGGGTTGCTATCGACCACATCGAGCGGGAATTATTCGATGCTATAGTTAGTTCAGACGATATCATCCCCCTAGCAACCAATACTAGAGAAGCATCTGATGGTTTACCTATTTATGCAGGCTTCAGTGAAGGATTTTGATAAATGGCAAAAAGTTCTTACAGATTTCATGCCAATATTGAACCAGATGGGCGGTACAAACACATCAGTGTATCAAGAGGTGGGTAATCCTAGTAATTTAACTGTTATCCACGAATTCACCTCCAAGGAGAAAGCTGAAGCTTTCGTTAATAGCGTTGAGCTACATGAGTCTCGCAAAGAGGCTGAAGTCATTGGCACTCCTAAGATTTGGTATACAAATAAGCTATAAAAAGACTATTTTCATATAGCAAAAGGCCTTCAGATAAAGGCCTCCTACTTGATAAGATTACGCCGATCAATTCATTAGCAGAGAATACATCAGATCAAACTATACCTTAATTGCCTTATTCAAACTCACGAAATATTAAGGCATCTTCCATTGGTCCTGATAAAGCCACCTTAGACCTTTTGCCAAGCCAATAGGAAAGGTTGAATAGTGATCAGCTCCACTTACCACCTCATCATTGAGGTACATACCCTGATATTTTCGCGAACGCAAAAGCTCAACAAACTTCCTGTGGCCTTCCACCATGGTATGATTCATTCCAGAGCCTTCTTTAGTTTCCAAGGCGCCAGTTGCAAGGTAGATATTTGCAATTAATGACTTATGCCCTTTCGAATACTCTTCTTCAATATCAAAAATTATCTCATTTTTATACCAAAGCGATGGGCTTGTCAGGATATAACTGGAGAAAAGCTCAGGCTTGTTTAACAATACCCAGGCTCCAAAAGAGCCGCCTAAAGATTGACCAGCCAAGATTCTTCTTTTGGGGTTAACACGATAATTTTCCTCAACAAACGGAATTACCTCACTCTCGATAAATCTCAGGTACTCCGGAGCACCACCTGTTTTATAGCGCTTCCAGCTATCATCAGGCACAGGGGTAAGATCCCGCACTCGACTAAACTGCCCTTTCTCCCCTTTTGCAAAAGAGATACCGATCACAATCGCCTTATTCATGCTTTTCAAGTGTGTTACACCTGAGGCAACTTTGAATGTATAGGGGCCATCATTTAGATATAAAGATGGGTAGCTTTTTCTATTTTGAGCTTTATCGTAATAGCCAGCAGGAGTCTTAATATATATTTCATATTCTCGCCCTAAGATTTTTGAATGAATTGTAAAAACCTCAGAGTTCTCTAGATCAAAAGGCCCAGACTTTTGAACAACAAGCTGTTCTGCCAATATTGAAGCAGAATACAGAGAAAACACCAATACAAAAAAAATCAATCTATACATAATCCACCCTTGTATAACGTACTTTGACCCGAAAAAACTTTGATTCAATTGATTTGTAAATAGATACTTCTGCGAAAGCAGAAGTTATCCCAAAATCTTTAGAAGAAACTATCAATGTTTTTACTATTTCTTTAAGGCTAAAATTTATATAATGACCGTTGCGATCATTATCCACAATAACCTACTAACTATCTCTATGACTAAAAACCCGACCATTGCAACAGCTTAAATAAAACGCACAAAAATTTTCATTCTTTATGTTTCTTGTAAACCTTTATAGCTTCATCTACCGTCTCAATGAATTCATAATAACGCTCTAAACTTTCTCCTGACAAACGACTGGCAGCAGGGAGGTCCAACCTAAGTGGATCAACTGCCTTACCATTCTTATGAATTTCATAATGCAAATGCCGGCCTTTAACCCTACCCGTAGCCCCTAAATAACCAATCACCTGCCCTTGCTCCACTTTCACACCAGTCTTGATACCCTTGGCATAGCCTTTCAGATGCGCATAAATAGTTTGCACTCCCGATTTGTGGCCAATACGAATGTAATTGCCAAAGCTACCAAAGTAAGAGGCTCTTTCTATAGTGCCATCTCCAGCAGCAAGTATCGGCGTACCTGATGGAGCGCCAAAGTCCAGGCCATTATGCATTCTTGTATAGCCCAATACTGGATGTTTACGCCTACCATAATATGATGACAGGCGCGCATTCTTTAGTGGAGTCTTTATAAGAAAACTTCTGGAGTTTTTCCCTCTGGGATCCAAGTAATCAACCATTCCAGTCTCATTATCTTCATAGCGATATAGGGATACTGGATCATTTTTTAAAGCAACTTTCGCAAAATGTATTTCATGGAAAACTTCATCACCTTCCACATCATCTCGCAAAGTACTATAAAACACAGAGAAACGATCACCTGAATGAATCTCACGTTGAAAATCTATCTCGTAACTTAAAATTTCATTGAGCTTTGACAGAGTACCATTATTCAGGCCAAGCCGTAGACCAGACGTATATAAACTTCCTACAATCTCACCTTCAACATAATACTTTTTTAGAGTAGTTGGATTTTTATTCTTAACAACAATAAATTTTTGATCAGACCTCTTGACTTCAAGCTTCTCGGCAAATGCCCGTTTCACACCAATACTTTGAAATCTTAATTGCTCATCAAAAGTCAATTGAAATACCTTTCCAGCTGGTATTGCATTGACATTAAAGTGCTCGGAAAAAATTTTTACAACCGCATAAGCATCCTTATTGCTAATCGAGTTTTCGATTAGCAAGGACAGTAAACCTTGATTTTTAGCAAGAGATACCGACTTTATTCGCTCACCGTTCTCAACGGCAAGGACACCGTAATCCATATTGGATTGTCCAATTTGAGCATTACCTTTCATTAAATTTGATTGATCTGCTTTTACTGAATAAAGTATTGATAGAACATCGCCATTGAGCTGAAAGATACCTCCTTCCTGCTCTAAGGACTTTGCCTGCAATACCGCTGGGCAGAGCATTATTAATAATAGAACAGAAGCAAATTGAAGAATTAAATTGCCATAAAAAGCTAACAACTCCCTTGGAAAAATATGATCAATTAGATACCTTGCCATTGATCAACCGAACCACAGTGTAAGCAAGTGTTCTGGATCAACTCTTTCACCCCGCTCAATTAACTCAAAGTGCAAATGAGGGCCAGTCACATTTCCTGTGACACCGACTGTTCCAATCTTCTGTCCAGCTTTTACTGTTTGACCAACGCTCACTTCCCGCGAGTCTAAATGTGAGTAAAGTGTCTGAGCATTATCCCCATGATCAACAATAACAATCTTTCCGTAATTTCTATGTTTATAGTGATCAGTTGAAACAACAACGATTCCATCAGCAGCAGATACTATTGCTGTACCCAGGGGAGCGGCAAAATCTGTACCTAGGTGAGGTTTCTTTCTAAATTTCTCCAAACCTCCAAATTGACTACTGATACGTGCACCTTCAATAGGCGCCATCCAGATCTCTTTTTTAGAGCTAGCGATTGAGAAACTAGATTTTATAAGAATACCAATAAGAATTAGCAATATAGTAAAACTCACAAGTACCCCCCTAAAGATTCCAGAAGTAAAGCTGTTAGGCTTAGAATCTTCTTGAGCAATTTCCCTGATATTCACCAATCTTTTCTTAAAAAAAGTTAATTGGTTTGCCTCTTCAAATACTGAAAAGGCAGCAACACCCTAACAGCTGGCTTGCCCAGAGCACTGTTGTAATGTCCGCAGCATTGCCTGGGCATAAACTCTTCCATTCCCAACCTCTGAGGATTTCAATACTTGTCGATCGCAGCTAAGTTCAATAGCCCATAACAATTGCCCTTTAGCCCACCTAACAAAAGGAATGAACCATAAGAAACACACCAAAACATGAGCCACCATGATTAATAATGGATCTCGCCGTCTTATATGAGTTAATTCATGCTCTACAATCAATTGTCGTTCCTTGGCATCCATCGACAACAAATAACTAGGTAGAACAAGATTCAAGTTAAGTAAGCCGAAAACGAATGGAGAGCACTTAGCTTTTGTAATACTCAGTTTTACATTCTTTTTAGATAAGTAATCAAGCTGCTGATAAGTTAGTAGGCCACCTACAACTTGCGATTCAAATTCAACCTCCTTAACTATACCTAGTACGCTAACCAATCGGTTATGCCTTCGAAATATCAGTATCAGGCTCAACAATACCCCACTAACATAAAACACCCCCCAGCCACCAGCTAGAATTTCTAGGTAATTAAAGGTTAGTGTTTTGTCCACCAGCTGAGCGCCACCACTTATTGTTTGACCAAAAGCTGCATCCGGTGGAGTAAGATCATATTTAAATTCAGGCACTAAGCCTATTGAGGAAAGATCTAATAATTGCGCAAGAAAAAATGGTAAGCTAATCACACATAAAACACACAACCAAAAGCTACGCCAACCAGAAACACCCCAAGATTTAAGACTAGACTGTGCGGTTATAGTTCTTACACCAATATAAATGAAGCATGCCCAAATTACAGAAAATATGGATGTAACAAAAAGATTCGGCGCAAAGAATGACAACGAGGATAATAATTCCTGCATATAATCTCACTGCCTCCCCGACTCAATCTACATCAGGCCAGGTGTTCAACATTTCTTGTAGCTCTTCCAGGTCCTGATCACTCATTAATTTGCTGTTTGCAAACATAGCTATAGGGAGTGGACCATCCAGCTCAAGAACCCGTGAGGCGAAGTCTGTGGCATATTGCGCAAGTGTTTCGACTTTATCTAGGGCTGCCTTATAGACTTGAATACCATGTACTTCAGACTGAATTACAAAGGACTTGTCTCGCATTCTATCCAATGTTTTCCTAGTGGATGAATAGGACCAGCAGAGTTCGGATTTCACCTTTTCATGCAATTCTCTTGCACTTAGCGGACTCTGCTTCCAGAGCGCCTTTAGCAAGGTAAGCTCTGAGGGGGAAGGTTTAGATTCTTTCATTTACTTTCTTCTCGTGACTTTATGGGCACCCTCACTACACTGGGGGCAAGTGTGCGACACCTGTCGCACAGGGTCAAGCACAAAATTGCAAAGCATCTCCAAGCGACTAACTGTAACTATGCTAAAAAGAATAGGGCGTAGAGTGGGACAACTATCTGTCGAGCACCCTGAAAAAAAGAGATGTGAGACGGCCTGGTTAATTTTCAACCATCTATCTTTCCTCCAGTTCGATGGTGTTCTGAGTTCTGTTTCATTTTTTTACCATTATTGAAAAAGAGTCTTGTTCATTGCTATGAACTTTCGCGGAACCAGACCCACCTCCGCTGCATCCGTTTAAACAAAAAACAAAACATGAAAGCCCACTTAAAAAAATGTTTTGGTTAGTATTTATATTCCCTATCCGACATCCCTGGAATAATTGAGTCAGTTCTTGATACGGTAAGATTTATTAAACCCACTATCATTTACCACAACATGGCATCAGATGAAGTTTAGTTATTTATACTTACAAGCAATAGTGGCCAAACAGGAAAACATTCGCAATTTCTTATTTCAATATTTGTTGGTACTTCCGATCAAAATTGGGCAAAATTTCATCAGAATGGGCGTATTTTATTGATAGAAATGACCAACCTATGAATAGATTATGGTTGGTAGAATATCGCTCGATGCAATAATAAATCATTAAGGAAATGACACCATTGTAACTTTTTCTTGTAAAAAGTTCTTTCCAAAGTAGCACAGTATTTTCTTATAACGCTATCCAGTGGAGCGTAGTAAGTATGGAGAATTATAGAACTCTCCATACTTACTACGAGCTGAAAGAAAAGAATGCCCCCACATGCTATACCCCTTACTGTAAGCCAGTAAGCAGCATCCATGCTTGATACAATCACAATTTCATCCCTTTCACCTTTTAACTAAATACGTTTACTACTAAGCAACCATTCCCTCCATTTGAGACTGCTCCCCTTCCTCATCCTCCTGAGCCTCAGTAAACCCAAAGTCCTCCAAGATCCCATAGAGCGCCGGCAGCACCAAAAGAATCAACACGGTTGAGCTACTGATGCCGAAGACAATACTGGTTACCAGTGGTACCAACACCTGGGCTTGCAGACTTGTTTCAAACAGTAGAGGCAAAAGTCCTGCGACAGTTGTGAGCGAAGTCAAGATAATTGCGCGGAAGCGATCGCGGCTGGCTTGGCTAGCGGCACTATGAACATCCATACCTTCGCGTACGCGCCGCTTCACAAACTCCACCAGCAAGATGGAGTCATTTACTACAATACCTGCTAGGGAGACAAAGCCCATCATGCTGGGCATGGACATATTCTGCCCCATAATCAGGTGCCCCCAGATAACGCCAATCAGCGCTAGCGGAATGGCAACCAACACTATCAAGGGCTCTACATAGCTGCGGAATTGCAAAGACAATAACAGGTAAATGCCAATAGCACCGATTAACAGAGCGCGGCCGATGGATTCACCGGTGACCATACTGTTCTTTATCTCCCCCTCCATATCCACGCGCAGCTCAGGGAACTCTTTCATTAACTCAGCCAGAAACTTTTCCTGGGTATCTTCAAGTACTTGCCCTGCGTTAGCTTTCTCTGTGAAGACATCGGCGAAAACACTCACGACCCGCTCACCATCTATCCGCTGAATCCGCGCATAGTCGCGGTTCATTTCAACATCGGCAATGGCAATCAAGGGGACACGTTGCTTGGTCACAGGGTGGATAATTACAAGTTCATCGAAGCGGCTCAGGGCTCCGCGGGAATCCGCATCCATGCGCACTTGGATTTCATAGGTTTCTCCCTGGTATTGGATCTCATCAATTTCCATTCCTTGATAAGCGGCGCGCAACTGGTTGGCGACATTGCTGGCATCCAGGCCGGAAGCGTAGGCACCTTCACGCATTTTTAAGGTTAACTGCGGTTTTCCTGGGCGTAGATCATCCACCACATTCACTACACCGTCGTATCCTCGCAGCCAATTTTGCAGACGGATAGAAACCGCTTTCAGCTGGTCCAGCTCTAGCCCAGTAAGGCGCAAGTGGATTGCACGACCTGCGGGACCGAGGACGGGCTCTTTGTAAAGAATGGCGATCGCTCCGGGTATTTCACCGGCAGCCTCTCGCCAAGCGTGACGCAATGTATCCATACTGGTATTGCGCCCTTCGGCTGCCAGTAAATCAACATTGATCGTTGCCACATGGGGGCCAGTTTCAAAGGCGTCACCATTAACCCCAAAAGTAACACTGGTGTGATTGACGAGAGGGGCTCTTTCCTTTTCAGAAAGTTCTGCAGCAACCCGATCAAGTGCATCCAGCTGTTTATCAACCAGTTTTTCCATATCCTGCAGGGATGTACCCTGGGGCATTAGAATGCGAGCTTGTAACAGATCGCCCTCTAAAGTGGGGAATCCCTGAAATTTCACGATCCCCGCTGGCAACAAACTTACGGTCATGAAGAAAAGACCGAGCACACCACCAACAAAGGCGTAGCGATATTTAACAGCCCAATCGGCCGCGCGCCCTACACTTTCACGCCAGTTTTCAAAGCGTTTTGCAAAAGCCTGCTTCCAGGCGGGCTTACGGCTTTTATGCTCAAGCGCATGGCGCAGGTGTGCCGGCAGAATCAAGAAGGCTTCTATCAAGCTGACGATCAACACTGAAATCAGGACAATCGGCAGAACTTTAAGCACCTGCCCCATATCACCCTTAATAAAAATCAGCCCACCAAACACCATCACAGTGGTAGCGAAGGAAGACAGGACTCCGCGGGCAACGCGCTTGGTACCATTTACTACCGCCTCTAACGGAGAACCGCCCTCACGGTGTTCACTAGCAATACTTTCCGAAAGCACTATGGCATCGTCCATCAAAATGCCGATAGCAATGAGTAAACCCACCAAACTAATCATATTGATGGATACACCCATGGCGGTGATCAAGGCAAAGGAGCCGAGAAAGGACACCGGAAGCCCCATCACCACCCAGAATACATAGCGACCACCAAAGAAAAGGTACAGTGCCAAAGCTACCAGGATCAGGCCCTGCCAGGCATTAGAAATGATCATTTGCAGTCGATCAGCAACAATGGAAGCGCTATCCTGGGTAAGGGTCAGTTTTATACCCTCGGGCAGCTTTTCATTTTCACGATCGACAAAAGCACGCACAGCTTCCAGCACGCGCAGACTGTCATCCACACTATTCTTTTCAACATTGAGAAGCGCTGCGCGATGGCCATCGAAAGTAATCTTATCTTCCGCCAACTCGAAGCCATCATAAATTTTTGCGATATCGCCAAGGCGTACTTCGGCACCGTCCTCGCCTTTAATAACGACGAGATTTTCCAGTTCTTCTACGGTGCGACGCTCTTCGGTAAAACGCAGCTGGTATTCCCGATCTGGAGTGGACACTTTACCGGCAGGCATATCAATGGCCTGTTGATCGATAATATTGGCCAGTTCCATCACGCTGAGCCCATATTGACGCAGGTTGTAATCAGATATTTCGATCTGCAGCTGATGATCAGAGAAACCCGATATGCGCACTATGGGGATAGCAGGATCACGCAATAATTCGCGACGGTAGTGCTCTGCCAATTGGTTCAGTTGCGGCAACGGCAAATTAGCACTGATAGCAATACTGACAACACCCTGTGTCCGCCCCGTCTCTTTGACGATTGGGCGCTCGCTCTCTGCGGGCAGAGAATCAATGCTATCTACTGCGGATTCCACATCGGCAACAAACTGGTTCATATCTCCAGTTTCCTGCATCTTCAGTGTCATTAACCCGAGATTATCCTTAGCCTCACACAAGCGCTCATCAACAAAACTGATGCCATCGGTGGCCTCTTCCAGGGGAAGACAGATGCTGTCTTCCACCTCTGCAGCTGCGGCACCGGCGTAAGGAACGGAGACCTGCACTTCGAATTTATCGATCTCCGGCATGGTTTCACGCTTCATACTGGGCAGGACAAACAGCCCACTCAGCATCAGTGCGACCATTAATAGATTGGCCGCTGTGGGATGGGCGGCAAAAAAACGAATCACTGCTGCGTCCCTCCAGTATTCACGAATACGGCCTGTTGACTTCCAGACACCGATACCGCCATGCCGTCAATAGCCGGGATCACATCGGTAACAATAACCTGCTCACCGGGATTCAAACCTTCACGAATCACCGTGGTATCACCCTGGTGGTAATCTACCTGCACCGAACGCAGGCGCAATTGGCCATCTTCTACGAGATATACCCTTCCCTCGTGCAGGGCACGACGGGGAATGGCCAGTGCCGAAGCGGCGGGGGCGAATAACTCCACGCGGGAATACATACCACGAAATAGCGGCGGTTTATTGCCGGCAAGGGCTTCGCCATACGGATCATCTACAGCAACAACAACGGAAAGCGTGCGGCTGGTGCTATCCAGGGTGCCGCCCAAGCGCACCACCCGGCCCTGCCACTCATTGTTTCCAGGGCCTCCGACCAGGGTGATTCGAGCCTCCAAGCCCACCAGCATTTTGGGCAGATCCTCTGGGGTCGGTACACGATCATTGCTTGGCCTGAGATTGCGCAACAGTGGTGCCACATGAACCATGGGGAGTTCCGCTGCAATTTCCACCTGGTCCAGGCCACTAGCATCGAACAAGCGCGCATTGCCAGCCACGTATTGATTCTCCTCTACATAGACGTCACCAATGCGCGCATCGAAAGGTAAAATTACCTGGGTGCGTTCCAGGTTGTATTTACTATCACGCACTTGAGCCTCAGCGCGCGCGATCTGGGCCTCGATTACCTTGCGGCGTGTCGGAAACAAGGAGAGTTGGCTAGTTTGGTTTTGCACTTCCTGGCGCAGGCGCAACACATTTTGCTCTTCAACATCCACACTGGAACGGGAAACCGTGCCCTTAGCTACCAGTTTTTGTTTTCGTTCCAGCTCCTTTTCACCCAGCTTCAGCGTGCGTTCGGCAATTTCCAGAGAGCGCTGGCTGTTGGCCTCTTCCACTTTGAGTTCCTGCAGATTTGCCCGATTGGCTGCCAAATCGCTCTCAGCCTTGGCCAAGGCCAACTGGTAGCTGGTGTCATCAATTTTCAAGACCAAGGTGCCAGCAGGAATCATATTGCCGCGTTCAAGTTCCGGCGCTGTGTAGACAACTCGGCCACTCACTTCGGCATTCGCCTCAAGAAAAGTGCTGGGTTTCACTTCACCATAAGCAACGGCTCGCGCACGTAACGGTAGCTCTTGAACCTTTACCGCATGTACCGGGGTAACCAGCGTATCCTGCACATCGTGTATGGGTGGGTTCTTGCTCATGACCAATGCCATGGAAATTAAAACCCCCACGGCTACCAGAGTGGGAAGCGCCAGGCGGCGATTCATCAGTTTCTTTAGCTGGACCTTATTCATCACCACCAATCTCCAAATGTTCGACTATTACTCGGCTGCAGAGTTATTGGCCACTCCATGGAGCAGCAGCTTTACTGTGTGATCAATCCACTTTTCGCTGTTTTCCTCATCCAACATAAAAGCGAAAATTTCTTTAAAGGGGTCCCCAGCAATAAACGGAAAAGCGATCAGACTGATAAATGAAATAGGCATCAGGTTGACATCTAGATCTGGGCGCAGATGACCGGCACATTGAAGCACATGCAAAAGTTCGCGCAGCTTTGGGCCCAGTGCAGAAGCCAGTCTATCGGTAAACAATTCGCGCATTCGTCCGGGTTTGGAGGCCACCTCCCCCACAATCAAACGGGGTATCCAAGGTTCGCGGATATAAAGGCGAATAATACGGGCCATCGCTTCCTTCAATGTCTCTAAAGTGGGCTCTTTTACTTCCAGGCTCATATTGAGGAATGCCGGGCCGAACTGCATAAACTGGCCGCGGATAACCTCGATAATCAGCCCCTCTTTACCGTCAAAGTGATAGCTGATCATGGCAGAATTTACTCCAGCACCCTGAGCAATTTCTCGAATAGAGATATCGCGAAACGGCTTCTCTCGAAGCAGCCTATGGGCGGATTGCATCAGGGCCTCACGCACCTCTTTCTCGCGCTCCGGGTCCCTTGGCCGCCCGCGGCCACGGGTAGGTGTGGTTTTCGTCAACTTCATATCCCACTTAATTAATCGTGTGATTAATTAAATAGTAGTGCTTAAAGGAAAACAAGATAGAAAAGGGACTTAAAAGTCAAAACTGATTGGTACACCCCGGTGACAACCTATAAACGCCCAGTTAACGACTAACCAGTCAAAACCTAGAGCCTCTCTTAATGTCGACTGAAAACTGGGGATACCCTGCTCAACATCATATGGGTGGCGGGAGAGCTTTTATGGCTGACTGTTGCGTTAAGGGAAAATCACCACGCAGTGGCAAATCTGAACTTCGGATGAGAAACAAAAAAAGGCCCGTTAGGGGCCTTTATCGAAAGAAGAGGCTCAACAGAAATCACTTGGTCAATGCCTGTTGAGCTTCCCACTCACTACAGGGATTTAAATCTGGCCGTAAAGTGTCGCAACACTGGTGGCTCGTATTCAAAACTGAGCCCCTTCAATTCGTGTGCTCGGTTCTGCAATTCTATGATCGCATCGGCAATATAATCCATATGATCATTGGTATAGACACGCCGTGGAATCGTCAAGCGCATTAACTCCAGATCCGCCTTCTTCTGCTCACCGGATTCAGGATCACGCCCCAGCAATAAAGAACCAATCTCCACCGCTCGGATACCCGCCTCCAAGTACAGTGCATTAGTTAAAACTTGTGCAGGGAACTGCTCCGGTGGGATATGCGGCAGGATCTTAGCCGCATCCACAAATACCGCATGGCCACCTGTCGGATACTGGATAGGCACCCCACCCTCGCGCAAGCGCTCACCCAAATAAGCCACCTGACTGATGCGGTAATGCAAGAAATTCTCATCGGCTGCCTCATAAAGACCTCGCGCCAATGCCTCCATATCTCGCCCCGCCATGCCCCCATAAGTGACGAAGCCCTCCATAGGCACACAACGGGTTCGTACCGCCTGGAAAAGCTCCTCGTGATCACGGATACAACAGAGGCCACCAATGTTCACCATGGGATCTTTCTTGGCAGACATGGTCAGCATATCGCCGTATTGATACATCTCGCGAATAATCTCCAGGATCGACTTATCCTGATATCCCTCTTCGCGCTGCTTGATAAAGTAGGCATTTTCACAGTAGCGCGCAGAGTCTATCACCACTGGGATATCGTATTTCGTGGCTATCTCATACACAGCGCGCATATTCGCCATGGAAACCGGCTGACCGCCAGAGCTGTTGCAAGTTATCGTGGTGATAATTGCACAAATATTATTCGCCCCGTGCTCCTCAATGGTCTCGACCAGCCTCTCTAAATCGAAATTACCTTTCCAGTCATAAGCCGTTAAGGTATCAAAGGCTCGCTTGTCCAACACATTAACCGCCTTGCCGCCATTCAACTCAATATGGCCCGCGGTGGTATCGAAGTGATAGTTGGAGATAAAGACCGGCGTGGTACCGCCACGCACCTGGCGCATACGTTCAATCAGGGCGGGAAACAGGATCTGTTCAGCACCACGACCCTGGTGGGCGGGAACGGTTAATTTGTATCCAAAAAAGTGCTCGACCGCTTGACACAAATTGTAATAGTTGCGGCTACCTGCGTAAGACTCATCCCCCAACATCAAACCGGCCCACTGGTTATCGCTCATGGCCCCAGTGCCGGAATCAGTTAGCAGATCGATATAGACATCATCGCTACGCAGCAAGAAAGGGTTTAAACCAGCTTCCGCCAAAGCCTTTTCTCTGTCGGCCAGAGTGGTCATTTTGATCGGCTCAACCATCTTGATGCGGAATGGCTCAGGAATACGCTTCATCATTATTTTCCTTATCAATCCTGACAGCGGGAACTGAAATTTTGAATTCAGTCACACTGCATGCTGTTTTTAACGCGGATATAGTACAGATGAAGGGGGGAATAGGCGAATTGAAGAGGTGACAAGTACAACAGTTACCCTGCCTCTCAGGGGCAAGGAAGGTAACAAAATTGCTTTTAGCATGGTTTACCAGTAAAGCCTACCGAAAGGCAATTGTATAGATAATTTTTAATGTCATTTATGCCAAATACGAGAAAGGCAGCTAGAGAAACAACAGTAGGAAACGAAAAAATTAGCTGCTTGCCGTGTTGGAGCATTAACCTACTTACTGTAACAGTTAACCTACGCACTTAAATATCCATACACACTTCAACTCCCAAAAAATAATGAACCGCTTTCCTCAGACCTATTTAATCATTATTAAACTCAAAAAGAGCAGAAACTCAAGATAACTGGAATTATTGTACCAAATTTAATGCAGACCATTAAAACAAGTGATATTTACTTGGCCAAAATCGTACTGTAAGCTTCCCGTTAATTATTGGGGAATTTAAGCCATGGAGGGAAAACTTAATTCAATGATCTCACCTCAAGTAATCCATCACTTGAGAAAACTGAGAATTTTTTACAACCCACTTCGCACATAAATATTAAAGTCTCACTATTTTATGACACTTTTTCTTACGTGTGATTTTAGAGATGCCAAGTAGGCAGGCAAGTGAATTCACCATTTTGCCCCACAACAATACTTGGTTTAACAAGACGAACTTAAGCAGTAGATATATATGTTTCCAAAATTTGCCTTAGCAGCAGCCATTTCAGCAGCCTTTCTGGCTTTTGAAGCACAAGCAAAAACCTTCAAGTACGAAACTCTAGAACTCGATTCAGCTAACGCTGCCGTACAGTACCCTGGCCTCGACTTAAATGGGGCCAGCTATGCGACCTTAACTGTTGATCAAGCTCACTCCTCGGCTCCCGCGATTATAACCTCGTTAGAAGTGAACTTCCCCAACGCACCCAAGCTAACTGCAAGGAACTTCAACCTCCATGATGGCTTACATCAGGCAACAGTTGGCAACACCTGGGTATATCGCCAGCTCAACATCATAGTTGACGAATCAGATTTTGAAAATTCAAATGATCAAAGAATTCACTTTGGTGGCTTTGTATCCGAAGCCGACAGCTTTATTGGCACAGGGCAACCAGGAAACCTGGGGCAGCCATTATTTGATGCCTGGGGGCGCCTAGTGGATGTAACGCCAAGCAAGATAACTGATGTCAAAATGCTAACCGTCGATGGAAGCAAGCTCAGATTATCACTTAGCAATAAACTCGCTAAACACCCTAACTCTAACGATGAAAATGCAGTTGTTATTGATTCATTATGGTTTGGAAACGGGGAAGAAAAACTGTATGTTCCTATTTCCGTGCTCGGCAATAAAGCCAAATTTACTGAGCCATACAAACTCAACATATCTACAACTTCCGGTCCTGATGGGGATGAACACTTCATTCATGTTCTAGCAAGAGATGAGCATGGCAATGAATTGCCCTCCGCAGAAGTTCCCTTGCAGCATCTGCTCGAAGAAGCTTATCGTAACCATCAATAGTTTTAGCTAAGCCCTAAGACTCGAAAGTGGGAAAGGTGACCTTGCTATATTTGGCTTACAGTATTTCGGCAGGGTCACTTCCAGATTTACACTCCTTAGCAGAAAAACTTGGGAAGCAAAAAACCAGCCAAATCTATCTGATTGCCAACAGCTCAAGCTAGACAGAAAACAACCATACTAAATCTGTCGCATTTATGAGGCGACCACTACACCTAAAAACTCAATTAGGGTCAGATTAAGTGTTTCAGGCGGTTATCAGAGTGAGTTATTACATCAACTCTATTAACCGTTAAGGAGCTTTCAGCCATCTAAACCAGCGCATTCACCTCAACCTTAATCCCCACCGGATCAAAAAACACCAGCTGCCTCAGGTTACGGCCAGGGACATCCATCTGCTCGCAGGCAATGCCCATTGAATCCAATCGTTCTTTTATCGGCTGAAGATCATCCGTATGGAAAGCTACATGATCCAAGTAGGGCTTAGCAGGTTGCTTTTCAGAAACCTCGCCTTCCATCAGGTGAACGATTGGTTTGCCGTTGCTGTAGAGCCAAAAACCATTGTTTTTAAAGTTCGGTCGCTCCCCTTCGGTGAGACCAAGGATTTTTATATAAAAATCCCGTACGCGCAGTAGTTGATCTTGAGGTGCGGTGATATTGAAGTGATCCAGTTGCATAACCCTTCCCTGTGTTATTGGCTTTATAAGCTATAGGCGAAGAACATCCTGCTTCTTGGGTCGTATAAAAAAACATGAAACTGATTACGAGCCCACAGTGATGCATTCACAGCTTGCCCTAAGAGTGGAGGCTCTTTGCCTTCCCCCCTGTAACATCTGGCTCAATGTTTTGATTTAAACCCGGCAAAACATATTGCCGGGCCCGCAATAGGACTACACGACGCCGCTGCGGCGCAGTTGGTTAATTTGCTCCTCATCTTTTCCCAGTAATTCGCGCAGGACTTCTTCAGTGTGCTCCCCCAAAACCGGAGGGGCCTGTTGGTAGTCGAGGGCGGATTCGGAAAAGAGTACCGGGTTGCGTACGGTTTTAACTTTGCCGGCTTGCGGGTGATCCTGCTCCACCACCATGCCTCGCGCTTGTACCTGCGGATCGGCAAAAACCTCTTCGAGGGTATTGATCGGTCCACAGGGGACATGGGCTTCGCTGAGTTTTTCCAGCCACCAGGCGGAGTTCTGCTGACGGGTGGCGTTTTCAATTTGAGGAATCAGCTCTTCGCGGGCCATTACCCGTGAGGAGTTACTGGCATAAGCAGGATTGTCTGCAAGCTGTTCTATACCCGCGATCTTACAGAAACGCTTGAACTGGTCATCGTTACCCACGGCCAACATAAAATAGCCGTCTTGTGAGGGCACAGCCTGGTAAGGCACGATATTGGGGTGGCCTGTGCCCTGGCGCTCAGGGCTTTTGCCAGAGGTGAGATAGTTCTGGGCCTGGTTGGCAAGCCAGGACACCTGGGTATCCAGCAGGGCAAGATCGATATGCTGCCCCACTCCCGTCTGCTGGCGATGCACTACGGCGGCGAGGACCGAGGAAACCGCATACATGCCCGTCATCAGGTCGGCAACGGCCACCCCCACTTTTTGTGGGCCGGCACCTGGCTGCCCCTCAGGCACACCAGTGATGCTCATCAACCCACCCATACCCTGAATCATGGCATCGTAGCCGGCACGGTTTTTATAAGGGCCGGTTTGGCCGAAACCAGTAATAGAACAATAAATCACTCCGGGATTGATGGCCTTAATGGAATCATAATCCAGGCCGTATTTTTTCAGGCCACCTACCTTGTAGTTTTCCAAAAGAATATCGCAACGGGCAGCCATCTGTTTGATCAGGTCCTGGCCGGCTTCCGTGGTGATATCGATGGTGACCGATTTCTTGCCGCGGTTGGCACTCAGGTAATAGGCGGCATCGGCGGTGTCATTACCCTCTGCGTCTTTGAGGTAGGGAGGGCCCCAGTGGCGGGTATCATCGCCCCGCTCAGGGCGCTCCACTTTGATCACTTCGGCGCCAAAATCGGCGAAAACCTGTCCGGCCCAGGGGCCTGCGAGAATACGACTGAGATCGAGTACCTTGAGATGCGCGAGCGGTCCTGCCATAACTTCCTCGTTTCGCTAATACGGGGTGCATCCCCGATAAATTTTTGCGGCAGACTAACAGATATTGCCTGGAGACGCCCAGCTTGGAAGACCAGCGAATTGGCCTTAAACTGCGGTAGCAATAAAAATAAGGAGGCATAGCATGGCCGCTATAGAAGCCCAAAAATTTGAATCATTCCGTGACTTTTATCCTTTCTATCTGCAAGAACACAGCAACCTCACCTGTCGACGACTGCACTTTATTGGTACCAGCCTGGTGTTTGCCACTGTGATCGCCGCGATCAGCACAGGCAATATGTTATGGTTTGCCGCTACGCCTCTCACTGGCTATGGTTTTGCCTGGATCGGGCATTTCTTTTTTGAGAACAATCGCCCGGCCACTTTTAAGTATCCCTTTTATAGCTTTATCGGGGACTTTGTGATGTTTAAGGATATGCTACTGGGCCGTATTGAGCGCTGAGTCAGTCTATTTTTTATGCGCCGACAAGCCGTATTTTCGCAGCTTGTTGGCTACTGCAGTATGAGAAATACCCAGCTCCTTGGCCAGTTCCCTGGTGGAGGATCTTCCCACCAGCAATTCACTGAGCAATGATCTCTCCAGCTGCTCCATCATCTCCTTGTAGCTCAGCCCCCTGCCCCATTCTCGCCAGGGTAAACTCGTCCGCACGGTTAAATCCGGAAGATCCTCAATCGCGATAGTGCAGACTCCTCGGCGTTTGCAACCGCCCGCGGCAGCGGTCAGGTAGTCGCGCAAACCATTAAAGTTTTGCGGCCAGTCGTGCCTTCGAATCAGGTCGAGCACCCCCGCTTCCAAAGTGGGAACCTCCTTACCGTGAAACTCCTGTCGCAAAAGTGTTTCAGCAAAACGCGGCAGCGCCGGGCGCATATTGCGCAAAGGCGGTAACATCAAGGAGAGCGCACTAAAGCGCTGGGCCAGGGCCGGCACCAATGATTTGGGCTCGATACAGGTGGCTACCAAGCGAATTGAAGGGGGCAGACTGTGCAAGCGGCGGGCGAGAGTCAGCTGGGCTTCATCGTCCAACTGGTGCAGATCTTCAAGAATCAGGGTTCCGGTTGAACGCAAATGCCTGGGGAATTCCATTCTGCCGTCTTGGGGCACAAAGCGGTGGCAGTCTGCACGAGCGGCTGCGGGAGATAAATAATGTACCGCACAGGCAAAGGTCGTTTTGCCCGTTCCCGCTTCACCATAAATAAGCAATGGAGAATCCAATTCGGAAAGATCCTGCAGCTGCAGGCAACTTTCGCGGCGCAAATCAAAATCCCATAGAGCCACCGGGCGCGGGAGACCCGCAGCAAACTCACTTTTCTCTGATGGCTGCATTCGCAGCACGGCACCGGCCAAAGAGTCCACATCGCCGGTGTTATCCAGGGCGATGGGTGACCAGTCCACACGAAAATTTTGCCCTCGCACCACAACGGGGAGCCCAAAACGCGGCACCGCAAAATCTCTCAGTAACTCGGCCACTTGCATCAGGGGCAGAAAACGCTGTAACTGCAACCCCGGTACCCGGTCCAAACTGACCCCAAAGGCGCGCGCGGCGGCGACATTGGCGGCAATAACCCGGCCCGCGCGGTCCACACTGAGCACCGGGTCGGTAACATGCTGCAGCAGGGTGTCCAACTCAAAATATCTCCTCTCCAAAGGTAACAGGGAGATACGCCTGACCCTTTGGACGCCGGGAACACGATAGAGTGACTTCTCAATAGCTTGGTACTGGGCGGTGAGCATACCCGGCGCCAACAGGTAGACTTTGTCCCCGCTGTCCCCCCCCAGCTCCCCGGAGGTTACGTTAATCCGATATTCGCCGAATATCTGCATAATTTCATGCAGAATGCCGACACGATTAGCGCAGGTTATCTCGACTCTCACCGGCACACCTGTAAAGTTTTCTTTACAAAAAGTGTAAGAGGTTTGTAGCGAAGGACGCAATACTTCCCTGTTAAGACTCCCCTAATGGCGGGCCCCTGGCTAAAAATAAGGGAGACACATAACAACAAGGATTCAGCGGCAGGGCCGAAAGCCTCCGATATACCGGGGGGGTTGGCGGGCCGCAGGAGACAAAACCATGAAAAAAGAAGCAGCCAAGAAGAGCACCCAGTACGTCGCCCGTGAGCCCAATGCTGAGGGCTTTATCGAGTACACAGAGCTGGAACACCAAACCTGGCAGCGCCTAATTGAGCGCCAGCTGGACGTGTTGCCCGGCCGTGCCTGTGATGAGTATATGCATGGCCTCGAGCTGCTAGACCTGCCCCGCGATCGCATCCCACAGCTTGAGGAAATCTCCTCGGTACTGCGCCGGGAAACCGGCTGGGAAGTGGCGCGAGTACCGGCGTTAATCGGCTTTGAAACCTTTTTTGGCCTGCTCGCCGATCGCAAATTCCCGGTTGCCACCTTTATTCGCACCCCAGAGGAGTTCGATTACCTGCAGGAGCCGGATATCTTCCACGAAATTTTTGGTCACTGCGCCATGCTGACCAACCCGGCCTTCGCCAATTTTACCGAGAAATACGGCCAATTGGGCCTAAAAGCCTCCCCTGAAGAGCGCGCTTATTTGGCGAGACTCTATTGGTTCACCGTGGAGTTTGGCCTGCTCAATACCGGGGACGGCCTGCGTATTTATGGCGGCGGTATTCTTTCCTCCCCGAAGGAAACCCTCTACGCACTCAGTCATGAACCTGAGCGCTACGACTTCAGTGCCATCGACGCGCTGCGTACGCCCTATCGAATTGATATCGTGCAGCCTGTTTACTATGTGTTGAGCGACTTGCAGCAGCTGCAGGAACTCACCGAAATAGACCTGATGGCCAAGGTACGTGAGGCAATCGAACTGGGCCTTTTCGAGCCCCGCTTCCCACCGAAGAACGCCGCCTAAACCGTAACTGCCGGGTGCTGCCGCAGCACCCGGCCCTCTCTCCTGCCCACTTTTAAAATCCCAACTGAGCATCCGCCCACCCCACCCATTTGCACAAACTGCTCTCATCGACGTTGCACTTGGGGAAAATTCCACTACCGGCGCAATTCCCCTGAGCCTATCGTTACGTCAGGTGGAAAAGGAAGAGGCAAACTACCTGCCAGCCTTCCAGCCACCCAGAACATCCAACCACCGCCAGGGCAAAGCCAGTGAGGGCATGAATTTCAACGCAGGGAAACAAGGCCCTAGGTTACGGGGAGCGCTGTAGCACTATGTCCTCACTTGACGCGATTGATAGACACCTGCTCGCTATTCTGCAATCGGACGTCAGCCTTTCTATTGAGGAGCTGGCGGAGCGTGTGGGACTCACTAAAACCCCCTGCTGGCGCCGGGTGCAGAAGCTGGAGAAAAGCGGCATCATCCGCCGCAAAGTCGCCCTGCTCAATGCGGAAATTCTGGGGCTGCCGGTTTCGGTTTTCGCCCAGGTAAAAACGGATCAGCACACCCCAGAATGGGCTGAAGCCTTCTCCAAACATGTGGAGCAGCTGCCGGAAGTGGTGGACTGCTACCGCATGGCCGGGGACTACGACTACTTGCTACGGGTGGTGGTGAGCGATATTTCTGCCTACGACCGCTTTTACAAGGAATTGATCAGGCACGTAGGCATTAGCGATATTATTTCGAATTTCGCCCTGGAGCAGATCAAAAGCACCACTGAACTGCCCATCCCCACAGAGAACCCGGAGTGATAAAGGTTTAGCTGTCCGTCCATCTGTGGATAATGATGAGATCTCGCTCACTTTCAAGGATGACCTGTGGCGGACAGCTCTCTCTTCCAATCTTTCTTTCTTATTTTTAGTGGCGCCGCGATAGTCGCCACGCTGGCGCTCTTCGGCCGCCAACCCCTACTGGTTGCCTATATCGCACTAGGTGTGCTGCTGGGACCATCCGGGTTTGCGGTCATCGACAACCTGCGCCTGCTCTCCGATATGTCCAATGTGGGCATCATTTTCCTGCTGTTCCTGCTGGGGCTCGATATGCAGCCCCAAGCGCTGGTCTCGGTTCTGCGCAAGGCCACTTTTGTCGGCATTATCAGTTGCGCCATATTCCTGGGTATCGGATTTTCCATTGGCCAACTGTTTGGCTTTACCACCATGGAAAGCTGGGTGATCGGCATGGCCCTGATGTTCTCCAGTACCATTATCGGCATCAAGCTGTTACCCACTACGGTGCTACACCACAAAAAGCTGGGGGAATTGATGGTGGGCCTGTTACTGTTTCAGGATTTTGTCGCCATCGTCTGCCTGATGATTTTGCTCAGTGACAGCAGTGGGGATATGCACCTGGGGCAAGTGGCTCTGTCTTTCGGAGCCCTGCCCTTATTAGTGGCGTTTGCCTGGGTAGTAGTGAAATACCTGCTGCTGCCGCTGTTCAGCCGCTTCGATCGCTTCCATGAATATGTATTTCTGATGGCACTGGGTTGGTGTATGGGCATGGCGGAATTGGCCGAGACGCTGGGGTTGTCGCGGGAAATCGGCGCCTTTATCGCCGGTATCACGCTCGCCGCCAGCCGAATTTCGCAGTACATAGCCCTCAATCTGAAACCCCTGCGGGACTTCTTTTTGATCCTGTTTTTTTTCAGCCTGGGCGCCCAGTTCAAACTGTCGATGCTACCGGAAGTCCTGATCCCGGCACTGGTAACCGCTGCCGTGGTATTGCTGGCTAAACCGGTGGTATTCCGCTACCTGCTCGGTAGCCACAGCGAGCTCAAGATATTGGCCTGGGATATCGGCTTTCGCCTGGGGCAAATCAGTGAATTCTCCCTGCTGATCGCCCTACTCGCCTTCAGCCAGAATCTCATCGGCAGCGAAGCCTCGCACCTGATACAGGCCACCGCCATTCTGACCTTCCTGGTGTCCTCTTATATCGTGGTGATGAATTTCCCCAACCCCATCGCCACCAAGGACGAACTGCGCAGGGATTAAACCTGCGCAGGCCTGAGGAGGGATTTCACCACGGCTTTCGCCCGCTCCAGCAAATCGGGAATATCTTTGCCAAGCATCAGGTACAGGCAAGGCACCAACAACAGCGAGATAGCCGTGGCCGCGAGGATGCCGTAGCCGAGGGAAATCGCCATCGGGATCATAAAGCGCGCCTGCACCGAGGTTTCAAAAATCATCGGCATCAGGCCACAGAAAGTGGTGACCGTGGTCAGCACAATCGGGCGGAAGCGGCGCGCCGCCGCGTTCTTGATCGCCGTTTCCAGGTCGGTACCCTCGTTACGCAAGCGATTGCTGTATTCGATCATCACCAGAGTATCGTTAATAACCACCCCAGCGAGTGCTACCATGCCCAGCAGGCTAACCATGCTGAGGCCGTAACCCATACCCAGGTGGCCGAGTAATGCACCGATCACGCCGAAGGGAATGGCAATCATCACGATCAGCGGCTGTATATAACTCTTCAGCGGAATCGCCAGCAGCAGATAGAGCACCGCCATAGCCAGCATAAAAGTCATGCCCAGTGAGGCGAGCCCCTCCCTTTCATCCGCCTGACGCCCTTCATAGGAAACCCCGAGACCGGGAAATTCGGCTTTTAATTGCGGCATCACACTGAGATTGAGCTCGTTGATCACCAGGGCGGCCTGATCGCTGGGTTCCACATTGGCGGTAACCGTGGTCACCCGGCGCCCCTCGCGGCGATTGATCTTGGCATAGGCGCGCCCCTGGTCGATCTCGACAAGGTCAAGGAGCGGCAGCCACTGGCCGTTGCCGGCGCGAATCATCATATTGTGTACATCGTCCATCGTCACTCGCTCACTCTCCGGCAGGCGCACCATCACCTTCACCTGGTCACGCCCGCGCTGTTGGCGCAGCGCTTCGGCACCGTAGAGAGAAGCCCGCAGTTGACGACCGATGTCCTCGGCGGAAACGCCCAGGCTTTTGGCGGTTTCTGTGAGGGTTAAATCGAGCTGGGTTTTGCCGAGCGAAATACCCGCGTCGATATCGCTCACATTGGGGAATTTCTCCAACTCACTGGCCAGGCGCAACGCGGCCTGTTCCAGTGTGTCCGTATCGGTATGACGCAGCTCCACCGTCAAGGAGGAACCGGCGCCGGGCCCGCCGCGATCAGACGCCGTAATAGCACTGAGAGAACCGGCTATAGGCCCAACCTCTTTTCGCCACTCACGTACAAACTCCCCGGTGGAAAAGCTGCGCTGATCCGCCGCAACAAAATAGGCATCCACCTGAATCGCATCGTCCCCAATCATCCCTCGACTGCCGAGGAAAACCCGATCCCGGTCGTATTGTTCGAGCACTCTATCGGCCGCATCAATAATCTGCGCCCTGGCTTTCTCCAACTGTTGTTGAGGGGTACCGGTGGGGAAAGTCACCGCAAAACGGCCTGAATCCCGCTCCACTCGCGGCATCAGGGTAAAGCCCATGCGCCCACTGGCCGCATAGCCCCCCATCACCAGCAAAATAGCAATGGCGACGGCAATCGTGCTGTAGCGGTGCGCCACACAGAAATCCAAAAAGGGCCGGAAGCGTCGTTGTACGAAGCGATCCAAGCCGCGTGCCAGCAATTTTTGCCGGGCGGCAAACCGGCGGGCCCGCCGGCTCTTGTAACCCCGGCGGGAATGAGCCAGGTGCGCCGGTAAAATAAACAGTGCCTCGACCCAGGAAATAATAAATACCGAACCCACTACAAAAGGAATAACGCCGAAGATCTTGCCCATAAAGCCGGGCAATTCCATCAGGGGAATAAAGGCGACGATATTGGTGAGGATGGCAAAGGTGAGCGGCACCGCCACCTGGCGCGCACCGGCAATAGCGGCTTCTAAATTGCTGTAACCCTTCTGCCGCCACTCGTGAATATTTTCCCCGGCGATAATCGCATCATCCACCACTATGCCCAGGGCGATGATAAAGGCGAACATACTCACCATGCTGATAGAGATATCCAAGCCGGGCAGGAACAGCAGCGAACCGAGAAAACTGGTGGGAATTCCCAGCGTCACCCAAAATGCCAGGCGCAATTCCAGGAAGGCGCCAAGCACCACAAACACCAGCAGCAGGCCGATAAATCCGTTTTTCAACAACAGAGAGAGACGCTCTTTAAATATTTCCGAGTCGTCATCTCGAATTGTGAGAGTCACCCCCGGTGGCAGGCTGGTTCTGACCTCATCGATCACTTCCCGCGCCGCCTCACTGACACTCATGGGCGTCTGCTCACCCACGCGGTAAATTTTAATGCTGACGGCAGGCTCCCCGTTAAACACCATATTGCGCGCCTCGTCCTCGAGGGCATCGCTGATATTGGAGATATCACGCAGATAGACCGGGCCACCACCACTGCCGCGGGTTACCACCACATTGCCAAACTCGCGCGCCCAATCACGCCGCTCGGTAACCCGCACTAGGATTTCGCCGGCATTGGATTTAACACTGCCGGAGGGAATATCCACCGCCGCGTTTTTTACCACCTGGGCCACTTCCAACAGGGTGAGACCATAGCGCCGCAAATCATCGCGGCGTATCTCAACGGCCACTTCCAGATCGCGAACGCCCTGGGCTTCCAGCTGGGTAATACCGCTGTGCGCCTCCAGCTTGTCGTAAACCTGCATGGCCAGGGCGCGCAAACTGCGATCGTCCAGATTACCGTGCAGAACAAGATCCAGTACATCGCGCTTGCGCTCGGCCAGACTTACCTGCGGACGTTCGATATCACCGGGGAAGGTGGTCACTGAATCGATGGCTTGCTGAATGTTTTGAAAGACCAGATTGGCATCCGCATCGCCCTCCAACTCCAGAATCAGGGAAGCGCTGCCCTCATTGGCCGCACCACGCATTTCCTTGATACCCACAATGCCCTGAACTGCCTGCTCGGCAGCCACCAGCACGCCGCGTTCCACCTCTTCCGGACTGGCGCCAGGATAGGAGATGGAAACGGTCACCATATCCAAGCTGAATTCCGGAAAGACCTCTTTCTTCACCACCAGGGAAAAAATGAGTCCGCCCACAATCAGGACCAGCATCAACAGGTTGGCGGTTACATGGTTGCGTGCCATCCAGGCAATAGCACCTCTGCGGGTATCTATGCCCTCATCAGCTCTTTTGCGCTCAGTCATTGGCACCCCCAGCTTGCTGGGGTTGGAGTCCAGGCATTGCACCCTCATTTGCTGAGGCAGCGGCATCGGCGGGCAGGCTTTTACCCGGGCGGGGCTCCCCGGCAATCCTTACCGGCATGCCTTCGGTGACGGTGATCAGGCGAGTCGTTACCAAGGTTTCCCCACCGCTAAGGCCCCTGTCGAGCACAGCGAAGTCGCCGCTGGTATAAGCCACTTCAACAGGCTGAATACTGGTGCGGTTGTCACGTACTACCCAAACCTGATTGTCATCCTGCAAGGCGGTGAGCGGAATCCGCACCAGCGCCTCTTTACCCTGGGAGACGATTTCCACCCGCGCCAGATCATTGAGTAAAAGCTGCGGCTGAGAAGGGTCCATCACGGAGAGAGGATCCTCCAGCTCGACCAGCACCCGTGCCAGGCGCCCCTGCTCCTCCAATACCGGAATCACCCGCACAAACTCACCCCGGCGGTAACTACCGGCGGGCCACTGGCTGCCGTATATGCGCACTTCCACGTCAGCGCTGTTTAATCGGTGTAACTGACTAGCGGGAACCTCAACGGCTATCTGGAAGCGGCTGGCGCTGGCCAAACTGTAGAGATTGACGCCGGGGGAGACACGATCCCCCACATCTACATTGCGCTCCACTACGAGAGCATCAAAGGGGGCTCGCACTTCTGTGAGACGCAGATTGCGCTGTGCCAAAGCCACCTCGGCTTCTGCCGCCTGCACCGCGGCCTCGGCCGCTGCCTTTTGGGGTTCACGTAACACCAGTGCGCGGTCGGCATCGCCCAGGGCAGTTCCGAGCAGCTCGTACTCTTCCCGGGCCACCTGCTGTTGGCCCAACTCCTGCTGCAATTCCGCACGGCGCCCAGCCAGGGTGCTCTCGGCAGACTTCAGAGCCAATTGGTAGGGTTCGGAATCTATCCGTAACAACACCTTGCCCTTGGGCAAAACTGCACCGGGCCCCAGGTCGTAGTCGAGCCACTCCACCTGCCCATCGACCAGGGGCTCTACCTCTGCCAATTCACGCGCGGTCACTTTCCCCAGAGCACTCAGGGTAATGGGGAAGCTTCCCTGTTCCGCAACGGCTACATCTACAGCTGGCGGTGGTACCTTGCGCTCTCCACGGGAGACTGTGGGCTTCTCCCGCATCATCCAGGCGGCAATCACAACGGCCAAAGCCAACAGGGCTACTGGTATGAGCAAGCGCGGATTGAACTTCTTCAACATCAACTATTTCCCTCCAGGTACAGCTCCAGGTCTGCGGGCTCCGGTGCAGGCAGATCTTCCAGGGGCAACCCCCCGGAAAGTGCGCGATATAAAGTGACTCGGTTTTGCAGCAGCTGACGCTCGGCTGATAACACCTCACGAGCCAGGCTCTGCTGTTCGGTGGTGGCCGTCAGCAGATTGAGAAAATCGACGGCGCCGCGGGTATAGGCCCGGTTGCGCCGCTGGACGATCAAGTCGGACAAACGTTCCCGCTCACGCAGGTGTTCAAGCTCCTGACTCAAGGCGCGTTCACGGATCAGGGCCTGCTCAACTTCTGACAGCGCCTGATTCACCGTTTCGCGATACATCGCCCAGCGCTCCTGCAGGGCCGCATCCTGCTGTTGCCGTGCCGAACTGAGGGCGCCGCCATCGAAGATCACCCCTTCCAGGGAAGCGGCGATAGCGAGCAGCCAATTCTCGGTAATATCGCTGATCAGACTGGTACCGTTACTCGCCACTGCGGAGAGACTCAGTATCGGCAAGCGATCCGCCCAAGCTTGATCGGCCAGGTGGTAGTCCTGCACCAACTTGCGCTGAGCTTCCCGCACATCTGGGCGCCGCAGCAACAGTTGTGAGGGAATGCCGGTATCAGGCAGGGCTGGCAGAATGGGTAGACTCGCAACTTTGTGAATATATCCATCCAGCTGGCCTGGGTTGATACCCAGCAAGGTGGCCAGCTGCATCTCGAGTATTTCAATATCTGCGCCGGCTTGTTCCAGCTCCTGTTCAGAGCGCTGTACCAGCTGGCGCTGCTGCAGCACATCGGCAGCAACGCTGACACCGCGAGCAAAGCGCGATTCCAGTACCTGCAGAGATTTGCGGTTGGTTTCCAGCTGCTCCTGCAGCAAGTCGCGCTGGCCCCACTGTTCACGCAACTGCAACCAGGTTGAAGACACCTCCGCGGCGAGGCTCAGGGAGGCAGTCTGCAGATTCTGTTGCTGGGCCTGAAGCCCCGCCTCGGCCGCACTGGCTCCGGCGCGCACGCGCCCCCAGAGATCCAGTTCATAACTGGCGGCAATCCGAGTGCTCCAGCTATTGCCCTCATTGGAAGGGTCGGTGAATTCCCCGGAAGAGTATCGCTGCTCGGTATTTTCAATCTGGGCCGTCAATCTAGGCCACAGACCCGAGCGCGCCCCGCGGGCTACTGCTGAGGCCTGGCGTAAACGCCAGTAACTGGCCTGCAGATCCGGATTGTCCTGCAGGGCCAGCTCAACCAGCTGGTCGAGCTGGGGGTCTTCAAACCCACGCCACCAGCGGATATCGGCTGCCACTGCGCCCGAGTCACTAAATGCCTGCGGCAGGGACAAAATATCCTGCGGCTCGGCAGTCTCGATCGGCTGAGAGGAACAGCTGGCCAGCAGTGGAACACAAATTGCCAAAACACGGTAAAAGCCCAAGGAAAATCACCGGAAAAGTATTTAAAAACAGGAAAAACAGAGAATTATTGCGCCCATTATCTTCCGACAAAAATAGCTCGCAAGGCGTTTTACCCTTGTTTACACAGACACACTCCTAATAGCCTAAATTTTGCTGTCGATAGGAGTGCCCCGGCGCGGCTACTTAGGTATGATGCGCCACAATAAACTGAATGGTCACCGGGATTTGTCGCGGGGCAATTGCCAATGCTCCAGTCAGAATCCGTCAGCTTTTTGCCGGACTGGCGACAAACTTTGGTGCCGATTAATAACGGAAGAAGTAGAAGAGACTAGCCATGAGTAAACATCAGCCACTCGCCCACTGGGACGATATCCTGCTGCTGGATCAGCAGTTGACCGACGAAGAGCGCATGGTGCGCGATGCCGCGCGCGAATACTGCCAGAACAAGCTGATGCCGAGGGTCCTGGAGGCCAACCGCCACGAGATCTTCGACCGTGAAATCATGAGCGAAATGGGTGAGCTGGGCCTGCTGGGTTCCACCATCGAAGGCTATGGCTGTGCCGGTCTCAACTACGTTTCCTACGGTCTGGTGGCGCGTGAAGTTGAGCGCGTTGACTCCGGCTACCGCTCCGCCATGAGCGTGCAATCCAGCCTGGTGATGCACCCCATCTACGCCTACGGCAGCGAAGAGCAGAAGCAGAAATACCTTCCCAAGCTGGCCAGCGGTGAGTGGGTTGGCTGTTTCGGCCTGACCGAGCCGGATGCAGGCTCTGATCCTGGCGGTATGAAAACCCGCGCCAAGAAAGTGGACGGCGGCTACCGCATCAGCGGCGCCAAAATGTGGATTACCAACAGCCCCATCGCCGATGTCTTCGTGGTTTGGGCCAAAGACGATGACGACATCATTCGCGGCTTCATACTCGAGAAAGGTATGGAAGGCCTGACCGCACCGAAGATCGAGGGCAAGTTCTCCCTGCGTGCCTCCATCACCGGTGAGATCGTGATGGACAATGTCTTCGTTCCCGAAGAGAACAAGTTCCCGGAAATCGGCGGACTGCGCGGCCCATTCGGCTGCTTGAACCGCGCCCGCTACGGCATTTCCTGGGGCGCCATGGGTGCCGGTGAATTCTGCTGGCACGCGGCCCGCCAGTACGGCCTGGACCGCAAACAGTTCAACCGCCCACTGGCACAAACCCAGCTGTTCCAGAAGAAGCTGGCCGATATGCAAACCGAAATTACCCTGGGTCTGCAGGCCTCCCTGCGCGTTGGCCGCATCATGGATGAGAACAAGCAGTTCGACCCCACCATGATCTCCCTGGTGAAGCGCAACAACTGCGGCAAGGCCCTGGATATCGCCCGCGTTTCCCGCGATATGCACGGCGGCAACGGCATCTCCGACGAGTTCCACGTGATTCGCCACGTGATGAACCTGGAAGCGGTAAATACCTACGAGGGCACCCATGACGTACACGCCCTGATCTTGGGCCGCGCCCAAACCGGCCTGCAGGCGTTCGTTTAACGCCTCATCGGGCGCTACTCGCGGCAACACCCGCGGGTATGCGCCCTGCCCTATTAAACCGGCGGCTTTCCCTGAGCTCCCTAAAATTTTATTGCAAGACGTTACCCTTTGGCTTGCGCCTTTATCTCCTGCACATTGATCACGCAAAAGGCAATGCCTGCGAAAACCAACAGGGATGCCCACCACTCGATAGTATCCATCGACTCACCTAAAAGTACCCAGGAGCCTATCAAGCCAAATACCGGAACCAGTAGCCCAAAGGGTGCAACAAAAGCAGCTGAATAACGTCGAATCAAATCGCCCCACCACATAAATCCAAGCAGAGTGATAAACAAACACTGATATAGAACCGCGCCCCATGCCAAAGGTGAAGCTTCAAGTAAAACCTTAAGCGGTCTTTGCGTTTCCATAAAATAAGATAATACGAATAGCGGGATTGGCGGCACCAGTGATGCCCAAATCATCAGATGCAGCAGGTTTACCCCCTTCATACTTTTCAGCAACATGTTCCCAATAGCCCAGGCCATTCCCGAAGCAATCAGAAGCACGAGCCCCATTGTGGTTGTCGCTCCATTTTCATCGGCGTGTAGAAAAAATATCGTGAAACCCACAGCGGCAACCAACAACCCTAACAACTGCTGCCGGCTAATTTTATCCCCAAAAAAATAAACGCTAAAAAGCAGGGTAAAAAGTACCTGTGACTGCGCCAACAAACTGGCAACCCCAGATTGTGCATCGCTACGCAGAGCAAAATAAACCAAACCGGTATTGAGGAACTGAAGAAAAATTCCCGTCAAAAACACATTCATCACAGAGGTTTTCGGAAACGGGAAAAAAATGATAAGTGGCACACCCACCAATGAAAACCTCAGGGCGGTCAGCAACAATGGAGGGATATCATTGATCGCAAATTTAACAATTGGGTAAGCCATGCCAATGATAAATACACAAGCTAGCGCTTTTAGGATGCTATAAATTGGCATAGTGGATACTTGGCTTCAGATATTTATCACTCACTGTTTCTGTCCCAGCCCCCATCAACCTCCAGGGTTTTACCCCTTGGATGTGGCAGCATTCAATAACACCTGTCGGCAGGGTCAATTTTCCATCAAATCCCTTAAAATCCTTTTTTTTACTTTTTACGGCGCGTATAAGATTCGCTGGGCAAACCTGCCATGGTTAATCAGACAAAAGCTGGCTCCATGCTCTGCCAAGCTCACAGAGTGCTAAAGGGACTCTCTCCTGTGGCCAGCAGCCATAAATAGGCTGCCAATTGCACCGCCTCACACTTCTTACTGGCGGCCAAGTAGCCGACTCCCTTTGCGTAAATAGAAGTGCTATTCTCCCCTGCCCGCCAATCTCTGGATGTAACAATGATATGGATGAGCTGCTGCATTGGTTCGACTTGATCGGTATTGCAGTCTTTGCCTTTAGTGGTGTACTCGCTGCAGGCCACAAGCAGATGGATTTGTTTGGCGCAGTAGTGCTCGCCTGTGTCACCTCCACGGGAGGGGGAACCATTCGGGACATCATCCTCAATATTCCCGTGTTTTGGCTGCAAGACACCTACTATTTGTGGATCGCTGTCACCACCGGTGTAGTCAGTTTTTACCTGATACGCTATTTACAAGTGCCCATGCGCCTACTGATGATAGCGGACGCCATTGGCCTCGCAGTATTTGTCGTGATCGGCACACAGAAGGGTTTAGAGCTGGGTTACTCCGCCACTATTGCCATCGTAATGGGAATGATGACCGGTACTTTCGGCGGTGTAATTCGCGATGTTCTCTCCGGGGATATTCCACTGCTTCTGCGCCGAGAGATCTATGCCACTGCGGCCCTCACCGGCGCCGCCGTACTGGTTGCCCTCGATGCCAGTGGCAAATTGCCGGGGGACTTGGTGGTGGCTATAGCCGTGCTGGTTACCTTGGCAATCCGCCTGGCAGCTCTGAAGTGGAACCTCTCCGCACCCATTGCGCGATTCGGTAACCATTGAGCGGCACAGCCCACAGAACCTAGAACTTTTTTTGCCCACAGGAAGACACTTAGTGCGAAATCTCCGCCCACTGACCGCCTGCATCATATTCATCAGCTTACTGATGAGCGCCTGTGATCGGTCTGAGCAGGGGGCAACCCCCACGGTGAAAAAGCCCAGGAGCTATACCCACCTATATCCCAGGTCCTGCTGGTTTAAAACCGACGACAGTTGGCCCGCTACCCAGTGCTACATGATGGAAGTGCCGGAGGATTACGCCCACCCCACCAGGCGAAAAATTCGCTTCCCGGTAATTCGCTTTCGTGCCAATCATCCAGCCCCCAATAAGGCACCACTACTACACCTCGGGGCCGGTGGCCCCGGCGCCAGCATGGGGTTGGAGCCGGAAAACGCCAGCGACTGGTTGTGGTTGAACTACGCCGCGATGACTGTTGAAGACGGCCGCGATTTAATCGTGATCGATCCACGCGGCACCGGCATGGCGCGACCGCGCCTCACCTGCAGCGAGTTTATCGAGGACGCGCAGACGGCTTTCCAGCGCAACCTCTCCCCGGAAGAGGAGGCGCGTGTTTTCGCTTTCAGTATGGAGCGCTGCTACAGTCGTTTGAGTAAGGGCGCGGATATGGCGCAGTACAACAGCTCGGTGATTGCTCGGGATGTGGAAGAGCTGCGCAAGCTGTTGAAAATCGATAAGCTCGACCTCTATGGCGTTTCCTACTCTTCCCGCTACGCCCTCACTTATGCGCGGGATTTCCCCGATTCAACCCGCGCCCTGGTGCTCAACAGCGCGGTCTTCCCGAATATCGCCTATACCCAACAACTTGCTCAGGATTCACTGGCGGCTTACGAGCGCGGCCTCAAGCACTGTATTGAGGATGAAAAATGTAACAGCCGCTACCCGGATCTGCGCCGGCGCCTGGAGAACCTGGTGCAAACCCTCGATGAGAAACCGCGCACGGTTTCTATCAAGCACCGCTATTCGAATCAGCCCTACCCGTTTGTGCTCACGGGCCAACGCCTGCTGAGGGTGCTGTTCCAGGCTTTGTACAACGAGAATTTTTACAGTGAACTGCCAAAGCTGATTGAGGGGCTGGAGAACAGTGGCGACGAGGGCCTGAAGCCCGCGCAAAAAGCCATTGGACACTTTATGGAAATCGTACTGGACCCCTACTTTGGCGACGCGGCCGGGGTCAGCCACTTCTGCTACGAGGAAGCGCCCTTTGTCGATTTCGACCAAGCCCGCGAGAGCGCCGAGGGCACCGGCATACTCGGCGGCGCTGTGCGCTCAGACCTGAAGTTGCTGCAACTGCAATGCCGAATCTGGGCGATCCCCGCCGCACCACTGCTGGAATCCCAGCCCATTGCCACTCCCGCTCCAGTGATGGTGTTACACGGTGGGCTCGATCCGGTTTTGTCCGCGGAGGATGTAGATATAGCGCGCAAAGCGCTGCCCAATCACCAATGGCTGCTATTCCCTCAATTGGCTCACGACATTATTTCTGCCAGCAGCTGCGCAGAAAAGGCGGCGGCGCGCTTTCTCGACAACCCAGAAAGCGACCAGACAGAACCCACCAAAGACTGCCGCAAGCAGGAACTGGCAGACCAGATCCAGGAAGAGCAGGAAGAGCGGAAGGAACAAGAGGAGCAAAGCCAAGGTGGTGAAACGGAGGCCCCCTCCACGGGCATACCAGCTCTGGAAAGCGAACCCTAAACGATTGGCGTCATTGGACGACAACAGGAATCAACATGGACCGAATGCACAGCGCTTCGCTCATTGAAGTAAAGGATCTCCAAAAACAGATTGACGACGAGGCGGTGGTCATCCTGGACTGCCGCTATGATCTCGCCGACAAGGAAAGCGGAGCCCAAGCCTATGCAGCGGGGCATATTCCCGGAGCCCACTACGCCAGCCTGCACCGGGATCTGTCCGCCCCCACACACCAGTTTGGCGGGCGTCATCCCATGCCCAACAGCGCACAGTTCCAGCAATTCGCCCGCAAGTTGGGTATCAACACCGATACGCCAGTGGTTGTCTACGACGATAACCGCCTGGGCTTTGCTGCGCGCGCCTGGTTCCTGTTTTACTTTTTCGGCCACACAAATATCCAGGTTCTCAATGGAGGCCTGCGTGCATGGCTCGACGCCGGTCTGGCCTTAGAGAGCGGTGAATCGGAAGCCGCACCGGAAGGCAATTTCAGTGCAAGGCCAAAAGACAATCTGCTGGTGCACTACGAGACCCTTAAAACCTCTCTGGGCGATGCGCCTTGGCAGCTGGTAGACGCCCGAGATACAGATCGCTTTGCCGGCAAACACGAACCCATAGATCCCATCGCGGGCCATATCCCCAGCGCCATCAACCAACCCTGGCGGGAAATGACCGACGAGAAAGGCAAAGTGAAGTCGCCTGCGGCACTCCAAGCTATTTGGGATTCCCACTCAGATGGACGACCCATTCTGAATTACTGCGGTTCAGGGGTGACGGCCTGTGTAAACTACTTTGCTCAACAGCTGGCCGGACGCCGGGACTCCCTACTCTATCCAGGGAGCTGGAGCGATTGGTGCGCACATCAGCGGCAAAGCAAATAAGGGGCTAGGAAGAATCTAGTCAGGGGGATCAAGGGGGCTGTGATTTCCGCCCCCACGGATCAGCCGAGCGCCTTAATCGTGCATGGGATTACGCAGTATCGGGCAAACGGCTTCTTTGTTTTTCGCCATATATTGCTGGTGGTATTCCTCGGCGTAATAAAATGGCTGGGCCATGCTAATTTCGGTAGTCACCTCACCGCGCTGCTTTTCATTGAGGGCCGCTTGTATGGCTTCCCTGCTTGCTTCCGCTTCTTTCTTCTGCCCTTCGTGGGTACAGAAAATACAGGAGCGGTACTGGGAGCCGATATCATTGCCCTGGCGCATGCCCTGGGTGGGATCATGCATATCCCAAAATGTTTTCAGTAACTCTGCATAGCTGACCTTCTTCGGGTCAAACACCACCTTAACCACCTCGGCATGTCCCGTGCGGCCACTACACACCTCATCGTAATTTGGGTTCTCGGTGGCGCCATCGGTATAACCCACTGCGGTGGCATAGACGCCATTAATTTCCCAGAACAGTCGCTCCGCACCCCAGAAGCAGCCCATGCCAAATAATGCGACCTCCATGCCCTCGGGGAATGGCTCCTGAATGGGATTGCCGTTGACATAATGGACGCCGGTGATTTCCATCGGCTGTGGTCGGCCGGGCAAAATCTGATCCGCATCCGGAATCTGGAATTTGTCGTATTGCATACTGTTATCTCAAGTGCTGAAATTTTCTTCAAACAGGATAGCTACAAGCCATCATTCCGCCCAGAGTTTGGAAGGGCTTGAGGCGAGCCATGGTAACCTGACAATCCATGGGATCGGAAAGATATTTAAGCCCTGGACACAAACTTGGCAAGTTCAGAATCTAAGGAGCCGCCATTGGCACGTTTAATTCTTCTAATACTGATTGTTATCGGCGTCTGGTATGCCTGGCAGAAAATCAAAGCCAGTTCAAAGGGCGATAAACGCAAACAGATTTTCTTTATCACGCTAATGGGGGCGGCGGCGGTTGTCGTACTGTTGGCGATTAGTGGACGGCTACATTGGGTCGGCGCCACAGTATTGCTGATCTTGCCGGTATTGGGGCGCCTGCTCAATCAACTCACGCGCCTGATGCCCTGGCTGGCCCCCCTATTTGAGCGTTACGCACGCAACCGGCAAAACCCGAATCCACAACAAGAACAGGAAACTCAGCAGGAACATAAAACCACACAGACCGACCAGGGGCCGCCATTAAGTGAACATGAAGCGCGGCGGATTTTGGGCGTCGGCGCCAAGGCCGGGCGGGATGAAATTATCGGTGCGCACCGCAAACTTATCCAAAAATTGCACCCGGATCGCGGTGGTAACGACTACCTGGCGTCGCGGGTAAATGCCGCCAAGGAATTGCTGCTGCGCACGCTCTAATCTTCAGCCCTTTTCAGAGCTTTATTCTGGTACTCGACAGAGGAGGTGGATATAACGCGCCAGCTGACGATAGGGGTCGGTCTGCGAGTACTCCAGTTCCTTTTGTACGATTGCCGCGGCGGGCAGTTTGTCGCGAATAGCTGGCGTCATAAAGTCGTGAAAACAGCGGATGCCACTATGACAAGTCACTTCAAAACCCGCCTCTTGCAGCCAATCACTCACCCACTCCATTAGCAGCGGGTTTTGTGGTGTCAGGCTGCCGGGGTGCCCGCCCCAGTAATCCTCATCGATATTGCGCTCCAACTGACGAAAGCTGCCGCGCTGCAACAACCTAAACTCCAGCGCGCGCCGGTTGTAAAACGTCAGAGACAGGTAGCCACCCGGTTTCAGCAAACGGTGCAGTTGCTGCAAGGCCAGCCGTGGCTCCTCCAGCCACTCAAGCACCGCATGGCAGATTACCAGGTCCGCGCCCTGCAGCATTTTCATCTGCGCCAGCGCTTGTAGGGGCTTATGCAAAAGGGTTACCCGCTTTTGCAAATGTCTCGCCTGCACCTCTGCCGCAGCATGTTCCAGCATTTGCGCCGAAATATCTGCCAAGTACACCCGATGCCCTGCAGCAGCCAAGTCCATGGCAAAGTGCCCCTGGCCACCACCGGCATCCACAATTTTCAGAGTGCGCGATTCCCGGCTGACAATCGACGCCAAATCACGGTTCAATACCGCCAGGCGAATATCCCCCTTGAGACCACCGTAAATTCGATCGCGAAATCGATGCGCCAGGTCGTCAAAGTTTCTGTCGCTGTAACGTGTATCGCTCATGGGGCCCCACCATCCACAACTTCAGTAGCCCGGCGTTCGTTTTCCACGATTTTACTGCGCAGCGCCACATCCATATCCACTCCGAGTACCTCCGCCAACTTACACAGGTACATTTGGATATCTGCCAGCTCTGCGGCTACCTCTTCAGCATTCTCACTCTGCATCAGCGAGTGGATGTCACCGTTATCACGCCACTGAAAATGCCGATTCAATTCGGCCACTTCTACCGAGAGCGCCATCGCCAGGTTCTTTGCGGTATGCAGCTGCTGCCAGCCCCGCAGTTTTGCCACCTTGTCAAAGGCCGCCACAATTTCACGATTTTCCACTGAACTTCTTCCTCTGCTGGCGCTCCAGGCCACCCTCCCGCGCCGCCAAAATCGAATTGAGCGCGCGGGACATAAACTCGCGCCGGTACAACACACAAACCACAAAAACGTAACCGGCAATGAACAGCAGAGGGTGGATAAACCATCCCAGTACCGACATGGAAAAGTAATAGGAGCGCAAACCGTAGTTGTAACTGTGCCCGGCATGGTCAATTACTTTGGCGGTGCTGATGGCAAAACGGCGGCGCTCGGCCTCGGACAACTCCCCCGCTTCCGGCGGAGGCGCAGCGCCGATCAGCACATTGGCAAAGGAGTACTGGCGCAGGGACCAGGTAAAATTGAAAAAGGCGAAAATAAAAATCAGGATAAGCAGCATCACCTTAAGCTCAAACTGCTCAACCGTGGTGGGCTCGGCAAAGGGCAAGCTGGTGAGTACTTCAATGGCGGCCTTGTTCGCCGTTAGGGCCGTCACCAAGCCCGCCAAAATCAGGATACTGGTGGAGGCAAAAAAGCCAATCACCCGCTCCAGGTTACTGAGGATCGCGGTATCTGCCATCCGCATATCCCGGTCGAGCATGCGCAGCATCCACTCCACTCGATACCATTGCAATGAAGATGTGAGACACCAAGTCTCTTTGGCTTTCTTACGTGCGAATACGGTGTAACCCACCCATGTGATAAAAAAGCCAGTGACGCTGGCAATATCCAACCAGGACAACCTCTATCTCCCTGTTCGTCTACATTTATGCCGGGGCTTCGGTAGGTGAAGTCTTCGCCTTGCTGACATCCTTGTCAACACTGTCTTTCCGGTGTGTGCAAGCGGTAGAATAGCGCCCTTTCGCCGGCGGCAGAGGCCGGCCAGAAAATTTTCTATAACTCCAGGGAGCTGTCTTTTGAACAACTCACATCCTGCATTTGAACTGGTTACCAGCGCAGAAATCGATTCCCTCGGCGTGCGCGTCGAAGAATACCGTCACACCACCACCGGTGCCCAACACCTGCACATTGCCGCAGACAACGCGGAAAATGTTTTCCTGGTGGCACTGCGCACTGTGCCCCACGATTCCACCGGTGTGGCCCATATTCTCGAGCACACCGCACTGTGCGGCAGTAACAAATACCCGGTGCGCGACCCTTTCTTTATGATGATTCGGCGTTCACTCAACACCTTTATGAATGCCTTCACCAGCTCGGACTGGACCGCCTACCCCTTTGCAAGCCAAAACCGCAAGGATTTCAATAACCTTCTCGATGTTTATTTGGATGCGGTATTTTTCGCCACATTGGACCCGCTGGATTTTGCCCAGGAAGGACACCGCCTGGAATTTGCCGAAACCGAAAACACCAGCAGTGAGCTGGTCTACAAAGGCGTGGTGTTCAATGAGATGAAGGGCGCCATGAGCTCGGTCAGCTCGCAGCTTTGGCACACCCTGAGCAAATATCTGTTCCCCACCACGACCTACCACTTCAACTCCGGTGGCGAACCCTCAGATATTCCCAAGCTCAGCTACCAAGAGTTAGTGGATTTCTACCGCAGTCACTACCACCCCAGCAACGCCATTTTTATGACCTTCGGCGATATTCCCGCCGCAGAACACCAGGCTGCTTTTGAAGAAAAAGCGCTGCACAAATTTGAGAAGCTGGACAAGACCATCGAGGTGGGCCGCGAAGATCGCTACTACGCTCCACTCAAGGTGGAAGAGCACTACCCGCTTACCGGCGAGCCTCTGGAAGGAAAAACCCATATTGTTTTGAGCTGGTTACTCGGTGACGTAACCGATCTGGAAGAGGCCCTCACCGCACATCTGCTCGCCGGTGTACTGCTGGATAACAGTGCCTCCCCGCTGATGAAACTGTTAGAGACCACCGACCTCGGCACCTCCCCTTCCCCACTTATCGGGCTGGACGATTCCCAGCGGGAACTTGTGTTTGTCTGCGGTATTGAAGGCAGCGAGCGCGAGCGCGCCGACGAGCTGGAAAAACAAGTGCTCGCCGTTCTGGAAGAAGTGGCCGAGAAAGGCATTCCTTACGAGCAGGTAGCCGCTAGTTTGCACCAGCTGGAACTACAACAGCGCGAAATCGGTGGTGACGGCTACCCCTTCGGCCTGCAACTGATCCTCACCGCGCTTACTGGCGCTACCCACCGTGGCGATGCGGTTGGCCTGCTGAATATCGACGCCACCCTGGAAAAACTGCGCGAACAGATCAAAGATCCGATGTTTATCGCCAATAAAGCCCGCAAACTATTGCTGGAAAACCAGCACCGCGTGCGCCTGGTGATGAGCCCGGACGACAAACTGGCCGAGCGCAAAGAGCAGGCGGAAAAGGAACAGCTAGCGCAGATTAAGGCGCGCCTCAGCGAGAAGGAAAAAGCGCAGATTGTCGAAACCGCCAAGGCCCTAGCGGATCGCCAAAATCGCGAGGACGATGCCTCCATCCTGCCCAAAGTGGGTGTAGAGGATATTCCCGCGGAAATGCCCGATGTCGAGGGTGAAACCACTGAAATTGGCGAGCAAAAACTCACCCGCTACAGCGCCGGTACCAATGGTCTGGTTTACCAGCAGATGGTTTGCGCCCTGCCGGAATTTAGCGAAGAGGAAAAGGCGCTGCTGCCCTACTACTGCCAGGTATTGAGCGAGGTTGGCCTCGCCGATAAAGACTACCTGGAAGTCCAGCAATGGCAGACCCGTGTCGCCGGTGCCCTGCATGGCTTTACCAGCAGTCGCACCGCCATCGACAACCTGGATCACCTGTCCGGCCACTTTATTCTTTCCGGCAAGGCACTCTCTCGCAACCAGGGCGAACTCACCGAACTGATGCAGGCCACCATGGCGCAAGTGCGCTTCGATGAGCACGCCCGCATTAAAGAACTGCTGCAACAAACCCTGGCGCGCCGCGAACAGGGCGTTGTGGGCAACGGCCACGCTCTCGCCATGGCAGCTGCCAGTGCCGGCTACAATCGCGCAGCCTGGGAGAGCCACGCCAGCGGCGGCCTGCTGGGCCTGCGCAACCTGAGAGCTCTGGTCAAAGGGCTCGATGAAAAAGACGGCCTGAAGCAACTTTCCGCGCATTTCCAGGCGATCCACGACAAGATCCTCGCCGCCCCACGTCAGTTCCTGTTGATTGGGGAAGAGGAGAAACTGGGAGATTTCAGCCAGGCATTGGCCCCGCTCATCTCTACGCCCAGCGCAACTGCGGCCAACCCGGATGCACCCTTTGAGCGCAAACAGGTACAAGAGCTCTGGGTGGCCAACAGCCAGGTGAATTTCTGCTCCAAGGCTTACGCCACTGTGCCCATGTCGCACCCGGATGCCGCACCGCTTTCTGTATTGAGCGGTTTCCTCCGCAACGGCTTCCTGCACCGCACGATTCGCGAACAGGGCGGCGCCTACGGCGGTGGTGCCGGACACGATAGCAATATCGGGGTATTCCGCTTTTACTCCTATCGCGACCCGCGCATGGGAGAAACCCTAGAGGATTTCGATGCCTCTTTACAGTGGCTGGCCGAAGGCAAGCACAAGGAGGAGCAAGTGGAAGAATCGATCCTCGGTGTGATTGGCGGCCTGGACAAACCCGGCTCCCCCGCCGGCGAGGCCAAAAAGAATTTCCACTCCGGCCTATATGGACGCACCCACGAAGTACGCCAGCAGTTCCGCAAGCGGGTGACAGAAGTTACTTTGCAAGACCTGCAGCGTGTTGGTGCCACTTACCTGGAACCGTCCAAAGCTAGCACCGCTATTGTCACCGGCCCTCAAGGCAGTGAAGCGGCGGCAAAGCTGAACCTGCAAGAAGAAAAACTGTAATTACGCCAGGCCCCCGGCAGCAATATCTGCCGGGGCGCCGGTTTTACCCGCTTGCAGACAAAATGTACTCGGCGGTAATCATTTCTCTCGGATCATTGCCGTGATCCCTAAGCGAAGTCCCGATGAGCAAACAAGATAATATCTACGCAAACCCACTGGGCCAGGTGGCCGGTTTTGAATTTGATCGGCAGGTGGTGCAAGTCTTCCCGGACATGATCAAGCGCTCCGTGCCCGGCTACACCACCATCGTGGCCATGATCGGCACCCTCGCGGAACGCTATGCCCAGGCCGGCAGCCGTTGCTATGACCTCGGCAGCTCACTATGTGCCGCCACCCTGGCCATGCGCCACCGTATTCCCGCGGCAGATTGCGAAATCATTGCCGTAGATAATTCCGAGGCGATGGTGTCCCAGGCGCGCACGGTACTCGAAGCGGACAGCGGCGAAGTGCCCGTGCAACTCATCTGCGACAACCTGCAAAACGTGGCAATTGAAAACGCCTCCGTTGTGGTGCTGAACTTCACCCTGCAATTTATTCCGGTTGAGGAGCGCGAGGAAATCCTGCGTAAAATCCAGCAGGGACTGCGCCCCGGCGGCATACTGATTATTTCCGAGAAAGTGGACTTCGCCGATAAAGACCACAACGAACTGATGATTGAGTTACATCACTCTTTCAAGGCCGCTAATGGCTACAGCGCCCTGGAAATCGCACAAAAACGTTCGGCTTTAGAAAACGTATTGATTCCTGAGACCCTGGACACCCACCGCACGCGCCTGAAAAGTGTCGGCTTCACCAGCGTCGATGTCTGGTTCCAGTGTTTTAACTTTGCCTCCCTGATCGCCATCAAAGGCACCCCCGATAAGTAAGTACCCGTGATTGACTACACCCAACTCTACCAAGGCCTGCAACATATCCCGGAACTGCGCGGCTGGCTGACCCAGCTGCCTCAGCAGGTAGCCGAAAACCTGAGCCCGCATCGCTGGGGCGACCTGCCCGACTGGCGCGCCGCTGTCGAAGCTCTGCCAGATATCGCCCCTTCCAGCATCGAGCTCGGCAATAGTGTGCGTATCGGCCAGGCCAGTGACGCCTCGCCGGAGCAGTTGCAGTTACTGGAACAGGAACTGAGAAAACTGCATCCCTGGCGCAAAGGCCCCTGGGAAATTTTTGGCCTGCCTATCGATACCGAATGGCGCTCCGACTGGAAATGGGACCGGGTACTGCCTCACCTGGCACCTATGGAAAACAGGCTGGTGCTGGATGTGGGTTGCGGCAACGGCTATCACTGCTGGCGCTCCTATGGCGCCGGCGCCCGGCGTGTGATTGGCATCGACCCCTCGGCAAAATTCGTCGCTCAGTTTTACGCCCTGAAAAAATATCTCGGCGACGACCAGCCGGTGGACCTACTGCCACTCGGCATCGAGGCCCTGCCCGCAAATCTACGCGCCTTCGATACCACCTTCTCAATGGGTGTGCTCTACCACCGCCGCTCTCCAATGGATCACCTGCGCGAGCTACGTGAGACCTTGCGCCCCGGTGGCCAGCTGGTGTTGGAGACCTTAGTGATTGATGGCGGGCTCGGGGATTGCCTGGTGCCGGAAGATCGCTACGCCAAAATGCGCAATGTATGGTTCTTCCCCAGCTGCGCCACTTTGGAAAGTTGGCTGCGGAAATGCGGGTTTCACAACCCCAGGACGGTAGACTTGAATACCACTAGCCTGGAGGAACAGCGGCGCACCGACTGGATGCATTTTGAATCCCTAGCCGACTTTCTCGATCCGCAATCGCCGGATAGAACCGTAGAAGGTCACCCCGCGCCCAAACGCGCTGTTTTGGTCGCGGAAGTGCCGTAGCTTGTATCACAGCCGGTGATAGGGAACTCATAAATTCCGCAAAACCCGCAACAAGTAGAATTTTGTACGGAATAGCAGCTGCCATCTTGATTGTTGCGCCTTGTAAGGCAAAGTGCGCCCCTAAATGGTGCAACTATATCCTTAAGGGAGGGCCGCAACTGTGTGCGGCCCAGCGCAGAGAATTTATATGAGTATTAGCGTATTTGAACTGTTCAAAATTGGTGTCGGCCCCTCAAGCTCCCATACGGTGGGCCCAATGGTCGCCGCACGCCAGTTTGTTCAGGACCTGCGCGACCGCGACCAGCTCGCAAAAACCGACCGCGTTCAAGTACACCTTTACGGCTCCCTGGCCCTGACCGGCGTCGGCCACGGCACCGATATGGCCGTATTGATGGGACTGCTAGGCCAAACCCCCGATACTATCGACGTCGATAGCATCGACGAGAAGATGGGCGCCATCCACGGCGAGCAGGTGTTGACCCTCAATGGTGACCACAAAATAGAGTTTGTTCACGATCGCGACCTGCTCTTCCATATGGAAGAGTTTCTGCCTCAACATTCCAACGGCATGACCTGCCAGGCCTATTGCGGCGATGAACTGTTGTTCGAGCGCAGCTATTTCTCCATCGGCGGTGGCTTTGTTCTTTCAGAAGAAGACTTCGCCCACAAGGAGGAGATTGCCACCCTGCTGCCCTACGATTTCAGCAACGCCGAACAGCTGATGAAGATCTGCGACCGGCATGGCTGGACCATCGCCGAATTGGCTATGGAAAATGAGAAAGCATTTCGCAGCGAACAGGAAGTCAAAGACCGCCTGTGGAATATTTGGAAAGTGATGGAGGCCTCCATCGAGCGGGGCTGCCAGCAAAAAGGCATTCTGCCCGGCGGCCTAAAAGTGCGTCGCCGTGCCGCCGAACTCTACTGCGAGCTGAGTAAGCAAACCGCAGAGGAGCGCAATCGCGGCCTCGCCATCCTCGACTGGGTAAGCCTGTTTGCCCTCGCCGTTAACGAAGAGAATGCCGCGCGCGGCCGCATTGTTACCGCCCCCACCAACGGTGCCGCCGGTGTTATTCCCGCGGTTATCGCCTATTACGTGGAGTTTGTACACGACCCAGAAGTACACGGCGAACTCAAGGATCAGGTAGTGAAGTTCCTGCTCACCGCCGGCGCCATCGGCATGCTATTTAAGAAAAATGCCTCTATATCCGCTGCCGAAGTGGGCTGCCAGGGCGAGATCGGCGTTGCCTGCTCCATGGCCTCCGCAGGCCTGGCCGCCGTGGAAGGCGGCAGCAACCAGCAAATCGAGAACGCCGCCGAGATCGGGATGGAACACAACCTGGGCCTCACCTGCGATCCTATAGGTGGCTTGGTGCAAGTTCCCTGTATCGAGCGCAACACCATGGGCGCAGTAAAAGCCATCAACGGCGCTCGCCTGGCCCTACGCGGCGACGGCGCCCATATCGTACCGCTGGATAGCGTGATCGAAACCATGCGCCAGACTGGTATCGATATGCAGAGTAAATATAAGGAGACATCTCTGGGTGGGCTGGCGGTTAACGCGGTTAACTGCTGATTGATTTTTTTATGCCGGGGTTGGATTTAGCCCCGGTAATTTTGCTATTTCTGGCGAATCAATTTTTCACAGAAGCCTCTGAACAGCCCCATAAAACCTCTGTGGACCTCGAAGACTACAGAAGTTAGGTCCGGCTCGCCACAAAAGGCCTTAGTCCTTTCAAATTTCAACCTCGAAAAATACCTATAGCCTACTTTTATGGCCCGATCTTTATCTAGGGGCATTAGATTTTAATCTTAGGGCCACTCTTTGAAAGTATAAAAGCCCCCTTAAGCCTCCAGTGGCATGTTCTACGAGTCCCCATTGGCTTACATGGTATATTCTGCCGCAAGTCTAGCAGTAGTTACTTGGGCATCCAGAGTAAACACAACAAGAGGCAGTCTTAGTAAAAGACCGGGACCTTTAAGAAAAGGGCCCGGTCGATAAGGGTTAATTCACACTTTTAGAGTGGTAAACAATCGCTTGCCACACATTTTGCTGACCGCCGATATAATTCTCAAAGGTAGGGTTCTTAATATAATTCCAGGCCACTTTGCCGTTACCCAGATACATTGGCTCATCCAATCCACCCCATCCATAATCGGTGAGTTTTACCGGCCCCTCAAGTACATTCAGATCTGCGTCAATCTCCATCACATAATAGGCTTTTGGAACCAGCATACGCATGGCCTCGCCTTTCTTATTGTAACTGCGATTGTATGGAAGGTTATCGGAAATACACTGGAACTGTGCATAACCAAACAGGTAGCGGTCGTTCTTCAGGTCGACGAGCTGGGGGTCACTAATCTGGCAATCGGAATCTTCAGCCAGCCACTTGATACCAACCCCCTCAATATTGCCTTCCCAATCAACCTTGGCAATACCTACGCGAGTTAAAGAAGATTTATCCAGGGCGCCGCCAGAATAGAGTCCTTGCCTTGGTATCAGTGAATAGTCACCCTCATCATATTCGATCTCTTCGAGGTACGAGAAGAAGCAATTTTTATTGGCCTTATCAGCACATTGGTCATCAAAGGGACCATCTCCACTGGTATCAATACCGAGTGTATCCTGTAAGAACCTATCCATATCCTCATCTTCGATGTACTTCGGTGAAACGATTACAGATAAATTAGTATTAGCATCAACTGGGACGACTGTGTGCCCTCCCCCATTCGAAATCATTGCACTTGTTGTAGGAACCACGTGATTGTAGGTGCCTTCAAGGACAGAGGAGCCATCATCTTCCATTTTGATGGCAATTGCATTCAAGCCAGGAGAGGGATGATATTTATTCCCATCACTGGTACAGAGCGCACCAAACATTTCGTTGCCAGGGTTATAGAAAGCCCGGATATTCAGTACATGACCATGTCCACATAGCCAATACCAGCCCCTACGCTCATCCCCAGTCATGGTCATTGACCAGTCATCTCGGTCGATCACGGTAAGTCCCGCAGAATAGTGAGAACCGCTAACCAGTACTCGAGCAGTCACGGAAAATGCGTAACTGGTTCGTCCTTTACTGTCATCCTCAACATATAATAGTTCTTGGGTACCAAGATGAGTGCCACCATGCATTTTATTTACGACGTAAGCATCAGGCACTTCGGATAAAGGCTTGTTATCCCACTCCATCAGCCAAATCTGATCGTTATACTTTTTCTCATTATCGGTACCTGCAACAGCGTCAAGATTGTCCTCAATCTTCATCCAGCCAATACCGTGCTCTTCAATTAGATCTTTCTTAACATCGTATCGCTCACTAGCCTTGTATTCTGTATTACATAAAACAGCAACCCTGGAGCAGTCAGCGCTAGCTGTTATACCGTGAGACTCATAACACTGTTTCAGAATCGTGGTATTGCCAGTTTGATCAAAACTTGAAGTTTCAGGGTTATATTGGAGTTCATAGACTGAGCCATAGGTCGGATTTGAGGCGCTTTGTCCTTCAGATAAGGTCGTGGATACAAACATCCGAGGCTTATCTGTATCAGTTGCGCAGGTCGCAGTGTAGCTACGAATGGGGATATCGATATTTTCTTCATCTTGCTCACTATCTGTTCGGCCAATATAGTGTGCAAGCTGATACACTTCCTGTGCGTTTACCATTGCGTCAGGCAGTGTAATATCGGTGGCCGTTATTGTAGCAAAGCCCAGATCGGAGCTTGAAACACCTCCAACCGTTACCGTTGAGGGATCATTGTCGGGAAGAGGCGTATCGCTCCCAGTATCACCGGAACCACTATCATCTCCTTGGTTGTCGCCACCCTGATCACCACCATTATTACTGCCACCATCGCTCGCAGCTGGTGTCTCAGGTTCGGAGTCTGAAGAACCGCCCCCTCCGCCGCTACATGCAGCCAAAGTAGCAGTTAATGCCAAAACCAGTAAATTTTTGCCAAATAACTTGTCCATAATCGCCTGAAATCTTATTTTTTGATTTGTGTGTTAGGTAAGAATTAAGAATTAAGTTCCAATGAGTCACGAAATGAAAATACGAAAAGAATTTTATTTTTTCGTGAATATTTTTCTGTGTCGCATTTAAAAAAATGAAGAAACTAAAGCCGGCCTATATCAGCGCCTTTCTGACGATATTTGTCACCTATATACAAAATGCGTTAGAAGTGCTCTCTACCACCATATAGCTTTACTAAAAATGGGGGATATTATTCAGCATGAGCACTCCCGAATTGCTTCTTAATGACAGCCAAGCGCCTGTTGAAGCAATAGTGCTGGAGGTTTTAGCAGCAATAAACAAACGCTTAGCCGAAGAATCGGAGCAACAGGCTCTTCCCAGAGCCATGAGATTAACTCTTTGACAGTGCCAAGGGAGCCTCTAGCTTGCGCTACACTAAGATCGGATACAAACACCTACAAACTGAACACCACCAGAATTATTGTTATTATCATCTTATTCAAACTCACCTCCCTTATAATAAAATTTATATGTGGCTTAAACCACTAATGGCCATAGGCAATGGAGTTAGAAACCAATCCGGAATCAATTATTAGCAGCTGGGAAGCAGGATCAGACAACACAAAAAAACACAACCCCATAACCACGAATAAGTGAATTAGGCAAGAAGGGGTTTAGGTGTGAAAAATTTTGGTAGGTGCAAGCTTTTTTCTAATATCTGACAATAAAAACATTCGGGCAAAATATTGCCCGAATGTCCTTTCAATCAATTGCAACCGTGTCCGTCTACATCTGCTCCATCTTCAACGGCATTACACTTCGGACAACGGAAGCCACCACCTTCCACATTCTTATAGTTAACATAGGTCCATCCTTTGGGTGGATTTTCAGGCGAGTACTTCTCCCTAGTTGGCTCAGCAGTGGGATCGGCAGGATCTATAGAACCTTCATTAGAAGTGACTTCAATTTCCATGTTACTTTTCCTTATTAATCAGCTTAACAACATCAGAGGATATGGGTGCTTGGCATATAGACGGTGCTAATCCAGCCAAAGCCTCTCCATGCACTGAATTAACACGACGGTATTCTAAAGGAATATATATACAGGGCAGCACACTTTTAAGGTCACACGCTGTTACACGGCACGTTTACCAGCCATAAAACTGCACTTTAACTGATACCGCGCCAAATGACATCAAAAATCACTTTACTAAAAATCCGCATTCTTAGAATGCGGATTTGCCCTCTGCCCCCTAAAAGGAGGCTATTGAATCAGCTTTCCTAGGAGCTGCTTCATAACTTGAATCAGCTCATTATTGCAGGACTTTTTTCTATGTAATTGCGTGAGAATAACTGATTTCAAGATATGAAATAACCTTTAGAAGGGTAACCAATAAAAACCAATTACCGACCTCACTTTCGTACCGACCTAACATGAAAAACTCATGACTTCCAGAAGTCACCAGCTGTAAAGGGTCGTCTTTATAGACCTCATATGCAAACATCAGCTTTACAGTAAAAATGGACAAATAAATAGCTAAGGCAGCAAGGCACGAGACTCTGGCTTTTTAAAGAGCTCCGACTTATGAATCATATATGCCGCAACACAAAATATATCCAATCAGAAAATAGAGAAACAACTCATTTCCGACTTATCTTGTCGCAGCCCCTAAATAAACCAATTAATCCCCTACCCTATTAACATCTAAATAAACCATGGCACCCTGACCTTTTGAGTCAACCATAATATTTTACTTCGCTGCGAGCTAATGGAGGGCAGAGTAAAGTAGCGTTATCAAAATACCATCTTTTTATTTTTTTAAAAAAGGATAGAGATAGCTACTGTGCCCTTTACTAGCATATTTTTTATTGGCAATTCCTAGATTTAAAAGGACCACTAGGAAACTGTTATCTAGCAACAAGTGTGGATCTGACTATTTTCCGTGCAATACACCCCAAAATACTTAAGCCATACCACTATTACCCAGTACGGACGCCTTGATACTTTAATATTTTCAAACTAGACCCCTACTCTTTAGTACAACATAGTGTGCCACTTGAAGATCCAAAACACTATATATAGTGATCCAGATCAAGTGCTTCTCCCCTGGGCTTTTATAAGCTTCCCGCACAATCTGTGAAGGAAAGCCCATGACCAGTACCTCTACCCCAGAAATTGACAGTGCCATATCTCCTACTCAAAACCTAAGCAGTTTTCTGGTGCGAAAGCGGGATGGTCGCGCTGTGGCTTTTGATCCTCAACGTATTACTTCGGCACTTGTGCAAGCCGGGCAGGCTACTGGTGAATTTGGTGAGGATGAAGTTGATTGGCTAACCCAGGGCATCCTGAAAGTGATTAATCATCGCTTTGATGCAGCGACACCGGTCGATATTGAGGAAATCCAAAATATTGCCGAGCAAATATTAATCAATTGCGATTATATAGATACTGCTCGGGCCTACATCGCCTATCGGGAGCGACATGCGCGCATACGCAATGATCGACAAACTCTGGTAGATGTTGGGGCTTCCATTGAAGAATATCTGGAGCAGGCAGATTGGCGTGTCGCTGCCAATGCCAACCAAGGCTACTCCCTCGGCGGCCTGATTTTAAATAGCGCCGGTAAAATGATTGCCAATTACTGGCTGAATCATGTTTATTCCCCGGAGATTGGTGCAGCCCACCGGGATGGCGATTTACACATCCATGACCTGGATATGTTGGCCGGCTATTGCGCAGGTTGGTCACTTCGCTCCCTGCTGCACGAGGGGTTGAATGGGGTTCCCGGCAAAGTGGAGTCTGCACCGCCCGCCCACTTGACCAGTGCAGTTGGGCAGATCGTTAACTTTCTTGGCACATTGCAAAACGAATGGGCTGGAGCCCAGGCATTTAGCTCCTTCGATACTTATCTCGCACCCTTTGTACGCAAGGATCAGCTGGATTACGCCAGTGTGCGCCAGTGTATGCAAGAGCTGATTTTTAACCTGAACGTGCCATCCCGCTGGGGCACCCAGACCCCCTTTACCAACCTCACTTTCGATTGGGTTTGCCCTCAAGACTTGCGAGAGCAGGTGCCGGTGATTGCCGGCAAAGAAATGCCATTCACTTATGGTGACCTGCAGGTGGAAATGGACCTGATTAACCGCGCCTATATTGAGGTGATGAGTAAAGGGGACGCGCGCGGCAGGGTCTTCACTTTCCCAATTCCAACTTACAATATCAGTGAGGACTTTCCCTGGGAGAGCGAAAATGCCGAACGGCTATTTGCCATGACTGCCCGCTATGGACTGCCCTACTTCCAAAACTTTATTAACTCAGACCTCAGTCCAAACATGGTGCGTTCCATGTGCTGTCGCCTACAGCTGGACCTGCGAGAGCTACTTAAACGGGGCAATGGATTATTCGGCTCCGCGGAACAAACAGGCTCTCTCGGTGTGGTAACCATCAACTGCGCGCGCCTGGGGTACCTGTATAGAGGAAACTGGGATCTCCTACTCGCCCAGTTAGATAAACTACTGCTACTTGCACGGGATTCTCTGGAAGTGAAACGCAAAGTGATTCAGCGGCATATGGACGCCGGCCTGTTTCCCTACACGCGTCGATATCTTGGCACTCTGCGTAACCACTTCTCTACCATTGGCGTTAACGGCATTAATGAAATGCTGCGAAACTTTAGTGAAGACCGTGAAAGTATCGTCACAGATACCGGTAAAAAACTTGCCGAGCAGTTGCTCGACCATATTCGTTTGCGAATGACAGAGTTCCAGGAACAAACTGGCCACCTGTATAATCTCGAAGCCACACCGGCTGAGGGAACTACTTACCGTTTTGCCCGCGAAGACCAAAAGCGCTATGAAGATATTATTCAGGCTGGCAGCACGGAAGCACCTTACTATACCAACTCATCCCAGCTACCAGTCGGCTTTACCGATGACCCTTTCGAAGCGTTGGCCCGGCAGGAATCCCTACAATCCCGTTATACGGGCGGCACTGTGCTGCACCTATACCTGGGTGAACAACTGCCAGATGCCGATAGCTGCCGCCGCTTATTACAGCGCGCCCTGAAAAATTATCGGCTGCCCTATATCACAGTAACTCCCAGCTTTTCTATATGCCCAGTACACGGCTACCTGAGCGGCGAACACGAATTCTGTCCCCGCTGCGATGAGGCTCTGCTCGCTCGTGAGCAATCTTGCTGCAGCGATTAAAACCAACCACCAAGGAGAGACATCATGAATAAACCAACCTCACCACTCAAAAATGAAGACCGTACCCGCTGTGAAGTCTGGAGCCGGGTGATGGGCTATCACCGCCCAGTTTCCTTCTGGAATCCTGGCAAACAATCGGAACACAGGGAACGCCGCTTTTTTGTTGCAGGTAATGGCAAATAGCTATGGCTGAAAAGCTGCGCATCGGCGGTTTTACACCATTTACCGCTATCGACTTCCCTGGTGAATTGGCCGCGGTGGTCTTTTGCCAGGGGTGCCCCTGGCGTTGCCGCTACTGCCATAATGGTGATCTGTTGCCGGCCCGCGCGCCCAGTGCCTACGACTGGGACCAGATATTGGGGTTCCTCGCCAGCCGGCAAGGACTGCTGGATGCGGTGGTATTTTCTGGCGGAGAGCCAACTGCCCAGGGGGCACTGGAAGCCGCCATAGCCCAAGCCCGAAGCCTGGGGTTTAAGATAGGTTTACATACTGCCGGGATCTACCCTCGGAAACTGAGTCGCTTGATCCCCAGCTTGGACTGGGTTGGGCTGGATATAAAAGCGTTGCCGGAAAATTACCCTGCCATTACCGGGGTAGATGGTAGCGGTACAGCACCCTGGCAATGTGTAGAGCTACTCGTCGAGGCGGGAACAGCAATGCAAGTACGCCTTACTAGGCATCCTCGCCTCACCAGTGATGAGGAGCTAGCTCAAATTCAGGAGAAGCTTTGCAAATACGGTGTTCATCATTTAGAGGTGCAACACTGTAATGCCGAGCAAGCGCTTGACCAAACTCTGAAGTTTATTTCCTAGGGCTAAAAAGATTGGGGGACGAAATAGAATCGATGGTCGGCCCAGGACATCTTCTTTTTATGACTCTTCTGGTGGCGGGCTCAAAGGCCAGTAAAGAGGCCTAGGTTGGCCTCTTCCCGATAGGACACCAGCGCCAGTAGCTCAATCTTCCCTTTGAGCAATACTTTGCTTATTAAGAGCGATCGCTTTGGGTTGTGTTGAATAAGAGTGAGTAGGTTGGCTTTTAAGCTTAGCAGCAAGCTCTTTGGCCAATAACCTGCTTTGCAACAGAGCCTTGTTTACCGAATTTCTATGCCGTTCATCCGCAAACTCCTGATATTCGACGTTGATCTCATGGATTTGATCGACCCCCAGGTAATGGCTCAGTGTCCTGATATGAGGCCCCAAGTGATTCATGTTCTCGCGCACTCCCCCCTCTGCAAAGCCAAACTCTCCGGCAGAAGTAATTAGCACCAGAACCTTCCCCGACATAATGGGCTCAAGCGGATAGTCTCCACGGGCCAAGTCAAAGGTGAAGGTCTTATTGATACGTATCACCTGGTCGAACCAGGCTTTTAAAGCCGCCGGCATACCGTAGTTATACACTGGGGAGGACATTACTATGACATCCGCCTGGTCGAGTTCATTGATCAAAGTATCCGATAATGTAACCAACGATTTTTGCTCTTCACTGCGCTGGTCTTCTGGAGTGAATACAGAAGCAATCCAATCCTGGGTAATGAATCCTGGCGGGGTCTGGCCAACATCCCTATAGATGAGCTTATCTTTTGGTCTTAGCCCAAGCCAACGCTTCACAAAAGTCGCGGCAACGGCCTTGGAGATAGAGGAGTGTTTTGGTATGTCTCTATACTCCTCCGGTACCTGAATAGTCCCAAAAATCTGAGCGCTGGCTTCAATATGAAGAAGGGTTTTCATCTACTAGACCTCGAAAAATTCATCATTTGGTCCAGCGATAGTGCAGCCTACAAGCACTCTTGACAAATGAGATATTTTTCCTTATAGGTGAATTTATTTCATCTATAAGGAAGAGTAGTCCATGTATCCAAACCTACCCTCCCTCAATTCCTTAAAGGTTTTTGATGCAGCTGCGAGGCTCGGTAGCTTTAAGAAAGCTGCGGAGGAGCTCTTTATTACCCCTACAGCAGTATCCCACCAGATAAAAAACTTAGAAGAAACGCTAGGCAGCCAGCTGTTTGAGCGTAAAACCCGCGCAATACGATTAACAGAAGAAGGAAGGCTACTCGCAGAAACAACTTCACGAGTTTTTCAGCAACTTGCCGCAGCAATAGGTGAAATCGCTAACTCAAATCGTGTGATTTCTGTCAGTACAACTTCATCTTTTGCGGCTCTGTGGCTGGTTCCCCACCTGGAGCGCTTTTATCAGAAGCATCCAGGTATCGAGATATCCATTTCGACCAGTGAACAGATAGACAATATTGAGCGCGACCGACACATTGATATAGCTATTCGCTACGGTGAATTTGATCCAAAAACCGAAAATACGACAAGGCTTATTACGGAATCAGTGGGTATGTACGCTACGCCAAACTACTTATCAACTATAACGGATATCGAGCAGGCACAATTGTTAGAGACCAAATGGATTAACCAGTCTTTAACCTCATTCAGCTGGGAATCCTTACTTGGCGACTTCAATAAAAACCTTACCATCCGTCAATATGATCAGGAACATCACGTTATACAAGCCGCACTGGCTAGCCAGGGGATTGCTTTAGTCAGTTCTCTTTTGGTACAGAATGCTTTACAGAACAAATGGTTAGTGCCGTATAAAAACACAGACATAAAACACAAAGCCAATGGATTGTCATACTACGCAGTAACCCCAAGTCGCAATATAAATAATAAAAGTGTAACTAGCTTTCTTTACTGGTTGACTGAAGAAATAAAGTAAGTTGTGTAAATGTTTAAGATGTGACTCACTATAAAGAAAAGTAACTTTTATTGAAAAAAATCCACGGGACTGATCGTTAAAAATACTTCTAAGTTTGGGATAGAACTTTTAGCTGGAGTAATTGTGTAGGTTTAGGTCGAGATCCAAAAGCAATGTATTAATAAACATCGCGACCTTCCTACCTCATTTGCTGGGCAAGGCGAAATTACTCCTGCTATATCCAAAGATGATTTAAATGGTAGATTTACGGAGTACAACCCCCAGATATACTTTATTTTCAGAATTGTAATTATTACTCAAAATCCCGCACTGAGTATCGAGCAGTATATGATAAATAAGCTCTATACCCAGGCGTACAATGCCAAGCTACTGGAGCTAACTTCTAGAAGCTTGAGATCTAAACATATTATTTCAGGCTCAATGTCATATTCAATGATTTAAGGACTTGACGCAGTCGCCAACTCAACCTGAAAACGCTTTCTTAGCTGTTTGAGAAATGTCGCCGGTGCTAACCTGTATAAATAGGCTCCAATCAGGCTTATATCTTTCGGAAACCAACGCCCCCTGCCCTTTTCCCAGGCTGTCACAATCTGATTGGCCATCCACTCAGGGCTACGCACCGCTCCCACGGTGCTCCTTTGGTGCCTGGCCTGCCCACCATCTCCAGCTAAAGCGCTTTGCTCAATCGTTGTAGCCAGGAAACTTGGGTAAACCATTAATACACCAACTCCATCGTTCCGCACTTCCTCACGGAATACCTCGAAATACTGGTGCAATGCACTCTTGGCTGCGCAATAGCCCGCGCGCCCCAAAACCGGCATCCATCCAGCCATTGAACTGATATTCACCACACAGCCAGAGGCCGCTTTCAGCTCTGCAAACAAGCCCTGAGTAAGTTCTACCGGTGCATGGTAATTGACCGCCATCACTTTTCGGATTACCGCACTAGACGTTTGTGTCGAGAGGCTTCGGTGCGTAATGCCAGCGTTGTTTATTAGCAGATCAACTCTTGGATACTCATTCCGTAAGGATTGAACCAATTCCGCCAATGCCAAGCTATTGGCTAAATCAACGGTATATGTTCTGGCTCGAATACCGCGCCCTTTGAGTTGTGCCTCTCTTTGACGGAGTTTTTCAGTGGAAACATCCAACAGAAGAAATTCCGCAGTGTATTTTCTTGATAGACATTCGGTAATTGCCCAGCCCAGTCCTCCGGCAGCTCCGGTCACCACAAAAGTTTTCTGTGATTTATCTGCCTTAATAGTAGCCATCTCAGCTCTCCCCCACTGACGGTGAGAGTTTGCTGGAGGGCGGTCTTATTCCGAGTGCTTTTTCTGCAAACAAATAAAAGACTTCCTTCGATGTCTTCTCTGGAATAAATCCCAGTTCTTCTTTCAATAGGCGGTTATCCAGAACCGGCCTGTATTGCAAAAAGGCTACATGATCTGGGTGGGAATCCGTTAGGTGGAGGCTATAACCTAGCCGAAGTACCCCTTTTACCATCCAGACTGGTGGCCTTATCAGTGGCTTGGAGAGAATCTGTGCTATTTCCTTTGGGTTAAGACTGCCATCACCGGCCAGATTGAATATGCCGCAGGCCCCAGTCTTCACGCCAAGGGATAACGCGCGAATCACATCCTGGTCCCAGATAAAGACAAAAGGTGAGTTATAGCCACCGGGGTCCAAAAGTATTTTTCGCTTATACAGTGAGCTGATTTTGTTATTCGTTTTTTCGCCCAATATAGAGGAAACTCGAAATACCAGCTGCTTAAGATATGGGTGCCGCTTACGATATTCAGCCAGCAGCTCCTCAATTTTGCGCTTGTTATTGGAATAACCAAATTCAGGATTACCGCGCAGAGGATGGTGCTCTTCGAGTTTTGGTGGGTTATCAGGATAATAACCATAGGCGGCACCACTGCTTGCCACAGTAATATGCTCAACTCCTGCGTAGAGACAGGCCTCGAGTACATTTCTTGTGCCCTCTACATCGACACGGTACTCAGCAGTATGATCCCGACCTGCAGCCATTACCGATGCTAAGTGAATCACATGAGTAATAGATTCTGCCTGCATTATTTTCCCAAGATCCTTATCACAGATATCCTTAACAAGGATTGGAAAGCTTGCGGTTTTCGTGTGAATATCAATCCCAGTTACTGGTAAGATCTTGCTCAGATACTCGCCAAGTTGGTTTCCGATATAGCCTGCCGCACCTGTAATCAAAATCCGGGGATTCATTCTGAATATCCTATCAAGAAGTTGCTTGTAATCCGCCGGCCTGATAGGTCAAGGCTCGAGGTGAGAGGTCTTTTAGTAGGTCGGCTTTATGCTTTTTGATAACCTTTAGATAAGAGTCTTTATGTACATAATACGCCATGCGTTCGAGGTCAAGGTATCGCATACCACCGTCTATACGTTTTGCCGATTTCTGCTGAATAACCTTCCTGAAACGATTAGCAGATGACACTCCAGCAATTAACTGGTGAACATAAAGCGCTACGAGCTCCGCTTGCATATTGCGCCCCTCCCACCCCAAACCAGCCGCTTCTATCATGCCCATCATAAAAAGGTTGTCTGATTTCGGGTGGAATATATTCAGGTACAGACTCGGCGCATAGCCGTTCCAATTTAACTCTGCTTTATCTACGAATGGATAGTGCAACTTATAGCCGGTGGCCTGCACAATCAGGTCATACTCTTCACATTCACCAGCTGAGAAATGCACTTTATGCCCATCGACCGATTTGATCGCCGGCCTTGGGTTGATATCTCCGTGGCCAATGTGGTGCAGCAATAAAGAGTTGACTACGGGATGGGATTCAAAAAGTTGATATTTGGGCTCAGGCAGCCCGTATTGAGATGGGCTCCCTAGCGAGAGCCGAATCAGAGCTTTAGTTAGGCGTCGCTTTAGAGTGAGAGGTAGCTTGAATTTGCCACCCAACTGATCAATAGGTCGACCAGAAAAATATTTAGGCAGGAAGTGATATCCACGACGCAGACTGATATCCACACTTCTCGCCCGATGCACCGCATCCACGGCAATGTCTGCTCCGCTATTGCCACAACCAATCAAAAGAACTCTTTTTCCGGCAAAGATCTCCGGGGACCGGTACTGAGAGGAATGTATTAGCTTCCCGGTGTATTGGCCGGGTAATTCCGGTTGGTTTGGATAATGTAATGTACCGCTGGCAATTAATAAGCCGCTAAACTCTCGTGTTTTTTCCTGCCAATTCCGGCGGGTAGTTACTAGCCAGCCATCTCCGCTACGCACACATTGCACAACTTCCGTATCAAACTCATAGTGACCGTAAAGACCAAATTCTCTTGCATAGGACCGGAAATAATCACCCATGTCTCGATGACTTGGGTAATCAGCGACACTCTCATCCATCGGGAAGTCGGCAAATTCGGTCATCCTTTTAGAGGAGATAAGATGTGCCGATTCATACATGGTACTAGTTGGACTGTTGATATCCCATAGTCCTCCCACATCGCTGTGTACTTCAAAACCGATACAGGGGATACCAAGCCTGAGTAGATTTCTTACTGTACAAAGGCCCATAGGGCCAGCACCTATAACCGCGTAAGGTTTCATGGCACTTCCTTTACCATAGCCATTCAATGCGAAACTAAGACAGGGGCAATATACCGTGACAAATCAAACGCAGATTGTCATTATCGGGCAGAAACTGGTTAATTTAGGACATCCTTAATGGATTTAACCGATTCCAGAAGTGTGAATCTCAGCTACTCAAAGGCTTTGATGGAAGCCTTGACCAGCTTGGGCCTACCCATTCCAATGAGAGCAAGTAAAGTGCTGTCTCAAATAAGTCGGCAAGAACGCGTCCCAATTCATCTGCAAGAACGACTTTGGAAGGCGATCATCGATAGCTATCCCGAACCGCTGTTGGGAATAAAGCTAGGGCTTGCCATGCAAACTAACCACATCGGGCTGGTCGGCCACTTGCTAATGACCCAGAAAGACCTCCAAGCAACCATAGATCAGTTAGTTAGCTATCACCCGCTGCTGGGAGAAGGCGGTCACTTTGAGGTGCACCGCGATACATTTTCAGTTAGCCTCTGCTACTATCCAAACTTTATCAACTTTGCACAAACTCGAGTAGAAACGATACTGGCTGCCTGTATCGCTCAAACCCAAGCTTTAACTGGTGGGAAGTTTCAGGGCTGCAAATTACTTCTCTCATACCCTGCTCCCAGCCTTGCCCTCCAACAGCAGTATCAGGAACTCCTGGCAATACCGGTGCAGTTCAATGCTCAAGTTTCGGCAATCCTATTCCCCGTTAAAGACCTGGCAATTCCTCTGGTAGCGGCAGATAAAGACGTTGTAAGCTGTTTAAAACCGAAAGCTGATGCCCTTTTACAAGCGTTCGAGAAAAATAGCTTTCACAGAAAAGTCACCCTGTTACTTCAACAAACTCCCTACTTAACTCGAGAGCAAGTTGCCCAGCACCTCTGCCTTAGCACTAGGCATTTAGGCCGCAAGTTGCAAGAGGAACACACCTGTTTTCGCACGGTCCAGGACGAAGTGCGCAGTTATTATGCAAGGCAATGGTTAGTGCAAGGAGAGAAATCCAATAGCGATATCGCTATAGCTTTAGGATATTCTGATGAGAGTGCATTTGGTAAAGCATTCAAACGCTGGGAAGGTATCTCTCCTAGCCTATATAATAAGCGCCAGAAAAGAGGCTCTAAAACGACTATAGATATCTAAGCTAAGATAGGTTAGTTAATATAGTTCAGCAAACCCCTTCCCATAAAACCACTTCAAATATCATACAAATATTCAGCGTACCGCCTGCTCAGAATTATTTACTTGGAGCCGTAATATTTAATAAATTTAAAACAGACAACGGTACATAATTGCATCAAAAAACCCAAAATCAAACAATATTCCAATAGCAATATGCCAACACTAACTCAATGAGTGTCACGCCGAATAGTTGACAAAACTACAACCTCTCACTATATGGCTCACAGGTTAAATTTTTGATATCGATTATTTGGCGTATGAAATCACCTTATATCCCACTAGACTCCAACACTAAATTTAGGTAAATATTTAATACGATCCCCATGCAAGCACCGCCTCAAGAAAGATTATTTGTCTAACTAGTGCATTGATCACCCTGGATTATTTATCACCCAGCCAAGATGATCCAGGAATCCCGAAAACATTCAAAGTACAAGCAAATTAAGCAACCCAAAACCAAGGAAGAACTATGAGCCTTATCAAAAAAACCCTAAGTTCCATGGCGATAGCTATGCTCGTGTCATCTGCAGCCATAGCCGAAGAAAATTCCAATCAGAAAAATTCGGCCATGAATGACATGTGGCTGGATGGAAAAGCAGAGACTGTACTCTTGCTAAATAAAAACTTAAATAGCTTTACTATTGACACCAAAGTTAGCAACGGCATTGTGACCCTGTCTGGCCAGGTAGATAGCGAAATTGACAAGCGGCTGGCTGGGGAGCTGGTTTCAGGGATAAAAGGCGTCAAGAGCGTTAAAAACGAACTGACCGTTACAAACAAAAAGAGTATTAGTGACACTATCTCTAGTGAGTATACAGACGCCAAGATTGCAACCGTCGTAAAAACCCGGCTATTGCTGGATCAGGAGATCCCCGGAACTAAAATTGACGTCTCAGCCCAAGGTGGAACCATCACCCTAAAGGGGTCAGTAAAATCCAGTGCCCAGAAAGATCTCGCTCAGGCGATTGCGGAAAACACTGAAGATGTAAAGAAAGTTGTGAATAATCTGACAGTTGTTAAATAGTAAATCCTGAAAAATCACTACACATCCAAATTGCTTGGAGTAATTCAGACCAAGCCATCAGGTATGGCTGAAAACATGGCCAATTAAAGAACATAATTGCACCACTAAAAAATCATCTTCCAGGGAGTTCTCACATACACCAAACCAGACATTTATATTACATTTGCGAGGCCCAGGGCCTATACCCGGGGACGGTAAAGCAACCTGCCACGGCAAGCCAGATTTAGCCATTCCAGGCAGCCAGTATCCAAAACCGTCACCACCGCCCCACCCTTTTGATCCTCACAAAATGCGATATTTGTTGGGCGCATCCCACAGGTCGGGATACGCTCGGCTATCTTGCCATCACAATCGAGAACGCTCACATCGCCCTGGCCAAATACGGCACAGTAAAGCCGGCCATCATCACCAAAAGCCATTCCATCCGGCCCACTAAAACCTTCGGGTGACCCCAGGATAACATTGCCAAAAAGCTCCGCCTCCAAGGGTACTTGAGAGGCGAGATCATATCGATAAATATTCCCTGTTACAGTTTCGCTCACATATAGTCGCTCATCAGTATCAAATGCGATGCCATTTGCAAAAGACAGGCCAGTGTCGATTAGCCTTAAGACGTGGCCATTACGTGGATCAATTTCAAATACCCTTCCGTCATATTGACATTGCCTGAAGTCAGCACGAACTACCTGCCCCTCAACAAACTTATCTGGATCAATGCCAGAATCAGTCAGATAGAGTAAGCCATTTTTCCCAAACGCTAAATCATTTGGCCAAAGATAAGGGTAATCCTTAGGCCCTTCATAGATATTAAGTACCGTACCATCTGGCTTCATGCGTACCAGTTTTTTACCTCCACCTCCGGCTATCCACAGATTGCCATCGCCATCGATTGCTATGCCATTTGGACGCCAACCCGGCTGTCCCACCAGATGGTATCGCCCATGTTTATCAATACGGCTCACACAATTGCGCGCATTCGACATTTCTGCAATATATACTTGGCCGTCAGGTAAACAGACCGGTCCTTCCGGTTCCTGCAAATCATTGAAAAGTATGCGCCTTTCCATAGGATTCACCGTGTAATTCAATCTACGTAGCAACTCGAATTAATAGAGCAATCGATTAATCATTTTCGATTGCCCTACAGTACTTAACACTTACTCGTTGCCACCTTATGGGGATCATGCAATTTTGGAGGTGTAGCATTTCCACCATGCTTCTCCAACCATTCACACGCATGAATAATGTCATCAGCCAGACCATTGATAGCATTCAGGTTTAAATGTGGGCGCACCACGATACGTAAGGAATTTACTGATTGAGCATTTGGAGGCATTGAATAAGCCGATAACACCCAGCCCCGTTCACGCACCTTGTCGGATATATCGTATTCATTAAAATTAGTTATTTTATCATTCAAGGTCATTGCGACTACAGGAATACGTTGCGTTTTGTTCATAATCTCGAAGTAACCGCTATTCACCAACCTACCACGTAAAGTCTGAGCATTAGACAGGGTGTGAGACATAATATCTCTATACCCCTTAAAACCCAGGCGGATAAAATTGTAATATTGATAAGCAACCGGTGATGCATTTCTGCTGAAATTTAATGTGGCCGTGGGCATTTCGCCGCCCAGATAATTGACATAGAACATTAAATCTTCATCGAAAACGGACCGCTCACGGAAAATTATCCAGCCCAACCCCGGCGGTACCAAACCAAATTTGTGTCCCGATGCGTTAATGGATTTTACCCGTGGCAGGCGAAAATCCCAGTGATAGTTGGGATATAAAAATGGATTTACAAATCCTCCAGAAGCACCATCAATATGCATGGGAATGTCATGGCCGGTTTTCTCCTGGTGGCGATCTAGCCAGTTATGAATTGCACGAAAGGAGTCATCTTCACCGGTGAAAGTCTGCCCGGCAATCGCCACCACAGCGATGGTATTTTCATCAACCAACTCATCCAGATGTTCGCTATTAAAGCGATAGTGCCCAGGCTTTAGGGGAGCTATACGCGGTTCCACATCGAAGTAGCGCATAAACTTTTCCCAAACGATTTGAACATTGGCTCCGGTAACCAGGTTTGGCCTGGATGTATCCTTACCAGCTTTCTCTCTCTGTTTGCGCCAATTCCATTTGTGGGCCAAGCCCGCCAGCATACAGGCTTCAGAAGAACCAATGGTGGCTGCACCATAAGGCTCCACACCTTTGGGCCCATTCCACAGCTCATGCAGCCATCGCACCATACGCGCTTCCATAGCGAATAACTGTGGGTACATATCGTGGTCGATATAGTTCTTCAAGTAGTGGTTCTTGGCTACATCGAAAGCTTCTGGCTCAGTAAAGGTAGTAACAAAAGAGGAGAGATTCATAGCCGGTTTGGCATCAGACCAGGTTTCGCTGGTCACTATGGATTCCGCTGCATAAGCTGAGATGCTGTCCCTGGGGAAGTGATCCTCGGGGATATCCTCATTATATTCATCAAAGAACATATCGAATGGCGACTTCTGTTTCACGACCGACCTCCTTGTCACTCGTCAATATCGGAAAAAGACTGCTGTTCATGTCCACCCTCTTGGCGCCAAGAGGGTTTACGCAAATAGAAAATCAGTAACGGAATAGACACTGTAATCACAATCCCGGTAAAGACTAAGGCTACATAAGTTTTGGGATCGGCAATTGTCAGCTGCTGAGGGGGGAAAAAGGACACCAGCAGCGCAAATGAAACGGCGGCAATACCAGTGCCAGCGGTAATCCAAACGCCAGTGATTCCACCGGGTATTTTAAAGCTTCTGGGTAGATCTGGCTGGGTGTAACGCAAACGAATAACCGCTGCAAACATCAGCAAATACATAATGATATACAAACTTATCGCCATTACTGAGATCAACACAAAGGCTGTGGAAACGTTATCCACCAAGACATAAATGGATGAAATCAACAAAACAATCAGGCATTGGGTGTAGAGGATATTTTTTTGTACGCCGCGGGCATTCTCCCGCTGAAACCAGGGTGGCAACATACCGTCCTGAGCGGTGGCCAGTAGCCCCTTACTGGGCCCAGCTAGCCAGGCTAAAGCTCCTCCCAAAGCCCCATAGGCGATTAACCCTGCCAGAATTTGCACTGGCCATCCAATACCCAGTAACTGTGAGAACCCCTGGTTGAACGCGGTGAAAAGGCCCGTCTCTATAGAGATCTGCTTATAGGGAAGAATCGCAGAAATAGCCAGCGCACCGAGGGTAAAGACCAGAAATGACACTAGGGCGGCAATACCGATCACTATCGGGTAACCGCGGCGTGCATTGGGCATTTCAGATACATGGCTGGCCTGGGCCTCGATGCCAGCAAAAGAGAGTAGTATCCCCCCGAGAAAAGCAACTGCTCCCAGGCCGGTAATGTGTGGAAACCAGCGCGGGTGCGCCTGCCCTTCCTCCCTTACAGCCACAGCTGGGTCTGTGGCCGTTTCCCAGCCCAAAGGATGTCCCAACATCACCCAACCTATTGCCAAGGCAATGAGAATTACACAAGGCATCAGCGTGCCCAGCAGGAATCCATATTTGGTAACTTCTGCCAGAAATTGGGTTCCCGAAAGGGCTACCGCGGTAGCAATTAGGTAGGCAACTATACAAAAGCCGCCAATATAATAGGTGTTACCAGCGAGACTCTGATCACCGAAGGCATAAGCAATGGCTGCCGCGGCAAATCCCAGCTCAGTGGGATACCAGACAACACACTCCGCCCATTGCAACCAAATAGCGATAAAACCCACTTTGGGGGTGAAGGCCTCCCCCACCCAGGTATAAACTCCACCGGTGCGGTCGGAAAAAGCACTGCCCAATTCGGCGGCCACCAAACCCGCCGGAATTAAAAATAACAGAGCGGAAATGCCAATGTAGAAAAACATCGTCATTTCTTCCTGCGCCATCATCGGTAGATTGCGGAGGCTGGTTACGATAGTTGCTGCGGTAAGAAAACCCAGAGCACTCGCAGAGAATATTTTGCGATTGGAAATATCTGGCTGCTGCGATTCGTCGGTCTCACCTCTCACAGCCAATACCCCGCTCTATTAAAGGATGCCACCAGGTAAACGTGGCCTGGCACGATAGAGTTTGCCCACTGTTTTTAAGCACTGACCAACTTACGGAGCTTAAATATTAAGTAGACACCGGTCATAAATGGGCTAGAAATACAAAAAATAATTAAGGTAGGAACCAGCCAATTTTTCATGCCTAGCGTAAACATTAAAACAATAGCGAGAACCGCTGAAATCAAACCGAAGCTCAGAAGTTTTATTACACGCCTTGCCTGAATAGGATCAGAATATGCGCGATCAAAACTCGCGAGAAATAGGCCAATCACGCCGAGAAGGCCAAATACGTAACAAATAATAATTAAACTATCTTGCCACGAATTATAGCCACCGATGAGCTGTTTCGAGATTATGAGAACATACATGCCACCCCCAACTAACATTGGGACTACAGGCAGAATTGAAGAGGTAACTCGTAAATCCATTTCAAGTCTCACTGGCACTTAACGCTTTTGAGGAAAATCCTGGCCCACAAAACAATGGTCCAGGCCTTCTTCTGGCCATCTATAAGCATGTATAGGCATGCACCGTCACGACTTGCAGCAACACATCCCTATGTTGCTGGGGCGGCAAAATGGTGAGGATCTCTAGAGGACTCCTCACTAAAGGATTCTTATCTAATCACCATCAGCCATTGTAGATAAATTGGATAATGAATTTTAAACCTTAGAGTATCGGGAGAACCTTGTAGGCGTGAAGAGTATTAAAAAATCGCCTATCAATTGGGCACACCATGTTTGGTATAAATATCGAAGCGCCCCGACTTCCCCTCAAAAGAAAGCGCTGGCTTCTTCTCTGCGAGATACGGCGCCAGCTTGGGACGCTTGACCACGGTGCGGTAGTAGCAGGCCCTGAGAGCGGGCTCTAGTAGATCATCGGCATCCTGATCCTCTCCAACCAGATGATGGAAAGCCACCATTTCCTTTTTTACCTTGGCACTCTTACCCCTGGGAGGAAACATGGGGTCGAGGTAGACAACCGGCCAGGATTCCTCATCCTGCTGAGCTAGCCATTCCGCGGCGGGCACATCCTCATCAGCAAGCGATAAAAGCCTGGCAATCTCAGCCAACTCCGAATCGGTAACGGAAGCCTCCCGCAATCGCCGCAGGCCATCCAGCAATAGCAGGCGCACAACTGGGTTACGCTCAAGCATCCGCACCTCACAGCCCTGGGCTGCCAGAACAAAAGCATCGCGGCCAAGTCCTGCGGTGGCATCCAATATGCGGGGATGAAAGCCGGGCCGTAAGCCTACGGCTTTGGCGACTGGCTGAGCTTTACCACCACCGTATTTACGTCGGTGTGCCAGAGCCCCGCCAACAAAATCGACAGAGATCGGCCCTGGAGCCTTGCGTCCGGTAGCGCAGAGCTGTAGCTGTTCGCCACAGGACAAGACCTGGGGAACATCATTGACTTCCGATGGGGGGACTACCCCTAGACAGGGAAGATTGAGTCGACTGGATAAATCCTGGGCGGCAGGCAGATCTTCTGTTGCCACCGCAATAATGGCCAATGCTGGGCTCACCGGCGCTCCATGTAACAGTTAAATGGTGCGCGATGCTAACCTGGATTTTCCAGCCATGCCAGAGCTTCGGAGTATTCATCCTGCGGGAAAGGCCGCACTTCTGCACTGATAAAATGGCAGACCAGATGCGGCATAAATTTTAATACCGGATTGTCTGACACTACGGCAATTCTTTGAATATGTTTCTCGTGATCCTGCACAAATCGAAAGTGTGAGATCATCGCGACAAAATCTTCCCATCCCGCAAAATCTTGAGCGTCGATCAGCAGCCCCTCTATCCTGCCCTGCTCCCGAATAATGGGATCTATTTTTTCTGCCAGCTGATGAAAATCCTCTGCCCTAAATTTTCCTCTAGGCCGAATTTGTAAAACGGTATGTCCCTGTAGCCACTTATGTTCGATCATTTTGCAAAAGTTGCGGGCCACCTGAACCGGTAGCCCGCAGTGCCTCCTTTATATCTAGCAATCCATTACTTAGGGCTCATCTTCGTTAGTCTTCATGCCCTGGTCGATTTCACTATCGCTATCCGGTGTACTGTCATCCAGATTATCTGCACCTTCCACTTCTCTCTGGGCCTCTTTAGCGGCATCTTCTACCACATTATCCGTTGAAGTGTCGGAATCTGCATCGGGCGTATCCGCCGCATCCCCATCGGCACCAGGAACTGGAGGGGGACCACTGGCACCGCTATCTCCTGATGATCCCGGCATGGGGCCTGCACCCATAGTGTCAGGGCCCTCTCCGGCGCTGGCATCACCACCGGGAGGTGCGGGGTCGGTTTGCTCAGAATCCTGGGGCATTTGGGCATCGGGATTCCCCATACCGTCCGGGGGCGTGGCGGTACCATTTGGAGAGGTTGAATCACTTCCGCTGCCAGATGGCTTGGAATTGTCATTCATCTGCTCACTATTGGGTGAATTCATCGAATCGTAAGCTTCTTTGGCTTTATGCTCGCCACTGCGAGACATAAAGTATCCGATGATCAACAGCAGGATGATCAGTGGAATCAATAACTTTTTCATATGTCGACCTCTCGACCCCGGGCAGTTTCAAAAATTGCGCTCTTGCATGGCCAGCACCCAGTACTCTGGGAATCTACTTATTGCGCGAAACTGGCTGGCCTTACAGCCTTTTGACGCCGAGCAAAGCATAATCAACTGCTATCGGCCAAAGAAGGTGGCGCCAATAATGATAAGAATAACCCGCCATGAAAGTTCTTCAAGGCAATGGACTTGAACAGAAGAGTCTGGATTGCTGTAACTGGCTGACAACTTACAACCAAATGTTCTAATGAGTGCGAGATTTACTGAAGGTGTCAGCCCTGGGAGCTAAATGCTTTGAGCTCCGCCAACAGTGCCTCAGCTTCGGATTCAACAACCGCTGAATCGCAGCTGTGCAATTGCAGCCTGCCATAGCTGTCGAGCCTGGCGAAAATCAGATAACTCTCACCTTTCTCAAGTTTCTTATCGCAGTATTCCAAGCCCAGACGAAAAGTAATTTGATCCGCCACTATGCCTTTCCAAACCTGGCCAGGCACCGCGGAATAGACATAACCGGAGATCGCCGTTACACCCGGCTCCGAGAGTGCACTGTCCACATCCCGATGGATACCAATCACTTCTACCTGCGCCACTACGGCCGCTTCGGTAAAACGGACCTCCAGGTTAGTGCCAGATTCAATCGCTGCACCCTGCCAGGTGAAAGCCTGAATAGCCACTAGCGCCAGGGCAAAACCCCATATGGTACTCCACTTGAACAAGCGATGACTCACGACTCTGCTCCACTTTTCTTTTCTTTGTTGATCTAGGGATAGCACAGCCACCCAATAGATCGCCGGTTTTTTTATCTTGAAAGGATTTATCGGTATTTCATTCCTTGAGAAAACCTACATCCGTATAAAAAACAACCAGGCAAACAATAATGTGGGGCCTGTGAAGATCGGTGATTCACAGAGACAGAGGGGGCGTGAATTATTACAGGAGAATGGGGAATCTCTGCTGAGATGGCGCAAGGCGCAAATAGGAAAGAAAGGCTTGTGTCACTGCGTACAAGATCATCATTGAGGCCAAGGAGCATCTAGACGCAGTGACATGCAACTGTTTATCAGTTCAGCTGCACAAAAGAATTACAGTGGCAGTAATTCCAGCTCAACCCGACGGTTGGCCTGACGACCAGACTCAGAGTCGTTGCTGGCCAGCGGGTAGCGCTCACCATAACCAACGGCCTGCACGCGGCCGACAGAAACACCATTGTGGCTAAAGAAGCTCGCCACAGAATTGGCCCGCTGCTCACTCAGGGACTGGTTATATACATCGGAACCCGTGCTGTCGGTATGGCCACTCACACGGATAGCGGTCTTGTTGAATTCCTGTAAAACCACAGTAACCGATTCCAGGGTGTCGTAAAAATCGGTACGGATATCTGAGCGATTGGTTCCGAAGGTGATATTGCCCGGCATGATCAGGCGAATATTGTCACCTTCACGCTGAACTCGCACACCGCTACCTTCCAGGCGCTGACGCAAAGCCATTTCCTGGCGGTCCATGTAGTAACCAATACCGCCACCAATCGCAGCACCACCCAGGGCACCGGTAAGAGCCCCCTTCTTGCGGTCTTTCTTACTCGCAGTTGCCACGCCAACAATAGCGCCAGCTACAGCGCCCATTCCAGCCCCCTTGGCGGCATTACTGGTTTTACTCTCGCCGGTGTAAGGGTCCAGAGTGGAACAGCCTACCAGTGAGCCCATAGCGAGAATTGCTACCCAATGTTTCATTATTGGTTCTCCTAACGCACTTTTAATAAACGGGTATCGAGACGCACTGAGTTCAGTGCTCCTGCACAGTGCCGGCATTATCCAGCTAAAAGCTGACCGGCGGCTGAATCAACCCAACCAAATTATGTGGAGAATACGACGAAGCCAATTCCAGTTCTATTGACCAGTCCCCATTGCAGGCTTCGAAGCTCTCAGTTGCAGTATCTTCTTGCGATGCTTTTCTACGATATTTCTGTGATATTTCCTGTGGTCCAGAGATCCACAGCAGTTGAATAAAAAGCGATCAAACCAGACTTCTTCCACAGGTTTTGTGGATAACTCTGTGCACTAATAAACAGAGGTACGCGCCAGGCGGCATGCAGTCTCGCCTGCAGCGATTTGCATATTTTTTAAACTCTCTAGTTTTTGCTTTAAAAACAATAAGTTAGAACCAGTCTAAAATTTATGCACAAACTGTATTGATAAATAATCAGACGTCAAGCTGCCCAGTTTTAAGTGTGGAAAAGTTTGTCAATAGCAAAGACGTCACAAGACAGACTTTTTTTAGACACTTTAATACTTACGGTCATAGTGAAGTGGCGCCAAAATATTTTCGATAATTTTTGACGATTCTTGTCAGGGCAAACTCTTTAAATTTGCGCCATATTTGTTTTCTAGCGCCACTCATTGATGGAGCAGTGAATAATGAATAGTCACCGAATTCACCGCCCATTTTTTCAACACCGCTCAACTATTTTTCAACACCGCTCAATAGTGGGGTGGCTTTTCGTCAGCTTGCCTGCCCCCACCCTGCATTTCGAAGGTGAGAGCACTGTACTTATCTCCAAGTTCACGCAGTCTCGCCACCACTGAGCGAATATCCGCATCTTGGCGCGTAATAACGTCATTTAATTGGGAGATCGTATCCTCTTGAAAAGCCAAGCGGCTCTCCAGCTCATCGATACGCTCCATGAGTTTTAAAACTTCTTCTGTCATTACAATAATCCGTACAGTGTCTCAACCAGGCCAACCGCACGGCGATCCATAAACAGACTTTGCCCCAGTCGTGTAGTGATGTAACCCACTCCCAGGCCCTGCTCTGGGTCGGCAAAACCGACACTGCCGCCCGCACCTGGATGGCCAAATCCCTGCTTTCCGCCGAATCGCAGATCTGCGGAGTGACTACTGCGAATAAAGCCGCAACCAAAGCTCACCTCAGCCTGAAGCACTTTATCCCGCCCACAACTCTGTTCTTGCGAGGCTTCATCCACCCATTTTTGTCCAAGGGTTGTTGGATTTCCCCCTGCCAGATCACCGTAAACCGTCGCCAGATCCCGCGCACTGAAATGACCATTGGCTGCGGGAATCAAGGCATTGCGCCACTCGGGGCTGTTAGTTCCCATCATCAGGCTCACCGGATTACTAAACGCCATAGCGACCGGGCCTTTGCGATCTTCTTTGATCGCCCGGCCAATGGCATTCTCACGCAGCTCCGGCAATGGTTGTTTCAGCGGGCTCACATCGGCGATGCGGCTCGAAAGATGTCCCACTGCACCAAAGCCGCCATCGAGATTGAGGGGTTTGGCTAGCATTTCCCGATAAAGTTCCAATAATGGTTTTTCTGCAACGCGCTCTATCAGGCCGCCCAAGCTCCAACCGTAAAGAAACGGCGCATAGCCCTGCTCACTGCCTGGTTCCCACCACGGGGCTGTATGGGCAACCGCATCGCAGGCCGCCAGCCAATCATAAATAAGACTGTCCTTAACCCGCTCGCGAAAGGCGACCAAGCCACTGCGATGACAGAGAAGTTGGCGCGCGGTGACAGTTTTCTTATGCTGTGCAAATTCTGGCCAGTAATCTGAGACTGGGCGATCCAAATCCAACGTGCCCGCTTCTACCTGCTGCATAGCGAGCAGTGCTAAAACCCCCTTGCTGGACGAAAACACATTGACCAGTGTTTCTTCCGTAAAGGGTTTCTCCCCTTCCCGGTCGGCACTGCCCGCCCACAAGGAGCAGATCAACTCACCTTGCCGTCGCACCGCAAAGGCGGCACCAGTGTCTCCACACTCGCGAAAATTTTTGCCGAAAGCCTCGAACAGGGCTTCGAAACCGGGGGCGCAAAAGCCGTATATTTCCATGTATCTAGGTCCAGATAATTCGGGTAACTCTATTGCAAGTCCGCAAGGTTAGTTTCTTCCCCTCCCTGGCGCAAATCGTTACTATGGCGCGTCCACAGCGAGGGATAGTTATGACTGAGCAAATCGCCATTCAGGATCAGATTCAGGGCAACCATTGTTTTGGTTGCGGGTCGGACAACGACCAGGGCCTGCGTATTAAAAGCTATTGGGTAGAGCCGGATAAATCCCGTTGTGAATTTACACCCAGCCCGTACCACAATGCCGGACCCGCTCAATATTTGAACGGCGGTATTATCGCTACGGTGATTGATTGTCATACCATTTGTACCGCCATCGCCGATGGCTATCTGCAAGCGGGTCGCAATGTGGGCAGCGGGGATAAAATCTGGTTTGCCACTGGCAAGCTGGACATCAAGTACCTGGCGCCCGCTGCCATCGATAAACCGGTAATCCTGGAAGCCTCTATTGTCGAACGCGGCCCCAAGAAGACCATTTTGCACTGTGACCTCCGTAGCGACGGGCGCCTTTGCGCAAAGGCAGAAGTGGTTGCTGTAAAAGTGCCAGACGAATGGTAGCCCGCCGAACTAGGCCTCACATGACAGTAGGAAGCCCCTTTGGGGCACCCACAACCAGGTCACACCTTTTCCGCTGATGTGGGAAGCTCCAGCCGGTACCCACAAAACTTGCAGTATTCCGCATCTGGATCATGGGTGCTGCGGCCACAGTTATTACAGCGGTGATGTTTGCGCTCGCGATGCATCTCACCCGCCAGCTCAGCGGTAAGGATGCCCGTTGGTACGGCAATAATTGAATAACCAATCAACATGGTCATGGCTGCTATACCCTGCCCCAATGGCGTTTGAGGAGAAATATCCCCATAACCAACGGTGGTAATGGTCACAATCGCCCAGTAAACACTGGTGGGGATACTGGTAAATCCGTTTTCCGGCCCCTCCACTACAAACATCAGCGAGCCGAAGATAATACACATCACCAGGACGCTGGAGTAAAACACCAGAATTTTCCGCCGGGCCAGCCCCAAGGCCCGCAATAGCAGGTTGGCATCCTGCAGGTAGCGCACCAACTTTAAAATCCTGAAGATACGCAACACCCGCAGCAAGCGGATCACCAACAGATAGGTGGCCCCGGTATAGAGAAGAGCCAGGTAACTGGGCAGAATCGCCAGCAGATCGACAACGCCATAAAAACTGAAAATATATTTGCGCCGATTAACCGAACAGTAGATACGGGCAGCGTATTCCAAAGTAAAAAGACCGGTGAAAAGCCACTCCAGTGTGGTCAGTAGCGCCCCGTAACGTTGTGCGATTGGGCCAATCGAAGCCAGTAGTACCAGCCCAACACTAATTAAAATTGCCCAGATCAAGAACACATCGAAGTTACGCCCCGCGGGCGTGTCGGTGCCAAAGATCACTTCATTGAGCAGTTTGCGACGTCCAGTCAACGCCATGGATTAACCTCTTCTACCAGCTGCTAGGGATTTGCCTCGAAATTTTACCCGCTGGCGGCTGGCGGGTCGCCCCCTATTCCGCTTCTTCCGCTTGTTCCGCTTCCTTACAGAACTGACGGCGACCTCTTTGACTTCCATCGCGCCTCGGGCACAATCGCGCCCAAGCTATTCAGTGCAAAGTTTTTTAGGAGCCCAACGCTATGGCCAAGGAAAATCGTCTTGTCTACTCCACCGACCGCGGTCGTATCAAAGAGGAGCCCGCAGCGGAAAAGCAGCACCAAGGTGATGGGATCGTACGTATCCAAAGAGAGACCAAAGGGCGCAAAGGCAAGGGGGTCACTTGCGTGCGCGGCGTAGACGGCACAGATAGTGAGCTGAAGTTACTGCTGGCAGAATTGAAGAAACGCTGCGGCTGTGGCGGTGCCCTGAAAGACGGGGTAATCGAAATCCAGGGCGATAAGCGCACCGAAATCAAAGCACTGCTGGAATCTAAAAACTACAAAGTTAAGCTCGCCGGCGGCTAGACTGCCTGCAGGAGACGCAAGGGATTCACTTCCAACTGCCCCTCTCTGTCCAAGCAGCGTTGCAGCAGAGCCGCCAGTTGAATCTGGTAGCGCTCCAAAATTATCGAAATCGCGTATTTGCAGCGGGACTCCATAGTATGCACCACCGCCAAGGCTTCCTGATGTCGCTGGGGTAACTGCTGCAATGGCTCACGCTTGGCCTTAATACAAAGCGCGCTATCCAATCCCTGTGCTTTTAACAACTCAGATGACTCCACCGTAGCGAAGGTGGCATCCAGCTCCCGCGCGGAAAGGGCCAGATATTTCTGTACCAGTTCCCGCTCGGCCAGGTCCGGGGACAGTCGACCCGCAAAGATTGCGAGACTGGTACTGTAACCCGCAAGGCGCTCAATGTGTGTTGCCAGCGCTTCATAAGCCGCCAGCTGGCTCAGCAGACTCCGTGCCTGCTGGCGCTCCCGCGCCGGCATCGCCACAACGGCCAAGCAAAGCCTTTGATAAAATACTGAATAGATATGCTGGAGCTGCCGTTCGATTTCCTCCAGCTCAGACCTTTTTACTGCCGCGGCTTCCTGAGCCGCTGCGAGGCTGGCACTATTCAAGGAGTAATCCTGCGGTTCGATACGCACCTTGGCTCGAATCAACGCCGCCCCCAGCTGTATCGTCACCATCAGCAGGCGCGCGCTCTCGCGCTGCTCGCGTAACTCACGCAGCTCAATTAATTTACTGCGCAGCCAATCGATACTGCTCTGCAAATCCATCGCCTGCAGTTCCTGTGAGGCTGGCCTGCGCAGGGGCATTAAAGTCAGAGGCGGCAGGCGGTTAAAATAAACATCCATCACCTCTAATGCCTCTTCCGCCTCACGGCTGGAGCTGAGTAATCGGCGATTCTCCACTACCTGACAGTCGGGAGCACTCGCCTCCGCACTGATGTTCCTGGCCAATGTGGGGAAATCGACAAAGAGGTTTTCCAGGGAAAACGCCCTCTGCAGGCGCCCATTCACATTGCTCTGCTGAACACTCTCAATACGTTCCAGATCTGCCGCTTCAAAGACATCCCAGGGATCACTGGCCTGACTCATCGAAAGCTCGATGGTTTTACCGGTTTCCTCATCGAGATTTTCCAGGGTCCAGGCCACAGCGGCAGGAATATTTTCAAAGCACTGCCCCACTGCTGATGCCTCTCGCGCAATCTCGGCAACCATTAGGTCTGCATGCACCAGGCGATGCCAATTCCCGGCAAACTCGGTGAATGCCTCACTGCCAATCAAATCTGCGGCCCAGAGGTCCGCACGGGATTCCAGATAAAGGGCACTCCTCCGGGTTAAGGCACGGTGCAGATTTTCGAGTCGCTCGATCAATGGCAACAGGAAATACCCACAGGTAACCAGCATTTGATGGAAGAGTTTCAGCGGCCCCGGCTCACCACGGCTGCACAATACACTTCGCTCATTTTCCAGAGCCCACTGCATCAGTTCCAGGCGGCGCACTCCATCCAAAACCAGCCAGGCCAGCAGACCATTGAGCTTTCCCTGGTAAAGGCCAAGGTTGCGCACCATCAATGCCAGGGTCTCACTGCCACGCAGGGAAGTGACACTGGCCAACCCCAAATTTAGTGGCAGCTCTTGGCGCATCACCTCAGAAAATCTGGGGGCACAGTAGACACGGGCATCCGGGCTTAATATCAAAGCCTGTACCCTTGGTAACTTTGTTGCGTTTGATAGTTGTTCAAGCAAACGCCACAGGTCTTTGCTTTCAGAATGCTTTAAGAGTTTTTCACCAGGCTGAGTACGAGCATCCCTGGGAAAGCAGAAGTAGGGCAAAGCCAACAACAGCATTAAGAAAACAATGACTGTCACTCCCCCCAAACTGAACAGCAAAGTAGCGCCAGTTAATTCCCCCTGCCAAACCGCCTGAGGAATTTGCCATAGCAGTGCGCCGGCACCATAAAGGCACAGTATTGCCACACAAATAAAAACGGCAGGAGTCACTATCGCGGGGAGTAGCCCAAGGAGAACCCTTACCCCTGAAGTGGTCACGGTTGGCTTCTTACTACTGAAGAGAGGCTTTTCTTTTCCTTTCGCCTCTGGCATTTCTGGTTTTGATTTGGTCTTTTGAGGGGTTAGTCGGGGTTCTGGCCGCTCTGTAGCACTTCCGCCTCTCACTTTTGCGGAAGTCACAGTAGGGCTTTCTAAATCCTCCCCACTCTGAAGCGCCTTTTCCTCTTTCAAAGCCTGTTCTTTCAGAGCCTTACCATTGGAAGCAGTTTCCAATGCGGTTTGGGTTGACGGCTTCGCCTCTACACTGGCCCTACGTCGCTGGGCTACTTTGATTTTTGCGATCAACTGCTGGTTATCGAACTTTCCCGCAGGACAAACCTCGGCACGCAGCCCCATCTTGTGCAGACGAGCCCTGTACTCCAGGGCCTGTGACGATATCAAGCTATCTTTAATCACCCAGCCCTTTAGCAGTAACCTGCGAGCCTGTGCTTCTGGAATCGAGAATAGTTTGGCGATATCCCGAGTCACCACTTCTGGTTTTTTGGCGTGAAGCATCCGTCCTGTGGAAACCACCTGGTATAAATCCTGGCCCGCCATTTCCCTCTCCTGTCACCAAGTGACACTTATTGTCACAATTATTACATCTTGCGCGCAGAGTAAAAGATTCGGGAAAAAACGGGTGCGCACCAGTTCTCAGGAAAGTCTTTAAAGAGGAGAAATTGGCAGGAAAGGTGGCAAAGTGCACAGTTTTATTGGCACATTGCCGGTAATTAGTATTACTTTCGTGTTTAAGACTTAAAGTTCTTAAATCTAGAGTTTAAATCTTCGGCGCGAAGATTTGATAGGCCCGATCGGCCAGCTCAGGAATGGTCAATCCATTCTCCCTGGCTTTAAACCAGCTATAGGTATGGCTCAGCGCACCGACCATAAGACGGCGTACCACTGTGGCATCCCCGCCGGGGCAATGAGCCGAGTTGATCGCATCCAGCCATATTTGCTCGTACTCATCACGCAGTAACAACACTTCTTTCTGGCTTTTTTCTGACAGACTGCGCCACTCCATCACCAAGATGGAAAAGCCCGGCACCGCCCGCTCGTGAATGGCCTCAAGTTCAGACTGGATACAGGCGCGCAGCTTCTCCTGAGGTGACGCGGCCAGCTCCACCGCGCTGCGCATACGGGCACTGGCGAAAATCGTTACCTCCTTCATCACTTCGCAGAGAATCTGCTCCTTACTGGAGAAATGATGAAAAATACTGCCGGACAGAATACCCACTTGCGCAGCCAGATCTCGCACGGTGGTACGTGAAAAGCCCTTTTGCTCAAACAGGCGCGCGGCGGCATTAAGTAGACGCCCCCGTGGAGAAGCCGGGTCTGTAAGCTCCCCCGCCTTTACCAGGGTTCCAATTAGCTGCTGTGGTGACATAGCACTTTGTACTTCACCTAACTCCACCTGTGCGCTCTCTTGCACGAAACACTCCCAACTCTTTGCTTTCTTTTTCGCATTCTTTTGCAGACTGATCGGCAACCTAACAATCACATGATTAAAAAGAAGCCAACTCTTGAATACCAAGCGCTTGCTTGGTAGCGTTAAGCTATTCTGCGTTTTCCCACACGCGGGCGCAAGCGCCGACAAGAACAATAAAAATTGAACAGGCCTGACAGGCCCAAGAAAAGGAAACTTTCATGCGCTATCAAAGCCAGCTGCGCTCCGGCAGCTTTAGCGAGCAAACCCATATCGTCACCGGCGGCGGCAGTGGTATTGGCCGCTGTATCGCCCACGAACTGGCTAGCCTTGGTGCCCATGTTATATTGATCGGGCGCAAGTTGGACAAGTTGGAACGTGTTGCCGGCGAGATCAACAACGATGGTGGCGAGTGCAGCATATTCAGCCTGGATATTCGCGACGAAGAGGGCGTCCAGGAAACCGTTGGGCAAATTGCCCAGGCCCGAGGCCAAATTCACGGCTTAGTGAACAATGCCGGTGGCCAGTTCCCCTCCCCCCTTGAGCAGATCAACACAAAAGGCTTCGATGCTGTTGTGCGCAGCAACCTGCTCGGTGGCTTTTTAATGTCCCGCGAAGTCTTTGTGCAGTCGATGAAGCAGCACGGCGGCAGTATTGTAAATATCACGGCGGATAATGCGGGCGGTATGCCGATGATGGGCCACTCCGGTGCTGCCCGCGCCGGCATGGAAAATATTACCGAAACGGCTGCACTGGAATGGGCATCTTTTGGCGTTCGAGTTAACGCTGTAGCACCGGGCTATATTCTCTCCAGCGGTTTTGATACCTATGACCCAAAATTCCTGCGCGAGCTACTGCCGGGCTTCCGCGACAGTATCCCCCTCTACCGGCTGGGAGAGGAAGCCGAAGTCAGTGGCGCCGTGTGTTTCCTGCTGTCCGATGCAGCCAGCTATATCACCGGCCAAACCTTGCGCATCGACGGTGGCTCCAGCCTCAAGCATCACTCCCCGCTTTGGCAACCACAAGCCGCCAGTAACTCCAAACGCTATAACGGATTCCACCGCAAGCGTCGGCCCCAGGTAGTGGAAGAGTTGGAAGCGGAGGGCAAGCTCTAATGCAGCCGATTGACTCCCAGCTCGACAACCGCTCGGCAGAGTTCAATGACAACAAATCTGCCATGTTGGAACAGATCAACCAGTTTCGCGAGGCCGAGCAACGCCCGATACAAGCGGAAAAAAGCAAGGCTGCCCGCTATCGTGATCGGGGCTGGCTGCTGCCAAGGGAGCGCCTAAATTTGCTCCTCGACTCCGGTGCTCCCTTTGTAGAGCTGTGCTCCCTCGCCGGCTATAAATTGTTTGACGACCAGGATGGCACCGGCGCGGGTGGCGGCGCCATTTGCGGCATCGGTCAAATCAGTGGTCGACGCTGTATGGTGCGGGTAGATAACTATGCCGTGAAAGGCGGCACCATCTCACCTGCCGGTATGGATAAAGCCCTTCGAATGCAGCGGATCGCACTGGAAAACCATCTGCCAGTAGTCGCTCTGGCACAAAGTGGCGGCGCCAACCTGATGTATGCCACCGATACTTTTGCCCCAGGAGGCCGCGGATTTGCCAACCAGGCGCGCATGTCCGCCGCCGGTATTCCGCAAGTAACCGTAGTACACGGCGGCGCTACTGCCGGCGGCGCCTACCAGCCTGGCCTGTCAGATTATGTCGTTATGGTGCGCGGGCAAACCGGTATGTACCTGGCCGGTCCACCACTGTTGAAAGCAGCCACCGGTGAAATTGCCGATGCGGAAAGCCTCGGCGGGGCGGAAATGCACTGTACCGAATCCGGCAGTGGCGATTACTTAGCAGAGAACGATGCCGATGGGATTCGCATCGCAAGAGAGATTATTGCCGCACTACCCTCACCAATTAAACGCTCTGTAGAAAAAGATTACCTGGACCCACTACACCCTATTGAGGACCTGCTCGGCCTGATTCCAGCAGACAGTAAAAAGCCCTACGACGTGCGCGAAATTCTCGCACGGATTGCCGACGGCTCCGCCATGCTGGATTTTAAGCCGGAATTCGATCGACAAACCGTGTGCGGCCATATTCGTATCGAAGGCTTCCCTGTGGGAATTATTGGGAATAACGGCCCTATCACCCCCAAGGGCGCCAACAAGGCCGCGCAGTTTATTCAGTTGTGCGAACAGAGTGGCACGCCACTGCTGTTTTTGCATAACACCACCGGGTTTATGGTGGGTACCGAGGTGGAGCGCAACGGCATTATCAAGCACGGCGCCAAAATGATTCAGGCCGTGGCCAATGCCAGCGTACCAAAACTCAGCATTGTCGTGGGCGGCTCCTATGGGGCCGGCAACTACGCCATGTGCGGTCGCGGATTCGATCCCCGCTTTATTTTTGCCTGGCCTAATTCCCGCACCGCCGTTATGGGCGCAGCCCAGGCCGGCAAGGTAATGCGCATCGTCACCGAGCAAAAAATGCAACGCAGCGGCAATGTGGATGAGACGGTGTTGGACAAATTGGAAAACGACACCAGCGCCTTTATGCAGGGCAATTCCGATGCTCTCGCCTGCAGTGCGCGCCTCTGGGATGACGGCATTATCGATCCCCGCGATACGCGCAAACTTTTAGGCATGTTGCTAGAAGTTTGCAATGAGGCCGAGCAGAGCAAACTGAATAAAAACACCTTCGGGGTAGCAAGGTTTTAGATCGAAAAACCTGGGCAATAAGGAAGTGCGGTTGCCCATTCACATCATCACCTGGTTCACACTTCAAGGCAGGGAAAATAATAATGATATTTAGCGATCAACACCGGGAACTGCAGCGCACCGTACAAAATTTTGTACAGCAGGAAATTAACCCCAATGTGGCGGAATGGGAAAAGGCCGGCCGCTTTCCCATCCGCGAAATTTTCCAACAACTAGCCGGTCTGGGCCTGCTAGGCATCAGCAAGTCCACAGACTTCGGTGGCCTAGGTCTCGACTTCAGTTATGAAACCGTTTTCCTGGAGGAGCTGGGCGGTGCCCACTGTGGCGGTGTCCCCCTGTCGATTTCAGTGCAGACCTCCATGTGTACCCCTGCCCTAGCCAACTTCGGCAGCCAGGATCTCAAAGAGCAGTTCCTGATTCCCGCCGTGAACGGAGAGATGGTCGGCGCAATCGCCGTATCCGAACCGGGCGCCGGTTCCGATGTCGCCTCAATTAAAACCACTGCCAAAAGCGATGGCGACGACTATGTGATCAACGGCAGCAAGATGTGGATCACCAACGCCCCCTGCGCAGACTTTTTCTGCACCCTGGTCAATACCAGTGAGGGCAAAGCCCACAGCAACAAATCCCTGATCATTATTCCGGCAAAAACGCCAGGGGTACGCATCGGCGAAAAGCTCGACAAACTGGGCATGCGCTCATCAGAAACCGCCCCTATCTTTTTTGACAATGTGCGGGTGCCCAAACATTTCCGTATCGGCGATGAAGGTGCCGGTTTTCTGTTGCAAATGCTGCAATTCCAGGAGGAGCGCCTCGCCGGCGCCGCGCTGAACTTAAAAGGACTGGAGAACTGCGTAAGTAGCACCATCGACTATGTGCGCGAGCGTCAGGCCTTTAAAGCCCCCCTGATCGACAACCAAACCATCCATTTTGCTCTCGCAGAAATGCAGACTGAAGTGGAGTGCCTGCGCTCATTAACCTGGCGTGCAGTGGAAGCCTATATAGCCGGTGAAGATGTCACCACCCTCGCCTCTATGGCCAAGCTCAAGGCTGGCCGCCTGTCCCGCACAATTCCAGACCAATGCCTGCAGTTCTGGGGCGGTATGGGCTATATCGAGGAAACGATAATCAACCGCGCTTACCGGGATAGCCGCCTCACCGCTATCGGCGGCGGCGCGGATGAAGTAATGCTCGGTATTATCTGTAAGCTGATGGGCATACTGCCCGGCAAGCATAAACCCAACGCGTAAGGTCAGGCCATGCAGACAATCATTGAAGAAACCATCGGCATCGCCTGCCATCTCACGCTAAATCGTCCGCAGCAGCGCAACGCCATCAGTTTGCAAATGGTGGATGAGCTTCTGCAAAAGCTCGCAGAAGCGGAAGAAGACCCACAGGTACGAGCACTGGTGCTGCGCGGTACAGAACACAATTTCTGCGCCGGTGGTGATATTGCCGATATGCTCAACGCACAACAGGGCGCGAGTGATGGAAATAGCGATGCGTTCTTCCAACTCAACCGCCGCTTCGGCGAATTGATGGAGCGATTTAATCGCACTCCCCTGGTCGTCATCGCAGTATTGGAAGGTGCCGTAATGGGCGGTGGTTTTGGGCTCGCTTGCAGTGCCGATATTGCCATCGCCGATCGCAGCTGTCGCTTTGCCCTGCCGGAAACCCGCCTGGGTTTACCGCCTGCACAAATTGCTCCCTTTGTCGTGGCACGGGTCGGCCTCTCCCAGGCCCGACGCCTCGCCCTCAGCGGAGCAAAAGTCAATGCACAGCAGGCCTTGGAAATTGGGTTAATCCACCAGTTACTCGATAATTCCGAAGCCCTCGAAGGCGCGTTGCAGGAACACCTGGGCGCGATCAATGCCTGCGCTCCCGGCGCCCTGGCAACAACCAAGCAGATCTTGCTGGATGCAGCGCGGGTGAGCGATGAGACTGCACTCGGCCAACTACTCGACGGCGCCGCGCAACAGTTTTCCCGCGCAATTCAAGGCCATGAAGGGCGCGAAGGCGCCCGTGCATTTCTGGAAAAACGATCACCGGAGTGGCAGCACTGATGTCGACAACAGAGACCCTGTTAATCGCCAATCGCGGCGAGATCGCACTGCGAATTATGCGTACTGCCCGAGCGGAAGGCTATCGCACAGTCGCCGTCTACAGCGATGCGGACTGCGATTCACTTCACGCACAGACTGCCGATATCGCCGTAGCCATTGGCGGGCAGACTTCGGCGGAGTCCTATCTGGATATCCAAAAAATTCTCGCCGCAGCTAAAAAATCCGGAGCCACTGCCGTCCACCCCGGCTACGGCTTTCTCGCTGAGAATGCGGAATTTGCCAGCGCTTGCGAAGAGAATGGACTGAGTTTTGCTGGCCCGAGTGCAGAAGTCATAGAACTAATGGGCAACAAACGCAAAGCCAAGGAGTTTGTTGCCGCTGCCGGCGTACCCTGTATTCCCGGCTTCCAGGGTGCCCAGGACGACGACACCCTGATCGCCGGGGCGCGGCGCATTGGCTTCCCGTTAATGATAAAAGCCGCCGCAGGTGGTGGTGGGCGCGGCATGCGCCTGGCTCACGGAGACAGCGAACTGGCCTCCCAGCTGCGCGCTGCCCGCAGTGAATCCATGAGTGCATTCGGCAGCGACGAGTTAATTCTGGAAAAGGCACTGGTCAACGCTCGCCATATCGAAATCCAGGTATTTGCGGATCGTCATGGCAACTGTATTCACCTCGGGGAGCGAGATTGCTCCGTACAACGACGCCATCAAAAAGTGGTCGAAGAGTGCCCCTCCCCTGTGGTCGACACCCAGCTGCGGGAAAGAATGGGGCAAGCCGCAGTCGACGCTGCGCAAGCCTGCGGTTATCTAGGCGCGGGCACCGTAGAGTTTCTACTCTGCCCCAACGGCGAATTCTATTTCCTGGAAATGAACACCCGCTTGCAAGTAGAGCACCCGGTAACAGAAATGGTAACCGGTTTTGACTTGGTAGCTTGGCAACTGGCAGTAGCACGCGGCGAAGCCCTTCCAGCCTCCCAACAGCAAATCACCCAGCATGGCCACGCCATTGAAGTCCGCCTGTATGCCGAAGACCCGGAACAACAATTCCTACCCCAGGCCGGAAAAGTGCTCCACTGGAAGACGCCAAAGGGGCAAGGAATCCGTATCGACCACGCTTTGAAAAGTGGTTGCGAAATTACGCCATTTTACGACCCCATGCTCGGCAAATTAATTGCCTGGGGGCAGGATCGAGAAGAAGCTCGGCGCAAGCTAACCCAAGCCCTAAGCCAGCTGGAATTTATCGGCCCTAAAAACAATATCCATTTCCTGCAGAAGATCCTGGCCGAATCACAGTTTATCGCTGGCGATGCCGATACCAGTTTTCTCGACCAAAACAGCACACTGACATCCGCAGAATCGGTTCCAGCAGTAGTTGCAGCCCAAGCCGCATTACTCAATCACTTGCACCAAGCCAACCCTCAGGATCGGCGTAGCGGCCGCAGTGACTGGCGCAGTGGCGATAACAGCGTGCCGATCAACTACCGACTGGAAATTTCCGGGCAAACCCTAAACTGTGAGCTGCTGGCGTTAGTAGATAATTCTTATCAAATCTCAGTAGGCGAACAGCAGTTCTTGATTCAGTGGGTCCATTTTGAGAAATCAAAAAAAGAAAGTGGAGTTTATAGATCTGAACTCCTGCTGGATGGCCTTAGCCAAAAGAGATTGTTCCTAGCCAACCAAAGCAATCTGCATCTCCTATTAGACGGCAGGCAATTTCATTTTGTCGATATCACCCACGCTCCGGCCAAATCGAGCCTTAATGAAGGCAGTGGCCGCATCACAGCCCCTATGGACGGCTGCCTGGTGCAAGTATTGGTTGAACCCAATCAAAGCGTTCAGCGGGGAGACACTATCGCCTTAATGGAAGCCATGAAAATGGAGCACGCCCTGCGCGCAGACCGCGACGGTACCGTAATTAAACTGGGCGCCTGTGAAGGAGACCAGGTACGCGGTGGCCAGCTGTTAGTTCAGATCGAAGCCGCTCCCACGGAAACCGCCAAAATTCCCAGTGATGCTACTTCCTAAAGGAGATCAGCATGTACGATATTGATGCCTCCCGTATGGCAAGCCCCTTTTATGACGAAGGCCATCAGGAATGGCGCACCCAGTTACGCCGCTTTGTCGACCGCGAGATTACTCCCCACATCACTCAATGGGACGAAGACGGCCAACTGCCCGCCGAGCTTTGGAAAAAAGCGGCAGAAGTTGGCCTTCTGCAGATGAGTTATCCGGAAAACTACGGCGGCATCGAAACCGATGTCTTCCATATGATTGTTGCCGCAGAGGAGTTAGCCCGCCCCGGCGCTGGTGGCCTCTACGCCAGCCTGATGGTCCACGGCATTGCCCTGCCCCCATTACTGCACTATGGCAGTGAGGCCCTAAAAGATCAGGTTATTCCCTCGGTATTACGTGGCGAAAAGCATATTTCCCTGGCAATTACCGAACCAGGCGCAGGCTCCGATGTAGCCAATCTCCAGTGCCGCGCAGAGCGTGATGGGGATGACTATATCGTGAGCGGCGAAAAGACCTATATCACCGGCGGCATGCGCGCTAACTGGTTTACTGCTGCCGTGCGCACAGGTGAAGGAGGCTTCGGCGGTATCTCCTTGCTCTTAATCCCTGCGGATACCAAAGGGGTAAGCCGGCAGCTACTCGATAAAAAGCAGGGCTGGTGGTGCTCCGACACGGCCAGTATCTTTTTTGATCAGGTACGCGTGCCCGCGAGCAATCTAATTGGTGGTGAGAACCAAGGTTTCTTACCAATAGTGCACAACTTCAATCGTGAGCGCCTGGGCATTGCCGCTTCCTGTGTAGAATTCAGCCGGGTCTGTTTGCAAGATGCCATTGAGTGGGCCCAGGAGCGCCGAACTTTCGGAAAGCGCCTCGCCAATCACCAGGTGATTCGACACAAGTTTGCCCAGATGCTTCAACGCATCAATGCCACTCAAGCCTATCTGGACCTCTGTGCCTGGGCGGAGCAACAACAGCAGCTCAAGGTAGCCGATATCGCACTGCTCAAAGTTCAAGCCACAGAAACCCTTGAGTTCTGCGCTCGGGAGGCTATGCAAGTGTTAGGTGGTGCCGGCTATATGCGCGGCAGTCGGATTGAGCGAATCTATCGCGAAGTACGAGTGAATGCGATTGGTGGTGGATCTGAAGAAATTATGCGGGATCTGGCTTCCAGGCAAATGGGAATCTAATCATTCAAACAGGCCCTTGTTAAAACATATTAAAAAAATTAATCGTCAATATCTGGATAGGGTCAGCATATAACTCCCTATTCAGCTGATAGTTTGTTTGTTGATATTTCTATTCATCCAATACTCTAGCTGATGCCGGTAGCGTAATTGAATTCAAACTACTTTGCCTTCAAAAAGCTAGTTAAGGTTAGAAATCTTACAACTGAAAACTACAGTATGAGTCCGAACTCCTACGTTCTCTCAGTGGGTGATTTCTCAGTGAGTAATCTGGCAAGATCGTAACGCTAAATGCTCAGGTACAACCACTGGTATTTCCTAAACCCACTCTTAGTCTATTTCTTTCTATGTCATGAAACTTTAATTTAAAGTTAAAATCTGGCATCGTTGCCCTCGCTCAATTACCGGCTTATTTATGCTGTAATTTAACTACTTTTCAGGGAAAAAAAGTGAATGTTATCTATACTTAGGTGATACGTCCCAATTTGTCGGCAGATAAACCCAATAGTTGAGCAAAGGGATAAGAAAGGAATTGATTTTTGAGTAAGCAATTATGGATCTGCAATTAAGGTTAGACCAGGCTATCGCCAACGGCAATGAGAGACTAGTGTTTTCTCACCCCGAATCTGATGATCTACTTATTAAGGTAATCAGCGATCGATTTAGGAAAAGAATGGATCATAAGTATTCCATCTCTACCCGACTACGCCGACTAACCTACTATTGGCCATATATGAAAGAAGTCTCTGAACACATCTACCTACGCGAAGGTCAGGTTGAAAATACTCATTTTGTACAGGAATTTAAAGGCTTTGTAGACACCAATTTGGGGTTAGGCATCACCGTAAAAGCAGTGAAAAAGCACAATGGAGAACTTGCAGATACTCTAAGTGCGTTAATCAGCAGTAAACAATTCAATCAGGAACATGCAGATAGACTTAATGATCTGTTTAAGTGGCTGGAGAGAACCTTCATCGTCGTTCGTGATTTAAGAACGGTCAATATAGTGTGGGATGAAATCAATGGCCATTTTGTAATCATTGATGGTATCGGTAGTCGAAGATTACCATCTCTGCGTTCTGTTTCTCGCCTCTATAACCGGAGAGCAAATCGCAGACGTATAACTAAGCTGTGTCAACGCCTTAAAAATGACCTAGAAAGCTTCGGGCACAACCTAAACCTTAATTTTTCTCAGACCTTACACTATTAGCCCCCTTTCTGGGAGACATTTGAACCAAGCCATGCTGCTTCCATGTCAGCCTGATTTGATCAGGCTTAAATATAACCAATAATAATTTGATTTCTTTGGGAGTGCTGGGCAAAAAGCAAAACAGGCGGTGATAGAAAGTTTCACTTGAATACTAATTCGGCCCCATTAATTTACGGGGCAGAATTAGTATTTATCACGGTTAATTAACCGCGTTTCTTTTCTTTAATGAATCCCACAATCTTCTCACTAAGCCTGGGTAGAGGAAGACTACCATTCTTCAAAACAATTTCATGAAAATCCTTAATATCAAAATCCTCACCCAGTTCGTTTTGCATTAGCTCCCTTAAGGCAAAGATTTCTAACGCGCCAGAGTCATAGGATGTTAATTGAGCAGGCATCACCGCCATTCGGTCCATCAATGAACTGGGATCTCTTGCGAAAGAGGCACCCGACTCTTTTAAAAATTTCGCAACTTGATCGTTACTCCAACCGAGCATGTGCATTCCAGTATCAGCCACCATTCCCCTTGCTGGCCACGCACGTCTTAAGATTTTAGTTGAGCCATACTGATAAATGCCGGCCTCTTCAGCGAGGTGCTCTGCATATCTCCCCCACCCTTCAACAAAAGCACCGTTCATAAAAGTACTTTCAATCGGATGAAAACTATCCTGCTCTTGACTCAAAGCTATTTGCAGGTGATGCCCCGGATACCCCTCATGAATTGTCACAGTCTCAGCTGAGGCATAAGACTCATCTTTGAAAGTAGTTGGATCATAGGCAAACCTAGCAGAACGTACCTCACTGCCTGGTGTATAATGGGCGCTTCTGCCTGAGCCTTGCTCATGTTCAGGTATAGGTCTTACCTCCAACGCTATGGAAGGCATATCATAAAAATAATCCGCAGTAAGATTTTTAGATTTAGCTACTAGCGCCTCATAAAACTCATGCATTTCTGATGAGCTATTAAATTTCTGAGAATCATCAGCACTAGCCTTCTCAACCGCTTCTGAGAATGAGCTGGAATCATAAAGAATCGATCCCAAACTGACTATTTCGTTCTTATTTTCATTTACAGTGTTAAGACCCAGCTGGAAAACCTGTTCGGGCGTTCTCTTTAGACCAGTGTAAGCCCGATATTGAGCCATATAACATTCACGACCATTGGGGATGGCATGAATTCCCAGCTCCTCCCTTGCCTCCGGTAAATATTCAGATTTTAAAAAATCACTATAGCGCTCCATTGATGGAATCAATTCAACAGCTAAAACCTGCTTAAAATCAGCGGCAAACTTTGAATCATCTGTGCGCTCGGACAAGCTATTGAATGGATGGTTATCAATCGGTATCTGAGTTAATCCGTCAATTTGTTTAATTACACGGTTTACTACACTTTTCGGAGCGGAATACCCCTGCTTGAGACCATTCCTGAGATTAATAATCTCCTGATCGTAGTAATTGGCAGCACTACGCCAACGCTCAATTGCATCAGCTTTATTTTGGGCCGTCTCAACTGGCTGAAACTCACTGATGAGACTCAACCTAATATGGGGACCAAACATATGATTGACTGACCACAATTCAGACTTGCAGATTCTCAATCCGACATTCGCGTCCAATTGTTCCTTGAGCTTAAAATAAAAAGCACGCTCTTGATCATTCTTCAGACTACCTGGATCTATGGCCGCCAACCTCTCCAGCAATTCATCTTCGAAATTAATTAAGGCTGATAAATTATTAGGTGAGTTATTAAGAAACAGATTATGCCTTTCCGGCTCCAGATTTAAAAAGTAAGCATCTGTCTGATAGCTCTTTAAGAAGACATCATGATATTGATCAGCAATATCATCAAGCTGCTGAGCACTACCCATAGTAGAATTTGAGCTTAGCTGAGTCATATCACTATTTACAGAGCACCCAAATAAAGCAGAACTGAAGACCAGTAAACCTATAGCTATATCTTTCTTATACATCATTCTTAAACACCAAAACGTAAAAATTAAACCCAGCAGAAAAAGCCGTCATTAACTATCAGGAATGACACACCCTAACTAAAGTAGGCGCTCTAACAAAGAAAATTTCAATACGTAATGACTATAATATCGACGAATTGACGTTATTTTTCGGTAAAAAATTTAGATGGCACTATAGTTTAGTATCGTAACTACCCCATATATATTGAAGTCATAACCAGAGCATATAATTAGCCGCATAGGGAGCTTTCAATTAGTCAGCAGATGAAACCCGGATGATATGTCCGTCTGGATCTTTTACCAAGAAAGTTCTTCCGAACACATCTGTATATAATTCTTTGTGAATGTTTACAAAAGAACTATCCATCCATTGTAAATAGAGCTCTTCAACCTCATCATCCGTTTTTAGGTTAATACCAATTTCAGTATATCTTGGGGATCCTTTATCAGGTACTTCACCGCCGGACCATATTGCAAAATCAGCCTCACCGTCAACTTTGAAGACGACATATCTGGAAGAAACAAAGTAAGGCTCTAGATTAAATAGCTGTTTATAATATCCAGTTGAAACTTGAATATCTGAGACATAAATAAGCTGTAGATTTGGTTTATAGAATTTTGCCAAGTTTAAGTTTCCCGTATTTTATTTGTCTATCAGCAACTTAGGAAGTAAAGAAGATAATCAGTATAGAGAAAAGTATCACAATGGAGTGTAGTGAATCTCCTCGAACACCATTGATCTAATGGATGAAAAAATCGAGATGGTACACTTTCTTGTTTTCATCATACTGCCAAATGCGACACTTGAAAACTCAAGTTATCAGTCAAGCACTAGCCTGTAAAGCCCTCAACTATTATTCAGAAATCAGACGATGTCTATAGATTTAGCCTAGCTCTCAATCGTACAACAATCAGACTGAGCTTTCCCTCGACTCACTGCACTCTTTTTAACCACTGCGACTAAACTATTTTTACTGAATCCAGTTATTGTCATTAACACTCCATCTATATTGTCTGGGCAGCTAAAAAAAAGCGCAAATATAAATACCAGAAAACTCCCTTTTTATAAAAATCTATGGACTAGGAATCAGCGATTATTTTCGGGATAGATGTTTCTATATTCAGCTAGGAATAGCGAGATCTAAAATAGAACAGAGACCATGAAAATTGAGCAAATGGCTCAAAATTATAGCCTCCATTCCAATTAATTATCTTTACTGACCTGCTACTTTTGAAAGATAAAATTGATAGGCACGGTTAGCAATTTCGCGCCCAATCGCCTGACCCGCTGGAACAGAAGGCTCAAAATGCACACCACCCCAAACTCGACTATTACCACAATCCTCCTCAAAAGAAGTCCAAGTAGGGAAATACAAATACAAATCATTTTGTGGTGTTATACCAGGCTCAATTTGTGAACTGCCAGCAAGCGCTGGTACCGTATAGCCCAATACATCCCCTTCAGGTAAAAAGAGTCTGCTTGTTTCTGCATGTGCTGCACAAAAGCTAGCGGAAGCAGATGGGTATTCTGGATGGTCAGCCACAGGCAGATAGCTAGTCCACTGGCTAGCAGGTAAATCATTCACTGTTCCTTTTCCTACTCCTCCCCAAGCAGTAACGGGTTCATCTTTATAAATAAAGCGAACGGCGGAAAATGGTCTCACGGAGTTATGTCGACGCTTCTCTTTCCAAATTGCAATTGCTGTATCAAAGGCGGCCATATTGGTGAGGAAATCATAGTGAATGAAATCCATTAATGATAAGCCTTGAGATTCCGATGCAAATACCGCAGCAAAGCCTAAGCTGAATATCTTCATATCAAATAACTCAGCTTTCATCTTCTGCTCATCAGTTAAGTTGGCAGATGTATTTAGCACGTCATTTACTTGCGCCACATAACTTGGATAATTCCAAATTTTGGATTTCAGAGGTACTGGTGAAGTAAATTCGTCTGGAGACTCATAACTATATGGTCTTGTTAAGGCGATTTGAGGGGTGACGAACTGCTGAACCCGGTATACACCAGGGCGCTCCATCAGAATTGCTGGCTGCCACTTCGAAGGAAAACGTAATTTGTATGCAGTATTTGCCGGTTTGAAATCAGTGTAATCGGCATAAGGTAAACGATGATATAACTGACCACCCTCGTTACCCAATTGATTCATACCGTCATTTGCACGCCCTTCCAGAACCTTTCTACCTGCGTAGTTTCCTATACCAATCGGCGTAGTTGTGTCTTCTGACAGATCATGAGGGTCTAAACCCATTTCAGCCAACATGCTATCCCATTCAGGGGTTAAATGTGGAAACAGTCCACTTAATACTTTATGAGATGCATAAGAAAGCGCAACATTTAACTCTCTGTTGTCTTCCGGCTCCGGCAATCGCGCGATATCAGAATATACTCCTTTCGCGGTAGGGTGAAAAGGTGCTGTGGCATCATACCAAGAGTTAGTGATCAACGTCGTAAAACGAAGTACTAATGTAGCATCATTGGCAGCGGGCGATACTTCAAAAATTGCACAAGCTGCCGCTGGGATTATATTCTGCACTGCGGCATTGCAACTTTCCAAGTCCATAGAACTACACTTTGGTGGCAATGGCACATTTGTAAGCTGCGGACAGGTAAGGGCTTGTGTCTGCCAGCTTACCGAGACCAACAACACCCCTAAAACACTCCTTAAAGCACGCTTATAAGTTTTATTTATTAACATTGGTTTTCCTTTTCACCTGACTAATGCGCCTAATAGACAATTCCATACATTAAGCGCTTTTAATAAATACAACGCATCAAAACCTCAATGATCAACTCAAATTTCTCTACCCTCCCTTCTTTCCCATATAAATTGTAAGACAGTTAGATATGTCGAGAACCACTCCATGTGAGCATACTATGACACTCTATGAGGAGTGACTGAATTTACTTAATTGCACGCCGTTACAAAAAAGGAGCACAGCACCATTATTATAAAATCCCTAGGGATCTGAAATTATCGACAAACTCTCAAAAAAACAGATTTTAAATTATTAAAATGAAAGGTAATTTACAACGGCATTACTTTACATAAAAACAAAGGTAATACGCCACCTAAAACAAATAATTATCGCTAAATTATCTGCTATCTATTACTAACTAGTACATATTTGCTGAAGTATAAAATCATTCACTAACGCCAAGGATAAAGAAAGCAAACTACAAGCTTTAGAGATAAGTCCCGTAGCAGCTGTTAAAAAAGTAAGTAGATATAATTTAACTAACCAATCAATCAACAAATTGACTATTATCAGAACGGTATGTATTAATTAGGCTTTCTGGTCATCCATTGAATTGATATCGAGATCTCGATAATGTCACAGATCTAGCGAGCAAGTGATATATCAATCATTTATGATCACAATAATTCCCCTGGCCCTGGATTTCTAGGTGAAGGATTAAATCTGTCTTTTAACTCTATAGTTCTGTATCAAAGACACTCATAGCCTTTCCCCAGAAAAATATTAGGCTTAATGTGAATTACCATCTAGATGGTGCGATATTATCTTATACCAGACGGCCTATCCCAGAATCAATCAAAATCAACAGACTACTTTTTCGTTAACATCCAGTCTGCTTCTGATGCGCAATTAATTTAATGATAGTTTTTGTGAGCGCCGACAACAAAAAGTATGCTGAAGATTGAACAACCAAACTGTCCTCCAATATCCATCTATCTTTCGCTACTTTGTTTAGCCCTACTTGATAAACGGCTCCATGACTGACTCAAGCCTAGCAAGTAGGTTAGGCCTAAGGTAAAACACAATGCTGAACTAACAAGCCAAAAATTTAATGAGTTATCCGGAAAAGCCGGCATTATAAAGTAAAAACCTAGTGCCCTCGCAAGCAACACTAGAGATATAAGTGTCAGCCCTGTGCGTAATAATGGGAGTCTGAGAATATGGCCAGCACCGGAAAAAGCATACGCAGACCAAACTAGCAAAACACTCACAATAATACCTGTAACTTTTGTAGGATAAGAATCTCCAGCTTCAGCCATTTGAGCCATTGCCTCTCCGGCACCTAAAAATCGATACCATTCCGCACCAAACAGAATACAACCAACATGCAACCCTGCAACGATCAGAGTAAGCACTCCCGCCAATTCCAAATAATTAAGCCTATCAGTCATATTTGATTCCTTAGAAAGAGCTAGCCCAGCGCTTGGTGAAGCTTGGGCAACCTCTGGGAGCCCTGTAGGGTCGGAGTAATAAGGATCGAGAGGTTAACACTTCTTATTTGAACAAACCATTTCGACAGCCTGCACCGGCGTACCATTGTATTCAGCAGTGAACTCTTTAGTTGTTTCAAATCCAACCTTTTGATAAAACTTGATTGCAGGCCAATTAGATTTTGCAACGAACAACTTAGCTTGGCCACTGATCTTTGTTAGCAGAAACTCAAGTATCGACTTCCCTACCCCTTCCCCTCTGGCACTCGGGCACTCGGGCATACAAACTGTAGTGGTCTAATACTTCCGGACACTTCGCTAAGATGGTAAAAACACCAAGCGAGGTGATGTATGACAACGAAAGGTACACGCCGGCAATTCAAGCCGGAGTTCAAGAAAGACGCCGTAGCCCTGGTCTCTGAGCAGGGATATTCTATTTCTAAAGCCGCAGAGGCTGTAGGAACCACTGCCAACAATCTGCGACGCTGGATAAAAGAGCTGAAGCAGGAAGAGAGCGGAGAAAGGCTGGATGTCGGCGAGCGCGCAGAATTGGACCGGTTACGACGCGAAAACAAGCAGTTGCGGATGGAGAAAGAAATCCTAAAAAAGGCCAGCGCTTTCTTTGCGAAAGAAATGAAGTAAAGTACAACTTTATTAAAGAACAGCAAGGCAGCTTTCCAGTTAGGACACTCTGCCGAGTGATGCAGGTAAATAAGAGTAGCTATTACGGGTGGTATCAGCGTAGTAATAGCTCAATAGATAGCCAGACATGGAAACTATGCCATCGTTTGAAGGCCTTATTTTCTGAATCTCGACAGAGTCTCGGAAGCCGTCGGTTAATGAAACTGTTACGCAAAGAAGGCTTTAAAATTGGTCGCTATCGTGTCCGCAAACTAATGAAAAAGCTAGGTTTGAGAGTAAAACGCAAGAAGCGATTTACACTGACGACAGACAGCAAACACCAACTACCTACCGCGGAAAACCTTTTGAATAGGGAGTTCTCACCAAGTGTTAAAAATCAAGTTTGGACTACTGATATCACGTACATCTGGACTGCACAGGGCTGGCTGTATTTGGCGGTAGTGATTGATCTCTATTCACGTAGGATTGTTGGTTGGCATCTAGATCGCCAGATGGAAACGGCCCTGGTAAGTCGTGCATTGATGATGGCTGTTAATTTGCGTACACCGCCAAAGGGTCTTCTACACCACTCTGATCGAGGCAGTCAGTATGCCAGCCATACCTACCAAGCGCAGTTGAAACAGCATGGTATGGTGTGCTCAATGAGCCGCAAGGGAAATTGTTGGGACAATGCACCGACTGAACGCTTTTTTAGCAGCCTAAAACGAGAATGGCTGACGGGAAATATCTATCCGACAAGGGAAGATGCGATAGCCGATGTGAGGGCCTATATTGCTTATTACAACTCACGCAGGATACATTCATCACTGGAGTATATAACCCCTATCGAATTTGAAAAATGTGCTTAAAGAGGTGTCCGGTTAGACTTGACCACAACAAACAGAGCTCGAATTTCTTGCTGGAACATTGCGCCATAGCCAAGAATTGTTTCATCTTCGTAGACGAAAATATCTGACTCCCTTAGCGCTGACAGCCTCTTCGCATCTTTTTCCAACGGAAGAAACTCCAATTCCACAGCTTCAAATCTAAGCTCATCTAGCTTAGAGAGAGTATAGATCTCCAAGATTCTTGGAAAGTCTGTAGTAATGAACGTTCGAATCATCCTGAACACTAAATTTTCTAGTCTCTATCAATATTGATTTTTGAACAATGTCATTTCAACTTAATTTTATACGTTGTAAATTTACTGCCATACATTTCAGATTCATAAATATTCTCAGCGATTTTTCCCAAGAACTTATAAATAGGACGAGTGTGATGGAAGCTAACTAATACCTCATCATGATTAAGCTCCCGCGCCCACCTCATTAGATCTTGAAACACTATTCTACCTACCCCCCAAAACTGGTCATCAATGACAATCGCGATCTCATACTTTCCACATTCTTGTTGAATCCCACACCAACCAGCTAATTCATCATCAACAATAATGGCTCTAACTCTACAACCTACCTCTTTATCCGCCTCTATTTTTGAATGCATCCATTCTTTTACTGTTTTAAGTGTAAATATCTCATGCTCAATCAAATGCTTTCTTGTCTTATAGCCATTTAATATAGGCAAAAATTTGTGCGGATTAACCTCGCTAAATTTTAGATATTCGATAGCTTTCATAGTATTTTCAGCTTTATTGTTCGCAATGGTGTATCAACCCCCATTACCAGCACACCCCTTGTGTAGTTTCAAATGTATGGAATTGCTAAGTTTAGCCCTTGAAAGTTTGTATTTTGATCATAATCACCCCCTTACCAATCTAATCACACATCACCATTTGATATGGAATTACTGACAAATTTCAGAAAAAACTCCACTGACAAGACTTGCCAAGTCATCAGGAGCCAGCTCTATTTCAAGCCCCCTGCGGCCCGCACTAATATAAATCGTAGCGTTATTTCTAGCCGAAGAGTCAATGATGGTTTTAAGTCGCCTTTTTTGACCTAATGGGCTAACACCTCCTAATACATAACCAGTTGATCTTTCTACATCTGATTTTAAAGCTATTGTGGCTTTCTTAGCGCCAACATATTTTGCTAAGAGCTTCATACTGAGCATTGATGAAACAGGAATTACCCCGACGGCCAGCTCTTTGTTTTCCAGGCTAACAACTAGTGTTTTGAAAACCCTAGACTCGGGCACCCCTAATTTTTCAGCAGCCTCCAATCCGTATGATTCACTCGATGAATCATGCGTGTATTCATGTACTTTATGAGAGATTTTAGCCTTTTTGGCCATAGAAATTGCTGGTGTCATTTTACTCCTGAGCCTCTAATATCCGTAACTGGGGCGACAGGTAAGTAGCATTACTATCTCATTGAAAACCAAAGGTCTGCTACAACCTATTAGTGTTTATGCCTTGCCATACCTTATCAATTAGCCACCATAACAGATTGCAGCTCTCAAACGAATGGAGAAATCTAAAGAACCCTGATCAATTAGTTTTAGAGTAAAATTTTTACGGCGAGAAAGTTTTCATAGATACCAAAGAAACTCAAGCTAAGATGAATTCCTATTTTCTTAGATTCAGTCGTTATATTGTCTCAAACTACATACAGCCCAATACTGAAAATTCGCACCAGGCATCCCCCATACGGCACATAAGCGAAATAAAGCTGCGATTAATATCTTGTATTAAGAGGACTGATTGATGCGTGGTATCGCCCAACGTACAACCCCTGCAATCCATGGACACTTCACTGATTTTAAAATTTGAAGAATAACCTCCCACCTCAGATAAAATAGAGTACTCATATCAATTTACGTATAACACCAACCCCAGGCACTGCTAAAATTCATCAGCCCTTGAGGTCTAAACGCAACGTCCAAAAAAGGCTTCCGCCAAGGAAGTCATGATATAATGTCTTTTAGGTATTTTGTGCTTTATACATAGCCAGATCATACTGCAATAGCAAATATTCATATAGCTCTGCTAAATAGCTACTTTTTAGCAAAACGATTAAAGCAATACCCAGGATTGGCATTAGCGGCACTAAAATGGTACTTAGCCGGCTGAATGGCGCAACCTCTAAATATGCAAACTCATTTATCTTTGGATTTACCCTAACCTCAACAACGTCCCCTGGTCGGTATTTCTTTGTAAGGTAGGATTCATACTCTAAACTTGGAAACAGATCATAACCCCGCAAGACTGGCGTTTCAGATTTGTACACCTTCCCTTTAAATTTATAATTGAATGCAATTATTGCTTCAGTTACATTCTTGCCATTAAGATCCAATTGATTCAATAATCTGGAATGCGTTATTTCTCCAACTACCACAGGCCAATTACTGAATGTTTAATGTAGCTTCAGATAAATGAATGCCTGGAAAAACCCAAACAAAATCATGAGCACCGGAATAAGTAGCTGTACAAATTTAAAAATCATCAATTTACTCCCCTAAAGTCGTTGGTAACAACAGCCGGCTCCGAATACTTTATATGTACAAATAGGAGTGAACCTAGCGTAAAACAGATACAAGGTTTCCGAAAAAGCGTCTACTTAACCACCGGCAATAGTTAACGTTACTCAAAACGACCCCCACCGATCAACTCACGGAGCCTATCAAGAATAATTTTTTTCTGTTTTTCTTTATCCAAATCCTTTTCTGGAGGAATATATTTACTAAGAATCTCCCTTGCTTCTAGTGAGTACTTTGTATCAATTGCATTGCCAGGGTATTTTTCTCGATAATCTTTTGCTCGCGATAGAAAAGTGTGCAAATGATATTTATCTTCCTCAGGAATTTTCATCTTCAGCATCTTACTAGCACCAACCACTGCGTAATCAATACGCAAGTCATAGTTATTTAAAAGGGTTTCTACGCCCCCCAAATGATAAACCTCCAAATGATTTAGCGCATCAAAACCAGGGGTTAGCGTTATTTCAAGCATTTCACTATAAGTATTTTCTGCCACTTGCACGCAAACTTTTGACGCAATCTCCAGCTTTTCTTCACAACTCTCTTTTGCGGAAAGTAAGACTGGGCTACCCCCAAATAAAACCAATATAAATACACACAACCTGCTCATATCAAAGCTCTATTGGTAAATTTAAAAAATCGCTCTTATGTCACTCTTCTCTGCATTTCTGGTCCGAAAGATACACAGAGGCTAAAAAGGAAACCCCTTCAGCAAATGAAAGCTATTGACGAAAGAGTAACCAGGCAGACAGATAACATCGGCTCTAGAGACATCCGCTTCCTTTACTTTTGATAAATCTGCCAATTTCATTAAAAATCAATGAGTTAGCCCACTTCCAAGTGATGCTAACAGACGAAACTGTTTTTGGCTTTAGATACCTTGAGCGGGATTAGGCTAAAAAGCCGGCTAGATGTCAACTTATAAGCATATCTACGCTAGCTTTTACAATTAATAGCAGCTGAATTAATTGGGATATATTTTCATAAATATGAGATTTAATAAAAAATTAATCCGAGAGGAAGTTCAGGCTTGCTTAAAGGGAAAGGCTTCCCCTAATCTCAGCGAGCAGATTTCTTCTCGCTGAGTACTTTTCAATAAGGAATCACTTGTCAGTTTTTGAGTTCAAAAAGTACGACCCAAAATACGCTTAGCTGCATCTAGGGCGAAATCTTTATAGTCCGCTTCCACCTGCGCCATCTCCAGCTCATATTGGAACTGTTCTTTCCGCGGGAGTGCTTTCCATTCTTTTAAAATTGGAATATGGCTGGTTTTTTCTGCGATGGTGTAGAAAGCGACAAACTCTTCACGCACGCTATCTCCCACTTGAAGCGCATCCAGGAGTACGCGAATACGAATTGAGGCTTCAGTAAGCCCTACCCCATCATCCAATAGGGAACGCGCGATAATCTGGATGCTGTCGTTTACTCTTTCTCGCTGATCTTCTGCGGCTTGCTCTAGCTCCGCCAGTTGTTCGGCCTGCTTCTTCTGCGCAATCGATAATTTACGCAGATAATAGCCAGCTACAATCGCCAGGGAGAAGATAATCAGAGCTGCAACAACCAGCAGCCAAGTGGGAAACATCGTCATCAAATATACACCTTAAGTAACGCCAGCCCGATGCTGGCCGAAATAACAGAAAGCACTGTACTGAGGCCAACAATATTGGCCGCCAGTTGGCTATTGCCACCCATGGTGTGGGCCATCACAAAAGCCGATATTGCACAGGGCGAGCCTGTAATCAACATCAGATATCCCAAGTAAGTTGGGCTCATACCCATAGCCCAGCCTATCAGCACTGAGAGTATCGGCACTCCAAACAGCTTGAGCACTGAAGACGTCAGCGCTGTTGGCGAACTACGCAGCAGCTGCCCCAACTTCATACTCGCACCGATACAAATCAGCCCCATTGGCAAGCTCGCTGAACCCAGTATTTTAACGGTATCAAGTACCATTTGTGGGAGTTTGATATTCAGCACTCGGCAAAAAATTGCCAGGAATACCCCGATGATTAATGGGTTCTTTGCCAGTTCCTTCAGCAGCAAACCAAAGCTAAACTTCTTTTCTTCGTTGTAAAAAACAAACAGTATTACCGCAAATACATTGAACTGGATCGTCAGCGCAGCAACCAGTACTGCAGAGTGCGAAACCCCCGACTCACCAAAGGCCTTCTCCACCCAAGCAAGCCCCACAATGGCAACGTTTCCGCGAAATGCCCCCTGAATAAACGCACTGCGATCCTTCACAGCTATAGGCCGAGCCATCAGCCAAGATATGGGGACTATCGCAAAGGTACCCAAAATTCCCGCTGTTAAAAGAGGAATCTCATCTGCGGGCTTTGCATTCGAAGAGTAAATACTGTCGAACAGCAGCGCTGGCAACATCACGTTGAAGACCAACACCGTTGCATCATCGATGAACGACTTGTGCAGCATGCCCTGCCTGGTTAACAGGTAACCACCGATAATCATCAAAAAGATCGGGCCAGTAACCAACAAGGCAAAGGCAATATTTTCCATGGGGATTAATCTTCCGCAGCAACTCCCTCTTCCTGAGGAAGTGCCAATTGTCCAGAGTCATCAGATTTCTCGCGCACCTGAGCAGAAATTTGCTTGCGGGTCTTGGCGCCAAGCTTACGCAAGCTATCAATTCGCTTCACCGCATTACCACGGCCTGTCGCCAATCGCTTGTACGTCTGCTGGTAAGCGTCATCCGCCTGGCGCAGACGGTCACCAAGAACGTCCAGTGACTCCAGCACCATAGCAAACTGGTCGTGCAGTTTGCCGGCCTCGTCGGCGATTTTTTCTGCGTTCTTGTTTTGTTTCTCGTAGCGCCAGATATTCTCGACCGTGCGGAGTGTCGCCATAAGGCTGGTTGGGCTCACCAAGACAATTTGCTTCTCATATGCGAAACGGAACAGATCCGGGTCCGCCTGCATGGCCAGCATATACGCGGCTTCGATGGGCACGAAGATAAAGACGAAATCCAGGGTGCGCACACCCTCCAGCTGCTCGTAGGCTTTCTTGTTAAGGCCGGTGATATGGGCGCGCAGGGAGTTCACATGCTGCTTCAGGGCCTGGGTGCGCTCCTCGTCGGACTCTGCCGAGCTGTAGCGCTCGTAATCCACCAGGGAGACCTTGGAATCGATAATCAGGTCTTTGTTTTCCGGCAGGCGCACAATCACATCCGGCTGACGCCTGCGGCCATCACTGGTGAGAGTTACCTGGGTTTCGTATTCACGGCCCTTTTGCAGGCCGGATTCTTCCAGCAACCGCTCCAGTACCACCTCCCCCCAGTTACCTTGGATCTTGCGGTCTCCTTTCAAGGCCGAAGTCAGGTTCAGGGCTTCGTCGCTGATGCGCTGGGTTTGCTCGCGCAGGGCTTTTATCTGCCCAAGCAGGCTGTTGCGCTCGGCATTTTCGCGATCGTAGACATGCTCTACCCGCTTGCGGAAATCCCCTAGCTGGCGCTCCAGCGGGTCGAGGCTCTTGCGCAGGCTATCTTCGCTGCGGCGAACAAAACTCTGCTGCTTCTCCTCGAAAATCCGGTTGGCCAGATTCTCGAACTGTTCCCCCATGGCAACGCGCATCTGCTCCATCAACTTGCGCTGCTCTGCCAGGGCCTGCTCACCTTTTTCTACCAGCACCTGGCTGCGGGTGAGCTGCTGTAATTTAGCCGCCAGCTCACTTCGCAAAGAATCTACCTCTTCACTCAACTGAGATTCCCGCTCGCGGCTGTTATCCAGGCGTGCCTGTATCACCTGCTGCGCTGCTAATGCTTCTTGCTGCGTCGTTTGCGCTTGCAGGATACGGCGGCGCCCAGCAGAACGGCCCACCCAAAAGGCAAAACCCAGCAAAACCAACAAGGCGACAGCCGCCAATAGCGCGTGATCGGCATTTAGTTGCAGCGGGAACGCTGGCATATAGAGGTACTCCCAGACCCGGAATAGAAGTGTGAAGCAGGCTTCTGCTCAGACCAAGCGCCCGCAATCGACATACCCACTACTAGCCGTGGGTGAGGCGGCCATTCTAACAGCTTGGCCAGGGAAAGTACCCTTAACCCCAATGCGTCCCATTGAGATCCGTGGCGCAGCAGTAACTTACAAAGGGTTTTAGGGTATTCTTGGAGGATTGGTTTCGATGTTGGTACTCCTGAACGCATGCACAAACACAGCGCCCACCCAGACAGCCCAGCCCCCAGCGCCCTGATCTTTGATTCCGGCGTGGGTGCCATCAGCATTGCGCGGGAAATCCGCCGCCTGATGCCGGGCCTGACCTTGCACCTGGGTGTGGACAACGGCTTTTACCCTTACGGCAATAAAAGCGAAGAGGAGCTGCGCCCCCGGATTGTCGAGCAAGCCCAAGCCATGATGGAGCACTGCAGTGCCGATATTTTAGTGGTGGGCTGCAATACCGCCAGCACCCTGGCCCTGCCCCAGCTGCGTGAATCTCTAGATAAACCCGTAGTGGGCGTTGTGCCCGCAGTCAAACCCGCCGCGGCCGCCAGCCGCACACGCACTATCGCCCTGATTGCCACCGAGGGCACCGTTAACCGCCGCTACACCCGCGAACTGATCGAACAATTTGCCAATGGCAACCGGGTGATCAATGTGCCCGCGCCTGAGCTGGTGCACCTGGCAGAGAGCAAGTTGCGTGGAGAAGCCATCACCGCAAAGGATTTGGAGCCGGTATTACACCGGGTATTCCACACCGCCGGAGGCGATCAGGTGGATATAGCCGTATTGGCCTGCACCCACTTTCCCCTGCTGCGTGAAGAGCTGGATCAGTTCGCCCCGCGTTCGATCCAGTGGCTGGATTCCGGCGAAGCCATCGCCCGGCGCGTGCGCTGGTGGCTGGAAGAACTCAAACTCGTACTGCCAGATGCCCCAGGCACCGGCCGCCTGATTACCAGCAGCGCTGACCAAACAGGAAATATCGAACTCGCCTTCCGCGAATTCGCCCCGATTGCCGAACCTCTCGTGTCGAGCCCCTAGGGCCGCCAAAATCAAGGTTGACAGCTCCGTCACAAACCGCGACCGTTCCCCGAATAACAAGCCCTAACCGGTACCCGAATTCATGCTGAAGCCGGCATTTCCCGCTCTCGAAATATTTGCGCAGCTGCCCCCCGGAGGACTGCTGCTCACCCCCAACAACCGTCTGCGCAACCGCTGCCAACAGGTGTTTGCCGCGCAGCAGTCGCCCGGTGCCTGCTGGATGCCGCCGCCGGTGGAATCCCTGCGCAGCTGGCTAGACAAACTCTGGTTCCAGCTGCAACAGCGCAACTGGCAGCCCGCCTTGCAGCAGGTATTGAATCGCGAACAGCGGCAGTTACTCTGGCAGCGCGCCCTGGATGAATCCCTGGACCGGCAACTGCTCAACAGCCAGCAGTTGTGCCGGGATGCCGATAGCGCCCTGGCGCAGCTGCTCCAATGGCAGCTGATCTCTGATCTTTCACAAATAGATGAAGCGCTAACTCCCCTACTGGAACAGTTCGCACTCTCTATGCGCAGCGACGAACTGCCGTTGTGCGCCATGATCAAAGCCTTTGCCACTGAGCTTCAGGCCCACAGCGCCATCACGCCAGACCAGCGCGATCAATTGATCCTGCGCGCATTCCAGGAAGGCATTCTGGAACCCGTCGCGCAAATTGATACCGCCGGTTTTGCCCAGATTTCGCCCCTCGCCAATGCCCTGATTCACGCAGGTGCCGCAGCTGTAAATGAAAGGCCGGGACTCACCCAGCAGAGCGAACTATCCGTAGCCGCCTGCGCCGATTTGGATGAAGAACTCTACCAAGCAGCTCTTTGGGCCGGACAAAAGCTCGCCGAAAATCCCGGCCACAGCGTCGGCATAGTCGTGAACAATCTCGGCCAATGTCGCGCCCAGGTGGAAGCGGTATTTTCCCGCGTGCTCGAACCCCAATACCTGGACCCGCAGCAACCGCGCTACACACTGCCGTTTAACTTCTCTGCCGGTACGCCCCTGGCGCAGACACCGGTCGGCAGCGCCGCCCTGCAATTGCTATCGCTACTGCAAGACGAATGGGACTATCCCCAATTGCAAAATATCCTGTTCAGCCCTTTCTGGGGCGACGACAGTGATACCTGGCTGCGCAGTGCACTATTCCGCCGCCTACAAAAACTGGAACTGCGCCGCATCGACGGCGCAACCCTGCGCTATTGGGCCGAGCGCACCGCAGAAGTGCTCCACTTGGAATCGCCACAACTGCCCCGCCAGTTGGAACAAATGGCCGAGCGCGCCCGCCGCTGGCAGCGAGCCCCCGCAGAAATTTGGGCCGCGCGTTTTTCCGAAACACTTATCGCATTAAATTGGCCCGGCAACCGCAACCCGGACAGCCAGGAATACCAGCAGCTGATGCAGTGGGAATCCATCCTGGAAGAGTTCGCCGCACTCAGCGCCTGTGGTGGCAACCTTACTCTGACCCAGGCCCTGCAATTGCTGCGTCAGATTGCCAGCCGCACCCCCTTCCAGGCGGAAACCCGCGATGGCCCCCTGCAAATTCTCGGGGTACTGGAAGCCGGAGGCCTCGCCTTCGATCACCTGCGCCTGGTCGGCTTCGGCCAACAACAGTGGCCGCCGGCACCGGCACCCAATCCGCTGCTGCCGATTCAATGGCAAAAACACTGGAAAATGCCCCGCGCCAGCGCCGAGCGGGAATTGGAACTGGCCCGCGAACTCACCGCCGACCTGCAGAATGCCAGCGGCGATGTCGTCGTGAGTTACACCTGTGAAGAAGACGGTGTGCAGCAGGGGCTGAGCAGCTTGTTTGAAAGCCCGCAACATGCCCAGCACTTTGCCGAAGGCGCCCTGCACCATCATTACAGCCAACTGGCGCAAGCCTGCCAACTGGAAAAAATCGAAGACAAAAAGCTACCGCCACTTACCCCCGCCGAATGCGAACGGGTGCGCGGCGGTGCCTCGGTACTCAAGGCCCAGGCCCTGTCCCCGTTAAATGCGCAGTTGCGCTTCCGCCTCGGCGCCAGCAGTTTTACCCAACCGGATATCGGCCTCGGCCCCGCCGAGCGCGGTAATGTGGTGCACCAGGTGCTGGCGGAATTCTGGCAACAGTGCGGCACCCTCACACAACTGCAAGCCATGAACGACGAGCAACGCCAAGCGCAAATCGAACGCGCGGTGGAGCGCTCCCTCGGCAGTGTGCGCAAAAAATATAATCACCTGCCGATCGGATTTTGGGCTATGGAAAAGCAGCGCCTGGAGCGTCTGCTGCAACAATGGCTATCCGTCGAACTGGACAGGCCCAATTTCTCCGTAGAAAAAGTCGAATGGGAACAAGCCGTGGAAATCGGCGGACTGCACTTTAACCTGCGCCTGGACCGACTGGACCAACTCGCCAGCGGCGAGCAACTGGTAATCGATTACAAAACTGGTATTCCCAGTATTCGCGACTGGCTTACCCAGCGCATCCGCGAACCCCAGCTGCCACTCTACGCCCTATTCCAACCAGAGGCCCACGCCATCACCTTCGGCCAGGTGCGCAACGGCGACAGCAAATGGAATGGTTGCGGAGACCTGGAGCACCCCATCACCGGCATTAAAGCCGTGGGCGATACCGAAAAAGAATCCCCCTACGGCTCCTGGAGCAATCTGGTGGAGCACTGGCGCTACAGCCTGGAATCCCTCGCCACCGAATATCGCAGTGGCGTAGCCACCCTCGCCTTTGATCGCCCCACCGATAACAACAGTGAACTCTGGCCCCTAAACCGCTGGCCGGAAAGGGAACAAATAACCGAATGAACGAAGTCGTGACCACTCCCACCCTGCGCCGCCCCATCGATGCCAACGCCCGCAGCCAAGCCCTGGATATCAGTCGCAGCTTTGCCGTTTCTGCCCCGGCGGGCTCCGGTAAAACCGGCCTGCTCACCCAGCGCGTATTAAAGTTGCTCGCCGCCTGCCAGCAACCGGAAGAGGTGCTGGCCATTACCTTCACCCGCAAAGCCGCCGGTGAAATGCGCGAGCGCCTCATCGACGCCCTGCACAGTGCCCGCGACCAAGCCCGGCCAGACAACCCCCACGATGCCATCACCTGGGATTTAGCCCGCGCCCTGCTGGAGCGGGATCGCGAACTGGAATGGGAACTGCTGCAAACACCCCAGCGCCTGCGTATTCAAACCATCGACGGCCTCTGCCGCAGCCTTGCCAGCCAACTGCCGATCGAGAGCGGCCTGGGCGCACCGGGTGAACCCCTGGAGCGCACCCAAATCGCCTTCGAACTGGCCGTGGTGAACCTGCTCAAACACCTCGATGGCGAAACCCCAGACGCAGACCTACAGCAACTGCTGCTCCATCTGGACAACGACCTGGGCCAACTCAATAAGCTGCTGCGTATTTTATTGGACAAGCGCGAGCAATGGCTCGGCCCACTTTTGAGCGTCAACTTTGACGGCGCCCAGGATTATTTTCATTTTGTCATCGACGAATTGGTAGCAGAAAAGCTGCAAGACCTCACCACAGCCCTCGGCAGCTACGCCGGGGAACTGCTGGAGCTGGCCAGTTATGCCGGCAGCAACTTACAAAAGGAAAACCCCAGCCACGGCCTGTGCCTCTTCGCCGAACTGGACGATTTCCCCAGCACAGACAGCAGCGGCCTGCCCGCCTGGCTCGCCCTAGGTAGCCTGCTCCTCACCACCACTGGTGATCTGCGCAAAGGCGGCGGCATCAATAAAAAACTCGGCTTTGGCCTGCCGGATAAAAAAGATCCCGAGCGCCCCATCGCCGAAGAATACAAGCAGCGCATGAAAGACCTGCTGGCAGAACTGTCCGGCAACGAACCGCTGCTCTCCGCACTGCGGGAAGTGGGCAAGCTCCCCAGCGGACTGCAACAGAGCCAGTGGCAACTGTTGCAAGGGCTCGCCCAGGTACTGCCCAAATTGGTCGCCGAATTAAAATTGGTCTTCCAGCAGCTGGGCGCCACCGACTATACCGAAGTGGCTCAAGCTGCACTGATCGCCCTGGGCGATAGCGATAACCCCACAGACCTGGCTCTAAAACTAGACCTGCAAACCCAGCATATTCTGGTGGACGAGTTCCAGGACACCTCCCACACCCAGCTACAACTGCTGGAAAAACTCACTGCCGGCTGGCAGCAGAGAGACGGCCGCACCTTATTTATTGTCGGCGACGGCATGCAATCCTGTTACGGCTTCCGCAATGCCAACGTGGGTATTTTCCTGGATGCGCGCGAACGCGGTATCGGTGAAGTGCCCCTGGAAACCCTCGACCTCCAGGTAAATTTCCGCTCCGAAAGCGCAGTGGTGAACTGGGTCAACGAGACTTTCCAAAGGGCCTTCCCGCAAGCGGACAATATCGGGCGCGGCGCCGTGCGCTATCTGCAATCCGAAGCGTTTAAAGGCAGTAAATGGGCCGAGCCCTCGGTGAATTTCTATGGCTGCATCGATGACGAAGACCGCAACCGCGAAGCCACCCAAGCGGTTGAACTGGTGCAGCAATTACAAGCGCAAGATCCGGAAAGCCGCATCGCTATTCTGGTGCGCAAGAAAAAGCATCTACAAAAGATTCTGCCGGCCCTAAGTACTGCCAATATCGCCTTCCAGGCCCCAGAGCTAGCACCGCTCGCCAGTAAAATGGTGGTGCTGGATTTACTCAGCCTCACCCGCGCCCTGCTCGATCCCAGCGACCGAATCAGCTGGCTGGCCGTACTCCGCGCCCCCTGGTGCGGACTGCAACTGCCAGACCTTTACACCCTGGCCAACTGGGGCAATGGGGATATCACCGTAACCGATACCAGCGCACGCCCACTATTAATGGCCTTGCAGGAAGTAGACGATATCGCCCTGCTCAGCGATGAAGGGCAAACACGCCTGGCCCAAGTGGCTCCCAAACTGCTGCACGCCTGGCAACACCGCGGCCGCAAACCCCTGCGCACCTGGATTGAAGGCCTCTGGCTGGAACTGGGCGGCCCCGCCACCGTAGCGCAAAAATCTGACCTGAATAATGTGCAGGACTTTCTGCAATTATTAGAAGCCTTCGATACCGGCGGAGCCATTACTGACTGGCAACAGTTCACCCTGGCCCTGGAGCAGCTCTACGCCCGCCCCGCCCAGGATGCCAAAGTGCAGGTGATGACCATTCACAAATCCAAAGGGCTGGAGTTCGAGCACGTACTGATCCCAGGCCTCGACCAAGGCGGCAAACCCGGCAGCGACCAACTACTGCGCTGGAGCGAATGGCTCAACCGCGAAGGCGAAAGCCGCTTCCTGCTCGCCCCCAAAAATGCGCGTGGCGGCCGCGACCCGGTATTTGAATACCTGAAGCACGACAACAGCGAGCGCGAACGCCTGGAAGGCACGCGCCTGTTGTATGTAGGCTGCACCCGCGCCATCCGCTCACTGCATCTTTTGGCCTGCATCAACCGGGATGAAAAAAAGGGCCACCTAAAAGCCCCCGGCAGCGCCGCCCTACTCGCCGGCATTTGGCCCAGTGTTTTGCACCATCAGGAAAGGGACTGGTGCCACTGGCTGGAAGCGGAAGAACCCCTGCTCAACCAGGACGAAGCCAGCAGAGATCACGACTACCTACTGCGCCTGCCCAGCCAATGGCAACCCCAAGCCATGCCCCGGCAGGAATGGCTGGCCCAATACCGCATGCCAGACTACCAACCCAAAACTGAGGAAGAGGACAATATTCCCGAGCTGGGCCAGGTAGCCCTACGCTGGTTGAAACACGCCGGCACCATAGCCCACGAAACCCTCGCCACCATTGCCGAGACCAATATTAACGACTGGACTCCCAGCAAACTGAAAGCCCAACGCCCCTTATGGCAACTGCGCCTGAAACAATTGGGGCTATCCGCCACCAGCCTGGACCGCGCCGCCGAGAAAGTGGAAATCGCCGTACGCAACAGCCTCAACTGCCCAACCGGCCGTTGGCTATTAGACGGCTCACTAAGGGAATCCGCCTGCGAACTGGAACTTCATAGCGGCGGCCGACAATTGCGGCGCTCCATTGTGGACCGCACCTTTATCGATAACGAAGGCACCCGCTGGATTGTCGATTACAAAACCGCAGAGCCCAGTGGTGAGGAAAGCCAAGAAGAGTTTATTGCGGCTCAGCTGGAGCAGTATCGGAATCAGCTGGAGAATTACCGCAAGCTCTTTTATGCGCGGGGAGAGAGGAATATTCGGTGTGCGCTGTATTTTCCGTTGATGCAGAGGTTGGCGGAGTTGGATTAGGGGACGCTAGGCATGGTGCAGGGCTGGTACCTGCACCTCCAATAAAGTAACAAGAGATAAGCTATCCCCAAAACTACGCCTATTAGATTTGACTCGAATCGTGCGCCAGAGAAACCTGAGTTACTGGCCAGCCTAATAGCCGTGGCAGATTAGCCATATAGTATCTGCAAACTTTGTCAATTTTACTCACTTCCGCTAGAGAAATACTGATAAAGCTTTAAAACAAAAAGCAGGGAGTCAAATGATGAACACAGAATTTTGAACACCCTCCCAAAGGATGGAGGCTACTCTCGAGCCTCCATCCATCTAGTGCCTGATTCTTATCAAACAACGCAACATCGATTTTTACGTTAAGTCTTTAAGCATGGAAAAAAATACGGCAAAGCAGCTGCTTTTCTCCAACACCTTAACTCGTTAACTTTTCCCAATTAATTCTATGTAGTCGTCATATTTTGGATAAACAGAGTAGTCGGGGTTCTTGCCCTCATACATTTGTTTAAGTTTTTTAGACAGGTTTTCAGTCTGAATTACAATTTCACCAGCATTATTTCGTGTTTCTTCGTCTTCAGACTCTAATTCTTTATATATTTTTTGTAACTCGAGTTCGTTCAATCGTACCAAGTTTAAAATATCGGCTATATCAAGCATGTTCATACCTTCTGTAAACATTCTGCTAGGTTGTCAAGCAACATACAAAATTTGGTAACCGGCATATCCCAATTTGGGCGAATCGTGTAATGAAAACACTTAAACTTTTTATGCCAATCATCCTTCGTAATCACTAGCCCCTTAGGGATTTTGGTATTATCGAGTGATAGAAGGAAGTATTCCCAGGACTTAACTGGACACCCCTTAGCATCAAATAGTGAGATTCCACCAGATTTACAGTCAACCCATAGTTCTCCATTCCTTCTGTATGTCTTGATATCTTCATTTCTAACACGGCCATTAGATAGAAGAAATGACTTCAAAATTGGATACAAGATTGGATCACTATTATTAGGATTTCTTCCTCTAAATAGATTCACATTCAAATCAAAGCTAGAGTCAAAAAGCTCCCCTAGCTCTCGCTTATCAATAAAAAATTGATCTTCCTTCTCATCTTCTTTCATTGATTAAAACTGTCCTTGTATTCTTAAACTTTCGATTTGCTTAGTCCTCTCCGCTTTGCACTAGTAATAAAATGCAATACTTGGCGAGCAGAGCGCAAAGATGATCCTGCACATTCAGCAAACCGAAGTATAAATCTTCGAGAGTTTTGACTAAAGAAGAAAGTCACAAAACACTGGCCACACAATAGAAATTTGATAGTTCTTATACAAACACATAGAAAATATCGGCGTTAAAAATATCTTATTAAAACTTATTAGGTTTTTCTAAGCATCAATTCTGCGTAGAATTGGCGGATAACTATTAGAATTTTGAACTGTGGGTAGGCAAATTCTGTAAGGCCTACCCTAAAGATAGCTCCAGAAAGTTTCTAAAAAGCCAGCTCTTCAATAGGGGAACGGTAGCGAGAAGTAAGAATAGAGAAAAGGCGCTGACCCAAGGTGCTGCAACACCAGGGGCCAGCTAACCAAATTGATAAGAGTCCTATCAAGATGGCTGTATGCATACTACGCTAGAAACCCGCTCGTCTTCAATAAAGTGGAGCACAATCAGCAGCTTGGAGCGATTCCCCAAGCTCTGGGAGCCTAGCGCCCGCCTTTTCCTATTCTGCGCCCACCGCCCCCGCGCCCCACCCCACTCATCCACCAAGTATCACCTACCAAGCTTCCCCACCAAGGAATGCCCACCCACAGCTTGAGTATCGCTAGGAAACAAACATGTTGATCCTAAAGCGCCGAACAGGCGAGAACCTAAGAATTGGAACCAATGTCTCAGTCACAGTGCTGGCAGTGAAAGGAAATCAAGTAAAGATAGGCATCCGTGCCCCCAAATCTCTTCCCGTCCACCGTGAAGAGATCTATGTGCGTATCGAGAGAGAACGAAAAGTAAGCAATGGAAGGGGTTGAAAGGAGGTTCTCCAAGGAAGGAGGCTCCAGCTCAATAAAGGCGCTATTAATAGATAGTTATCTTCGAAGTATGGAGCAGTGAAATTATACAGCCCTCTTCACTACTACAAAAAGTCACCTCTCCACAGAAAGGTAAAAGTCAACACAAATTGGATCGAACAAGGAGTATAACTAGTTCGCAGAAGACTGTGATCATTTTTCAACCTATTCTTCTTCATCACTACGATCTATTAGGTTTTCCGGTGAGCCCAAAGTACTATCTTTTTCGAGCTCTTCCTTAATATCTTCAGGAAGTGGCTTGAACAACTCTTTTGCCCTCTCTTCGGCTTTCTTTTTTGCTAGTTCGTATCTTTCTTTATCATTCATAAGTCTCTTACCAGATAATGTGGATTGCCTTTCTTTGAACCAACCAATTTAAACCCACCATAAGACATATAGTACTTTATGAGCTTGTCATTCATAGGCTCCATGATGCGAATTTTCTTTGCACCAATTAAATCCCCATAAATTTCATACGCCAATAGAGAAATACTGAACATTTCACCGGCGTATGGACAATTCTTAGGGGCTCTCTCTATAAAATCTAAACGCATTTCGGTGCCCTTGAATGTAGGGCGACCAAGGGACATTGAACATAGAGTATTTCCTAACCAAACTGACATATCGAATGACTTCGGGTAGAAAATCTTATAGCTCCGGGAAAATTCCCAATCCCATGAAACCTTTCGTTCAGCGATATCCTTCCAAGCCTGGAAAGCATTTAAGGTTTTGTGATCTATACCTTCAACATTTAGAACGCCCTTCAGGTTTCCGGGCAGGCTTTCTTTTGCTATATCTCTTGCTTGCGCTCGAAATACATCATACCGTTCTAGTGTTTCCCCATGTGACGGCTGCATGTTTCCTCCTTAAATATGCTTACTGAGATTAATGATAATCATTCAGCTTTAGGGAACCAACTCTAGCTGGTCACCAGCACTTTCGTGTTTAAGATCTGAGTTATTAGCAATACCAAACGGAATATGCACCATAGGTATATCACCAGTATCTGATTTAAGGTGACTTCTTTGGTCATCAAAAAACATGTGAGGTTTAAGCCTGGTTAATATCCTCTCTTTTACCATCCCACCTAAGAAGAACATTTCATTAGCACTTACCCCCCAATCTTCAAGAGTCGTAATGACCCTTTCATGTGCAGGTGCATTACGGGCAGTTACAATCGCAGTCCTAAGTATACGCTTATAGTTTCGGTCTCTTTCAACCTCTCTATCCTCTAATTCTTGCAGAGAGGATAACTTTTTAAATAAATCTGCCAGTGGCCCCGGTTGATGAGGAATTGCAGACTTTTTTACTTCATATTCATGAAACTCTGGTAAGTCCCCATCTTTGAATATGGCTTCCGCCTCATCATCAGCAATCACACCATCAAAATCGAATGCGATTCTTAACTCATCATCACCATCATCGTTTACAATCTTACTCGGCAATACAACACCAGCAGGGAATCCTGCATCTATTGCATTTTGGACATCCACTTCGTTTGCTGAAAGAAAGAGTGATGCATTAAACGCTGGAACATACTCATAAGGAGACTTCCCTTCGACAAAAGCAGCCCTAGAAATATCAAGCTCATAGTGTTTAATAGAGCGGAATACCCTTTTGCCAGTAGCAGCAGAATTTCTCGACAATAAAACTACTTCAACCGGGAGTTCAGCTTTAAATCTCTGATTTATCTGAAGGAACCGTCGGATAAATGGAAAAGCAACACCTTTTTTAAGAACATTATTCAGATTCGCTTCTTGAAATTCTTTGTAGGCTTTTGGCCCTTGATTTTCAAAAACGGCATTTGATTCTGACAGGTCAAACAATGCACTTGACGATACTGCTATCACAAGCTTACTTTCAATTGGATACGGCATCAACTACCCTTCAGGTTGATTAGATGTCCTGCGCAGCAACCGTAGAAACAGCACCTGCAACCATGGACATCCACTAATAAAAGTATAAACCGGCAAGAATCATAATTGAACAGGGAAATTGTACAGAAAATATAGATGCACCAAGAAATATAAAACCAAATAAATAATTAAAAAAACTCAGTTATCTTGTATTTATCTTTCTATATTCTGCGTGTACTCAACAGTTCTGGACACCCACCAAATAGAGTGGCGAGCAAGGCAATATTAGCCAGGTCAAAACTTGTCATTGAGCATATAAAAATCCTTTAGATTCAATAAGTTATAGTAAAATACCAGCTCAGAAAGACTAACACCTGCGGACCCCTACTCTGCATTGTTGCAGCCATTCCCCACCCGAAAAGCGTTGCTTAACAAACGCCCCAACAAGGGATATCCGTCCACGGCTTGAATATCACAAGGAAGCAAATAAGTTAACCATAAAGCATTGAACCGGCGAAAGCCTTTGAACTCGAACAAATGCCCTAATTGCTGTACTGGAAGTGAAAAGCAACCAAGAAAAGATAGGCATCAACGTACCAAATCACTCTCAACCCATCGTAAAGAGATCCGTGTGCGTATCGAAAAGAAGGCAATGGATGGCGTTGAGGCAAATTCTCCAAGGAAGGAGGCTCCTTCCTTAGTTACCAAATCTAGCTCTTTGCTGAGCCATAACCAAATAGTTAGGGCTTGAGTTTTGTTAATGCTTGCTCGGATAAGCAACATTGAGGGCAATACATCAGCACAATAACTTGTTAGAGCTAAAGTGGTTCCCTACTGAAATTGGTAATTTGTTGACCAAAAACTTCTATTGCTTGATTTTCTAAACGTTCCTTGAGGCCAATAACTTCTAGATAATCATTCCCAGCATCTGCCACTTCATCCTCAGTTTCACAAATAGACTTTAAACGCTCAGCTTCATGAGTTATTGCTTCAAGTATTATCCGGGCTTCCCAATCACATAGTGATGAGTTCATTTCTTTTATATGTGTCATAACGCAATCTGCTTTTTGAATACATTCTGACATTTCAATGCTAGTTTTGAAAGTAGCCCCTTGAATTCATCGAGGGGCATATTTGCTGTTGGAGCGATACTATAGTGCCCGGGCCTATCATTAAGTAATTTTAGACCCGGTGGAACTGGTGTCCCTTTAGAGATCTTCCATACCCAGCCCGACATAGGTGTTGATTCAATCCTGCTCTTTGTTGATAGTGATATGCCTTTCCCATTTGCAATCACTATTAAGATTCCATTAATTTCGGTTGTATCAATATCCTTCGGTCGACGGATATGATCTAACCTTGGGCTAGTGGAATTTCCCAGCCTAAATTAATCCTCTGGGGCCATAAATAGATCTTCGACATTCATTCCATTCTCCTTTGTCGATAGCTTACCTTGCTAGGGCGTCTCGCTATTGAAATACCCTATGGATCAACAGAAATCCCGCATCCGGCTACTGGTAATTCTGGACACCCACTAAATAGCAAGTATAAACCGCCAAAGCTATTGACTGAAAAGGAGGGTCAAACAAAATACTAGGAGGCAGCTAACTAAACTGGCATAAACACTCTGATATAAAAGTACATTTATCAGCTTGGATCGACTCCCCAAGTTCTGGGAGCCTAGCACCCGACTTTTCCTTTTCTGCGCCCACCACCCCCACGCCCCACTCTTCCACCAAGTATCACTTAACAAGTTTTCCCACTAAGGAATGCCCACCCATGGCTTGAGTATCGCTAGGAAGAAATTATGTTGATCCTAAACCGCCGAACAGGCGAGAATCTAAGAATTGGAACGAATGTCTCGATCACAGTGCTGGAATTGAAAGACGATCAAATAAAGATAGGCATCCGCGCCCCCAAATCCCTTCTCACTCATCCTGAAGAGATCTATGTGCGCATAAAAATGAATAAAAAATAGACAGTGGAAGGTATTGAAGAAAGGATCTCCATGGAAGGAGGCTACCACCTGTGCTATCACTCCTGCGGTAGCCGACCTTTTGGACTGCGATATGTATATCTGTGGTCATCGCACTAATGCATTGCTCAGCTTCTACCTGAATGGGGAGCTTCATGCGAACGTAAGGTAGAACTCAAGGTAAAACTAGGGACTATTCGTTTCCTCTGCATCCACTTTCAGAGGTTGGTAGTAGATCACTTCAAACTCTTCTAGTCCTGGAATCATTTTTTTAGCAGTATTGACGTCCCGATCCCATCTATTCGCAAGTACTACATTCTCATTAATCAACGGCTTATCCAAAGCTACGATTTCTCCTAGGTAGTTTAGCTTTCCTCCCTCCAGCTCTATTTTCATCATAATTGGGGTTTCTTCATTGCTATCTGGGAGCGAAACAAACATCCCGCCTCCCGCGACCATTGAGTTATAACCGCGTCCACTACGACCCGATAAGTAATAGATTCCTTCAGGAACTTCCAATATATGCATAAAGCCATAGTAACCTTTATCTAAATCACCCGTGGGCCTATATAGACGAACTTTTTCGGCTTGCAGGAAAGCCACTTTTTCTAGCACATTACTATCATCAAGGCGGAGTAAATCATAGCTCACAAAAACACCCCCTATTCCTTTGTTCTTTCTTCCATGAGTTAACACTACGAGGGCGATATCGTCTGATATTTCCCCAACTTCATTTAAATTCGGTTTATAGGTGGGGGCAGCGCAGCCTACCAACATAAAGAAAAATAGGCTTGCGACATACAAATAAACTTTATTACTCATATAGATTCTCTCTTTTTATTGGTATAGGTTTATCAATTTAGAAGTACGTATTTTTAATCTACAATCTGATATTTATCCACAAGAATCACTTATTAAAATCTGCCTCCACAAAATGCTTGCCTCCGGCATAGGCGGTAGTTTGGGAACCTTTTTAGCCCTAAAAAATAAGGTCAACAATTCGGGACACCCACCAAATAGAGTGGCGAGCGGAGCAGTAGAAGCCAGATTAGAGAATTGATATTAGTCCTACAAAAATGATTTAAATTCAACAAGTTATGGTGAAATACCAGCTCAGGAATGATAGCCCCCACCCTTCCCTATTCCGCATCACCGCGGCCATTCCCCACCCGAAGAGTATTACTTACCAAACTCCCCCCACCAAGGAATACCCACCCACGGCTTGAATACCACTAGGAAGCAAATAGGTTGACCATAAAGCACCAATCCAGCGAAAGCCCTCAAACTAGAACAAGCGTCCTAGTTGCTTTACTGGAAGTGAGAAGCAATCAAGAAAAGAGGTGCGCTCGAACGCCCAAATCCTGCTCAACCCGTCGTAAAGAGACCTTTATGTATACCGAAAAGCCTAGATTGCCAACATAAGTGACACACGTTTACCCACCAAAAATTCCAGTGGGCTCAAGTAATTTAACACCTTCCTGGGGCGAGTATTGATTCGAAACACTGCATCATCAATACGGCTTTTTGGTATCTTGCCTATTTCCACTCCTTTCGGGAAGAAGCGCCTCAAGAGACCATTAGTGTTTTCGTTCAGCCCACGCTCCCAGGAGTGGTAAGGTTTCGCAAAATATATTCTGCATCCTAGCTTCTGCGCAATCGATTGATGACCTGCAAATTCTCCTCCATTATCGAAGGTGATCGTTTTACAGATGGCCTGATATGGCTTCAACATCTGCTTGATCGCCCGACTCACTGTTTTCTTGCTCTTATTTGGGACTCTGCGAGTGAGCAATAATTTGGAAACTCGTTCAACCAGTGTCACCAGATAGCCATCTTGACCATAAACTGTATCGCCTTCCCAGTGACCGATCTCAGTGTTTTCATCGACAATCGCAGGTCTTTGATCAATATCTATGCGCTCTGGAATAAGCTTTACGCCTGCCTCGGAACCTGCCCGTTTCTGATAAGGTTTGGCTTTCCTTGGCAGACGTGACCTCCAGTTAAGTCGACTGGCCCAGCGGTAAATTGTTGAACAACTAACCGTTTTCGCACACCTCTCAAGCTGCATTCGCCCAGCGATTTGTTCAGGACTTGCATTTTTTAGCTGGTGGTCGATTTGTACCTGCATGGCAAAGTCGAGCTTGGTATGTTTAATAGCTCCGTGCCGTCGTTGCAGTGCCTGACGGTGGGCACTCTCGGCACAGTAAGGGCTGTAACGACCAAGCTCACGAGAGATGGTCTTATTGGATCTATTGAGGCGTAGTCCAATGGCTCGGGCTGAATAGTTCTGCCCATTAAGGACCTCAATCTGGTATCGTTCTTTCAAGGTCAGCTGGCTGGTACGGGTTCCCATGAGGTTCCTGGCTTGTTTGTGTGGAAGCTTACTAGCCTACAGCCAGCTGACCTCTCTCGCTATTGCCAAGTGTGTCGGTTGTTATGGGAATCTAGGCACCATCATTCCCAATACTCAATGATCTTAGAAACCTTATTACCTTCAAATTCAAAAACTGATAGATGAATATTCCCGCTAGCAACCTCAAGTCTCTCTACAGCTGCGGCACCAAATCCAGGTAAAATCCTCAACACTTTATATCTACCTTCAGTAAGCTTGTAGTGTTTGGTAGTAATATATTTAGCGGCATTGCCGTAGAGCTCTTTTCTTGTGTAGGTTCCACCATAAACTTCATGCACATAGACGAAATTATCCGTATACATATCAAACAATTTGTCTAAATCATTGATAGATGCAGTCGCAAGTATTGCTTTATTTTGTGCTTCATTTACGGCCTTAACTAAACTTTCAAGATTAATTGAAGAAGTAGTTTTCGCCCCAGCACTAACAGAAATGCCGAGAATTAGAAAAAGAGTAAAGGTACACAGTTTGTTCATGATTAATTCCTTTTTATTCCTGAATCGCAATGGACATAACACCGCATTCAGCCGCCGCCGAGCTGTGTAAATTTTGCATTATAATCGCAGCGACCGCCAAAGCTCCACAGCTTTGGCGGTCTTGCAGTAATGCCTTCTTAAGCATTACCTTTGTATAACCCTGGAACATCGATTGAATTAGGTTTGATATTAACCCCTTTGATTAATAACCACAGGCCAAATGTGATTTCAAAAAAAGCGCCTGGAAGCATGAAGTGTTTTAAAACTTGGGGCGGGTCGATTAACAAAATGTTTGAAAACCCATAAACCACCATCGACATATATGTGAAAGCACCCCAAAGAACCAACCACCTAGGCACGTACTTTGAAACATAAAATAAATACATGAAAATAGTCGCGCCTATACCCATTATAATTAAAAGCACATCCCACATCGAACCACTCATTTACACAAATACACTTGCTAATGCATGCAGCTGCTCCTCTTGGAATACATTTGAGTACTCTTGATTTCTTAAAACTACCAACACTGTCAATGTGATAATTGTTGCGACAAAGCCGAGAAGCCCCTCTCCAAATCTAAAAAGCAGTGCTAAAAAGGCAATATTTTTGTTTATTGTTTTTGTAACCAAATACTGTGCCCAAGATGCCCAAATAACGGCGATAAACATGACTATATCTATAGTCTGAGCAAACCTGAACCTCACCTCTGTCTCAGCAAAAGCCCCAAAATCATAGATTCCCTTCTTAAAAAGAAGCGAGTTGAGCATCCCTAAAATGATATAAATCAAGTATGCAGCACCTAAGTGCTTAGCATATAGGCTAAGTGATGATTGTGTATTTTCCATTAGTTAGTAATTATCCTTTAAAGGTCACATGCAACTAAAATGCCCAACGCTCTGCTAAACAACTGCCTGGACGCATTTAGGCGGCTCAATAGAGGTGCAATTTATGTGCTCGGAACGAATTTAAGCAAGTTGTTATCACAAGCTATCGTTAATTTCTTAGAAACAAAACCAAGGAAGCAATAAATATAGGAAAAAATATTAATCCATAAATTGCGGAACGTCTGAAATTCATTATTCGTTGCTCGTCCATTCTTTCAATTTCTTCGCAGCTGAAATCAGTATGGCAAACATGGCAATCAAATCTGCGCTCCTCATGTGCAGCTCCACAGTGAGGGCAATTCGCAGTACGTTTTTCATACAGCCACTGAGCTTGATCAAATAAGTGAAACATAAGCTGCTTCCCAATTATCAAACACTATAAGTAATAATAGTTAATTTATAAGCAACATCTATATATCACGCTTCTCCCTAATTCCAAAGCTCATCGGTCCGATCACACCAAAATTGCTGAATTTCAAGAAGCTCCCTTTAATTGCTAAACATATTCAAAGAAACATCTCGATAGTACTAGCGTACAGACATTTCACTTTAGAAGTCTTGATGGTGAGAAAAATCATTGTGATGGGGGAAGTTGTTTTTCGAAAAGTACGACCTGGTTAGGACCTCAAAGGTACAAAGAGAAATCTATTTGTCTGACTTCGAAAAAAGAAACTAGCAAGTTAAAAAACAACCTTGAGGTTTAAGACATCGGGTAGCTGGTACAGTCCCCGAGCGCATACATTACTGCATGCCCTTCTCAACCGGCGCTTCTGTTACCGCAGGCCAGACCAGTCCCGCCCTTGTTACTACGAGCAGTAATACAAACGACATCTCCAGCGCGAGGAAAACACCAATAGGGTGGTTAGGTACGCCGCGTATCATCAGGTAGAACAAGTAGCTCATAGTAAGCAGATTACTTGCAAGTGTAACGTTGAGCGCGTAGCCACGTTCTTGCCAGAGTGGTTTACATAGCAGGAGGTTTAACACCGCTGCGCCAGCGAGCATCATGCTAGGCAACATCAGTAGCAAACCGTGGGATAAATCCGTTCCTTCGCTGGTTACCATTGGCCAGATTGCAACAAGGTGGCCCTGGGCTCCGAGGGTGAGGAACAGCCCCAGAATTACTGCGCTGATGGCTGCAAGACGATACAGTGCGTTGCGTTGCGAAACGCGTGTTGATCTAGAATCCGACATCGCGCTCCCCCACAGTGGCCAGACCACATTCGTAAGCGAACACGACCGCCTGTGCGCGATCACGCAGCCCGAGTTTGGAAAGCAAGCTGGAAACGTGGGTTTTCACGGTGGCGGGTCCAATAAACAGGGCTTCGGCAATCTCGGCATTACTCTTGCCGGCGGCGATGGCCTCCAGTACTTCACGCTCGCGAGTAGTGAGGCGCTCCAGGCGTTCTGACAAGTTGCGCCCTGCCCCCAATTTCTGTGCGAACTGGCTGATCAGGCGTTGAGTGATGCCCGGTGCAAGCATGGCACCGCCCTCTGCTACGGTGCGTACTGCCTGTACCAGTGCCTCAGGGGGAATATCCTTAAGCACAAAGCCACTGGCTCCAGCTCGCAGCGCGCGAAACACATATTCATCGGGATCGAACGTGGTCAAAATAATAACGCGGCAAGTTGCATCACTAGCTTCCAGGATACGCGCTGTGGCTTCCAGCCCGTCCATCTCCGGCATGCGGATATCCATCAGGATGATATCCGGTTGATGCGCTCGTGCGGCTTCAACTGCCTCGATGCCGGTACCGGCCTCTGCGACCACTTCAATATCGGGCTCGTTATCCAAGATTAGGGCAAAGCCGCGTCGCACCAAAGCCTGGTCGTCCACCACCATCACTCGCAACATTATCTTTTCACCATTCCTGTAGGTAGTTGTGCATATACCTCAAAACCACCACTATCGACCGCACCCGCATACAGATAGCCACCGAGTAGCTCCGCGCGCTCGCGCATGCCTGCAATGCCGTGTCCACCGCCGGGCTGCTCGTCACTAGTTGTTTCCACCATGGGCCGCTCACCAGTGGTGTTGCCGTCATCGCGCACATGAACCGTAAGAGAGCCATGCTCTGCGCGTACATTCACTTCCACCCGCGCTGCGGCACCAACATGCTTTATGACATTAGTGAGGGATTCCTGAACGATGCGATAGGTGGCGAGCGCGATGCTAGTCGGTACATTCTTCAGCGTGCCGTGGGTTTCGTAGTCGACCTCGGTTAACACTTGCCGGACCTTTTCAATCAGAGCTGGCAAATCATTGAGGTCCGGTTGCGGGGTGAGTGCAGTGTCGTCACTGGTGGGGCGCAGTACGCCGAGCAAATGGCGCATTTCTGTCATGGCCTGACGGCCTGCAGCCTCCACAGAAGCCATGGCCTCACTGGCGGCTTGCGGGTTATTGCGGCTGATGGCCCTGGCGGCACCAGCCTGTACAGTCATAAGGCTCACCTGGTGCGCCACCACATCATGCATCTCGCGGGCGATTCGAGTGCGCTCGGCCACTACCGCGCGCTCGGATTCGGCATTGCGTTCGCGCTCTAAATATTTAGCCCTCTCTTCCAGCAAGCGGAGATATTCGCCGCGAAAACGCAGCCGGCGACCGATATACCACAACGCCCATACCAGCATCACCGTTACCGTGCCTGCCGCCGTTGGCTGAACCGGAATCCCCTTGTCAAACGCCACAAATACCAGAGTTGCGATGGCCACAATAAAGCTGGCCCGGGTATTGGCCTCGTAGCGGCCAAGGCTATACAGCGAAACCGCCATGGCAACGATGCCATCCGCCGGTAAACCCAGCTCCAGCAATATTGTTGCGCCGAGAATAACGGCCTGTACCTGCCAGGGGTGTGTGCGACGCCACAACAGAGCGAAGGAGCCGATGAACGCACACTGGAAAGCAATGACATCCCACAGGTTCTGCAGGGCCAACACCTCACGCGAACCGCCGCGCGACCACAACAGCAGCGTCAGCAAGAACATGAGCAGAGCAATGAGCAGGTCGGTCAGGTGCGGCCAGCGCTCGAAGGGCCCGCGAAAGGGCTGCCATACAGGAAGCTTGGGTAATTCCAGGCTGGCGTTGGGCGGATTCGACGTAGGTGTACTTAGGGACGAGGTTTTCATTTCCGCATGCTAAACCAGGTGCAAACAGCTGTCATTGGACTTTCAGGGGAGGCGGGAGCAGGAACATCTCCACCTTTTGGGGGAGGTCCGATTCCTGCCTGTGGCCGATGTGCGTAGGTCTGAAAAAGTCGAACATGCTCGGCAAGCACACTCAGACCTAACACGGACCATCATCGCCTGGAGAAGCCCCATGAACGACGCTGTACTCAGCCAAACACTGCTGCGGCCATTAAATGCCCGGCGGGCCGTTAACCTGTCAGTAAAAACCTGGTTTTATGTCGCCGCCATTGGCCATGCGATCTTCCTTACCTATATCCTGGCCGTATTTTACCCCCCCATCGCCGAGTCTGGATTGTACGGCTTAAAGGGTCTGCACCTGCCGACGGGCTTCCGCGAGGGGGATACCCTGGGCAACCTGGCTTCGGTTAGTCACGTGTTATTGGCCGTGATTGTGATTGGCGGCGGGCCCCTGCAACTGATCCCCTCGGTGCGGCGGTATGCCCCCAGATTCCATCGCTGGCTGGGGCGCAGCTATCTGCTAGCGGCCGTTATCACAAGTGTTGCTGGGATGTACATGACCTGGACGCGGCACACCTTTGGTAATCTGGTATCGCAAATCAGCATCACCATGGACGGTATACTGATTCTGGTTTTTGCCTTTTTGGCAGTGCGCACCGCGATGACCAAGCGCATTGCCGAGCACCGCCGCTGGGCCATGCGCCTTTTTTTGGCTGCCAGTGCAGTGTGGTTCTTTCGTGTGGCTCTGATGGGCTGGGCAATGCTCACCGGCGGCTGGGGAATCGAATGGAAATCTTTTACCGGGCCGTTCCTATATGCCCTGGGCTTCGGTCAATACCTGCTCCCGCTGGCCATGCTGGAGTGGTATTTTCACTGTCAAAAGCGTGGAGCCGGACAGGGTACCCAAATTGCTTTTGTCAGTACCCTGATACCTCTGACTGTGTTTATGGCCATTGGTATTTTTGCCGCTACGATGGGCCTGTGGTTGCCACGGATCTAAGGCTGCTCGGCCAGATTATCCTGAAATTTTTCTGATGATTTGGCTGTAGAGCTCTACGATTAGTGGAATTCTACAGCCGCTATGATTCTGGATACCCACCAAATAAAAGTGTAAACAACAAAAAATCTTATCTGAAACAAAGGATTAAAAAATACTAGGAGACAGCTAGCTAAATGGGTATGGATACTTAAAGGTGAAATATATTTATCACATTGAAGTGAACCCTCAACTCTGGTGAGCCAACCGCTCGCCTTTCACTATTCTGCACCCAGCGCCTCATCCCCACTTTACCAACCAGCTCCACTGTCACATGTTATGTGAAACTGCCAACGGCTCGGCCAAACGCTTGATTATTTCCCAAGAAGCCTGCTGGGCGGACTGAAATTTTCCATCATTGGAGGTAATAACTATCAAAGAATTAGTGTCTGGAAAAATTGCAAGTAATGAATACCACGTGCCATTTGAACCGTTATGCCAATGAACATTACCAATATCTAAGCCTTTAGGCGACCCAATTACCCACCCATAGGCATAGTTATTAAGGTTGGGAGAATGTAAACGATGAAAGGATTCTTTCTCCAGAATCGTACCTCGCCCTTTCAACCCTTTAAGGTGTTCACTGGCATATAAAGCCAAATCATAGAGAGAGATATGAATGGTACCAGCAGGCCCAAGAATTGGTGAATTATCTTGTTTCGTGCTTATTTTAAAGCCAAGAATATTTTTATGCCCCCATGGCTGATCCAACTTATCTTCTGAATCATTTGGCACTCCAAAACCCCCACTCTTGATCCCCAAGGGAGCAAAAACCTCTTGCATGATTAAATTTTCCCACGGAATTCCTGTCTTCTTTTCAGCCATTACCCCAGCAATCGTATATCCAATATTTGAATACATAAAAGTATGACCAGGTGTCGTTTCAGGCTTTTTGGCAAGTACATTTTTTACAGCGGTTTCTCTCGCTTTCATTCTAGCAGCACCCGCTTCAGGATTTTTAAAAAAAATAAAGGGTGAGAAATCGCGTGCAACTCCAGATGTATGAGTGAGCAAATCTCTTAAAGTTACACTTTTCCATTCTAAGTTAATTTTACTTTCATCTGGAAACACATCTTCAATAGAAGTACCCCAGTCTAAATCGCCTCTTTCAATCAGACGAGCAATCATTGTGGCAGTGAAAGATTTCGTAATAGAACCGATATGCCACTTGTCATCTAGGCTAACAAACGAATCACTGCCTTTCTTACGCTCACCACTGACGGAAAGGCCAACGACCTTACCATCCTGAATAACTATGGCACCAAGGCCGACCAAATCTGAAAGTCTTCTTTTTTCGTCAACTGCGTCTTCCAAAATTTTCTCTACCGTCTGTACGGGACTTCCTTCAGAGGCAAAGTTATTAATCGAATAAAGAGCCAAAATAGCGATTGAAAGTAAAACTTTTATGTTCATTGTTAAATCTCAAAGTGTATAGCTAGCTTACGCAATGAAGGCTGATTGAACATCAATATATTTTATATTTTGAATTCCCAATCTCTAAGTACCTAACCCCCTACTTTCTATTTGAACCCATCGCCCTCGCGCCCGCCCCAATCCGACTACAAGCATCACTTACCAAGGTCCCCTACCAGAAAATGGCAACCCAAGGCTTGAGAAGAAGTAAGGATTTCTATTTTGAAAAAAATGACATCCACCCTGCCCCTACAGACAGGGAGGAGATAAGTTCTAGTTATATTTTTATCGCTTTCTGAGGCTCTAAGGCAAGATCACTATAGAAATTCATGATCTGCTCGCCCCCTTCACCATTCTCAATGACCATGTAAGTCAAAGTGCCTTCAAAATAAAAACTATTCTCTGACATCGGAGTGATTTCAAATTTTGGCCCATCATTTCTTTGTGAAAAGACTTTTCCATTTTCTAGCGACAAAGTCCGCACAGAGCCTGCATCCACTTTATAACTACCCATAAAACCCTTGACCTTACTTTCATCAAGTGGGACGGGTTCAAATTTAGGTACGGGTATGTCAAGCGCTTCGGCTGCCAGTAGCTTGCTGATAAAGCTAGGATTGCGGCTACTCAAATTACTTAAAACAGCGACATATAAATCTTCCGATGGAGCATAAAAAGCATCAGTAACAAAACCAGGTATACCACCACTATGTGCAATAATGTCATACTTGTTAAACTTGCTGACACCCAGCCCGTAACCATAGTTTGATATTGAACCATCATTTAATTTAAACGGTTCAGTCATCATTTTATAGCTTTTTTTAGATATCAAACCACCTTCCCGCAAAGCACTAAACCAAATATTCAAATCACTCACGGTAGATAAAAGGGCTCCCGCTGCATGAGGCCACATCATATCTATATACATCGCATTAACAACACCATTCGGCGTCAAATCATAACCATTTGCTCTATTGGGGATGATTTTAGAGCTAGCGTAATAGCTCGATTGCATACCTAATTTTTTAAAAATATTTTCCTCAATGAAATCAGCATATGATTGCCCACTGACAACCTCAATAATTTTTCCCAGCAGAATATACCCGGTGTTCGAGTAGCGCATTTCTTCACCCGTTTTGAACTGCATTGGGTGTTTAGCAAAGCGAACCAACATATCATCGATAGTTGTTGGAACCTGTATTTCTTTAGCAAAAATTTCCTCATCTTCAGTGTAATTAGCAATACCAGAAGTATGAGTTAAGAGATGCTCAATGGTTACGTCGTTTCCTTCAGTTGGAAAGTCAGGTATATATTTATGAATATTATCCGTTAGCGAAAGCTTATCCTGTTCCTGCAGCATCATTATTGCCGCTGCAGTAAACTGTTTAGTGATAGAGCCCAGACGAAATACACTATTAGGTGTTAGTGGTATATTGTGCTCTAGATTTGCGAGGCCATGGGCCCCTTGAAAAAGCACTTTACCTTTTTTACTGACAATAACAGCAACGCCAGGCTCATCAGCTTCAATATTTTCTACTAAAATCTCTTTGTAACGTTTCTGTTCACTCTCCATCACACCCGCAAAAGATACATTTAAATTTAACAGCAACAAAAATGTACCAAGCATTAATCTTTTCATTTTACCCCTTTCCTTTTGAAACAAAGCTAGACAAATAAGTATCTCGACAATCGATTATAACATTGACTTGAATCATGGCTCGCAAATTATTCGTTTTTTTTCGAACTATTGACATCATAGCACCTGCCTTGTTCAACACTATCAACTTAAAGGGGTTAGCTTCCAAATCAGTAAAGATAGAGTGGGATAATGAGTAGCCTAAGCTTGCCTTAAAAATATAAATTGGCACCATAGCCTTACCTGGCGGCTTCTAGACTGAAGATTTGTATTAGATGTAATGAGATGCTCTTTTATAGAGTAAATCGACATTCATGGCAGGTGAACATTCGCAGTTCAATTAATCGTGCAATATTTTTTCTTGATGGTTCCCTCTCTGATTTGTGACATCTATGTACATCTATAGTTTACGGGATCACCACACTCCTCCAGAAAGCCTCTTATCGCAGAGCCACCCACAGCTTTGTCATCGGTAGGAATTTGACATGCTAGTGCTAACTCTCAGAACCAGTGACATCCAAAAAATAAAACAGACGCTTACCTACAACATTAGACGTGAAAGGCTATCGATTAGAGATAGGTACCCTCCCCCAAAGCAGCCCCTATGAATTACTACCTGACCGGTCTCCTCATAAATTTAGTGATGCTCGTTAAGCCCTCATCTGCTCCTTATGATTACCACGTCTTACAGGGGAGAAGCTGTAATTCTCATACTCATATTACGTTTCCCTGGCAGGCCGGCGAACAGCTTTATTGTAAGCAATACCATCACTGACGTTACTCCTTCTAGGCTTAAGCCCGAAGAATCTACGTGTTAAATTAAATGGATAAATAACTAGCAAACATATGGCTGCGGTTATAAAAAAAGCACTAATAGCTAATATCATAGCTTTATAGGTCAAAGAGATGGGCAAGCTAATGACATGGTAACCAACCACCACGATGACTGTTTGGTGGAAAATATAAAAAGGAAAAATTAATTCATTGCTTAATTTTAGCCATTTAGGAGTAGTTGTTAGGTGGCGCTGAGCATACCCCAAAAGGGTCAATAGCGCTGACCAAGCGACCAAACAGCACACAAACCACCAAATCGACCAACGAGTTTGCAATGATAGATACTCGCTTAAGTCTGGCGAATAGTAATAACCATAGAAAATAAATGAGCTGACCAGCAACCACGTAAAGTTTTTTCGTCGGTACTTTTCCAGCGATAGCCAGACCTTCTGGGATTGTATGCAAATCATACCTGCAGCAAAGAAAAATAAATAAAACAAGGAGGAAGATAGGTTATCTATACCATGACCATTATCAGGAAAATATAATTTCAGGCCCACTCTGAGTATAATTAATACCAAAACTAACCCAAATAGACCACAGGATGTATCTGATAACCACTCCAAAAATTCTTTAAGTGAGCTTGCCCATTGCGACTCTAAAAACAAATGAAACGGTACGGCTAGCAAGGAAAAGACGACCAAGTACTCAATAAACCAAAGATGATTTGAATCAAACTTAAGTGCTAGCTTAGGGAATGCCTGTAAAAATGAATCATATTTGGCAATGTCCTCAATGTAACCCTGAGGAGGAACAACAATCAACACCCCGATGAGTAGCGGAACAAACAATCTAAGAAATTTATCATGTAAAAATTGATATGGATGAACCTTGCGAAGTAGCAACACACTTCCGACACCAGCAATAAAAAATAGTATTGGCAGCCTAAACTGCTCGAAATATACCATGATATCATCAAGCAGCTTGCTAGACTGTGCATTCATGATATGCCATCCATCTCCGTTAAATGGCATTAATACATGATGAAGAAATACCGCCAGGATCAATATGACTCTTAACCAGTCCAACTCTGAAATTCTATTATTATTCATTTCATACTCTTGATAAAACTCAGATTTAAAAACTTAGGCTTTATATATTATCATTCCTGCATGCGTCACCAGTAAATCACCACAGACCAAGAAAACTGACCAATTTATCCATAGATAATATCAACCTACTCTTCTGGGTAATATTCTAAATTTAAAGCTGGTACGTGATTTGGTACTGGAGTTACTTTTAGCATAAAAACAAGTCTAAACAATACAATAGCTGCTATAAAGAGCATGTTTCTTCTCAGATTTTAATGATGCCCTCGATCAACCTAGCTTCGCTGATACAGTGAATAAATTCAAACCATGCCTGCCAGTAAGTTCGGGTTACATTTTCTTATGCTTATTGTTTAACTTATCTACCACTTCATCCAAAAAATCACAAACATTATACTTTTTTGCCATTACCATATCAGAGCCTAATGATAAATAAATTAAATTACATGACGAACCATTGAACGAGAGCGCTTTAACTCTTTTTAGTGATCTATCGGGTTGAAAAGCTGGCCAATATAGGAAGAGCGTACAATTTATTGTCCGTACATAGTTTAGTAATTCTTCGCTTCAATTAGCCGCACTTCTCTCTAACCGATTATGGCCTTCACTCGCAATAGCCTCAAAGCAGAGATCAAGCTCTGGGAATACATCCCAACGATCTGCGCCTAAGGTATGAGATATTCGATCAATCAATTGCAGCTCAAGCTCTTCTACGCGCTTACCTTTCCACAATTTGTCTGAGAGCGCAATCGTTAGCTCTTCTATCGTCCATTCCATATCACTCCAACGAGCATGAGAAAGACAGCATCGCGCAATTGCTGGTGCAAAACCTCTCGAGAGTAATATCCTTTCACCTTCAGGTTCATGTTGTGATCCTGGGCCATACATTTCATTGGTATGTGTAATTTTCCCAATATCATGTATTACTACACCAATACGGACAAAGTCTGGATCGAGGTTCACTTTCATTTCCATAAACTTTTCGATCAGGAGATCGGCCGCCTCACCAACCAGTGCTACATGATTAATAAGATGCTGAGGTGCATTCAGATGATCTAGTAGCTGAAACGCTTCTTCTCTAGTTTTCAGAACCTAGCCCTCTAGTTGTTGGAGCGTGCCTTTACTTGGATTCCCTGCGAATGCCTTCCTTTTGTTTACCTGCCATCAACTATTGGTAGTCCAGGCTGAAGCCCTCTTCTAGGTGAGGTATATAGTCACAGGTTCCTCAGGGTAACATTATTACTATGACAACCGTATTCGATGATGACACCATACTGATTCGGTAGCTCCAGGAGATTCCGGATATGCGAGACCATTGAGACAGGGTTGCAATGGGGAGAGCGAGCAAGGTCACTACATGACCACACTGGAGGTAACTAGCTAAACGGAAGTTGTCGGCTACCCCAAACCGTTAACCCATAAAATTCCTGATTGTATTTTTATCAAACACCACTGCATCCGACGTAGACAAAACTGTTAACCGGTGTTGCTACCTTCAGCAGCTTCCCTCTTCGCACAACAGCACCATTTAGGGGCTCAAGCTCCAGGCGCCTTCCAGATACTATATCGAAATACATCGAACCAGGAGCCTTATTGAGCACTCCAGGAGGCAACTTCTTCTCCATATGCCTAAGTGTACGCTCAACCGTATACTCCGAAAGCTCTATTCCACTTTGCCGAGCTAAGACAGAAACCTAACGCATGATATCAACGAAGAGCTCGCGAGAGGCTTGGCAGGCTAAAAGTGTGCCTGCAGGCAACCGTGTGAGCGCTGTCATTCCGTTCACCGCACAGATGAACAAAAACTTCTCCCAAATTTAGTGGGCCACTACAACAGACTAAATTTTTCCCCTTAGTTAAGTTATCTAGGCGGTTGACATTAGATGTATCAAGGTGGTTACTTGGATTGCTATTCCTATCTCTGTAAAACTGAGCTGCTCACATAATGAGTGGCTCATCAAAAGCTGGCCCCTTTGAACATGAACAACTCTGAAAGGGAGCCACATTGATCACCTATCAATGATTCAGTGCTCATGGGCAAGATTGAACTCAACTGATGAAGCTCCAAATCATCACTTCTTCCACGCCAAAACTCTCCTAAGCAACTTCCTCTAAACGTCCCTGAAGTGCCAAACTGTCATGGGAAAAATACAAATGTGCACCCCAAAATCAGACCTATTATTTGGTTGCAAATGAAACCCTCGCCCTATTCTTTGCAGCACAGTAGGATAAGTCATCCGCCTGCAGGTGCAGAGCGGCACTAAGGAACAGAGTAATCAGAAGACGCTATGACTACACAGCAGTTCGACGACCTGAATGTCGTCTCCCAGGAAGTCCTGATCAGCCCGGAGATGCTGAAAGCAGAGCTCCCCATTAGCGATGCCGCCGAAGAGACTGTCGCCAAAGGGCGCAGCGCCGTGCGTGATATCCTCGATCGCAAAGACCACCGCTTGATGGTGGTTATCGGACCTTGCTCCGTTCACGATGTGGACGCCGCAATGGATTATGCCAAGCGCTTGAAAGCGGTGGCTGACAAGGTTTCCGATACCCTGCTGATAGTAATGCGAGTCTATTTTGAGAAGCCGCGCACCACAGTTGGCTGGAAGGGCCTGATCAACGATCCCCACTTGAATGATTCCTTCAAGATTGAGGAAGGCCTGCATATCGGCCGCAAGCTACTTTTAGATGTCGCCGAGCTGGGGCTACCCACTGCTACCGAAGCGCTGGACCCAATCTCTCCCCAGTACCTGCAAGACCTGATCTCCTGGTCTGCCATTGGCGCTCGCACCACCGAATCCCAGACACACCGTGAAATGGCCAGCGGCCTTTCCTCTGCCGTAGGCTTTAAGAATGGTACCGATGGCGGATTGGAAGTGGCGATTAATGCCTTGCAATCTGTCGCTAATCCCCACCGATTCCTGGGTATCAACAAGCGCGGCCAGGTGGCCATTATTCACACTTCCGGCAACTCTTATGGCCACGTGGTGCTGCGTGGGGGTAATGACAAGCCAAATTACGATTCGGTCAGTGTCGCTATGTGTGAACAGGAGCTGCGTAGCGCCGGAATTACCCCCAATATCATGGTCGACTGCAGCCACGCCAACTCCAATAAAAACCACGAACTACAGCCCCTGGTGGTAGATAATGTGACCCACCAGATTCTTGATGGCAACCAATCAATTATTGGCATTATGGTGGAGAGTAACCTGAAAGCCGGTAACCAAAAGATTCCCGCCAATCTGGATGATCTGGAATACGGTGTCTCAGTTACCGACAAGTGTATCGATTGGGAAACCACGGAGTCTCTCTTACTGGGGATGGCGGAGCAGTTGCGTGAACCTCTTCAGGGTCGAACAGCCCAAGTTTGATCTTCTACGGGGGTTAATAACCCCCATTCTTCTTTTTTGGCAGAATTTTATTCCTAGCAATTGCTGTAACCCCCAACCAAATATCCACAAACCGCACCTGGCCTCTATAACCCATCTAAAACTCACCGAGAGGCTGACAAAGGAGCGCGGTGAGAGTATTCTCACCTTCGCAAAAGCCCTTAGGGAGAGATCTTCCCATTTTTTCCATTCATTATGGATAAAAATTCTGTGTATGCCCGGCGTACCCAGAAAGCTTTTAGGATAGAAGCAATAAAATGGAACTGCAGTCTAATAGAATAATTACTTACATACTGGGTGGTTTTGTACTGATTTGGCTGTTTGTGAGCCTTAGCTTCGCCTTGGACACTGGCTCCATCTTCGCCTGGGCCGCCACAGCCGTACTCTGCCTGCTCGCCGTAATCACATTCTCTTTTAAAAAGAGTCACTACATTGATTTAGATAGTAAACAATATATATCTAAAAACCGGATCCTCTGGTACAGCTGGACTAAAAAAAAATCTCTCAAAATTTTCAAGGGATTTAAAATAATCTCTTACTCCCGCCATTAGAAAGAGAACAGGAGAAGCGAAACCAGCTATCAGGTAGTTCTTGTCTTCAAATACGCGAAATCTAATGAGGGCATTATGGTAAGGGCTTTTCACAGTCGAGGAGAGGCAAAAAATTATCTAGATGTACTAGAACATAGAACAGGGCTGCCATTGTTAGCCTAAAATCAGCCCGTAAATACTGCTCAATTTCTTGCAAAAACCCACCTGAATCACCGCCAACAAAATATCTTGATTCTTTTCCTAGAATTGGGGACCCATTTCATAAACTCTTAAACTAGCAACGATTTTATTAGCTGTCATGAGATTTAGCTCTCTCAAGGCAAAATTATTCATTGTTGCGAGGTGCCTATTATGGAACCCATAGAGTGGGACATGTCCTCAACAACCATCGTCCGCAAGCTCAGTGAAGATGCTGAGCAGGCCACATTTCCCCCACCCCATCTGGATAAGGTGAAGCAAGGGGAATTGTTAAAATTTCATGCCCATATCAATGTGGAGCAAATGCCCCAGGGTCATCACCTGAAGAAAGCTACCATTTTTTCCAATGTACCCAATGGAGGAACCTGGGAGCTAATATGTGATGAGGGAAC